>CAYUOL010000358.1:0-1306 GCA_964446345.1 uncultured Iamiaceae bacterium | reverse complement strand
ATCGTCGGCGACGCGACGATCTGGAGTCGCTACGAAGGGCCCGGCACGTGGACCAACGCGAGCGGGGCCACCACGACCTGGTACGCCGGCGGCCTCTTCGACGGCGCGGTGCTCGACAACCACGGCACCGTGAACTGGGCGTCGTGGAACGACGGCAACGACCGCACCATCCAGCTCTGCGGCGGCTCGCAGCTCGTGAACCACGCGACCCTCACCATCACCGGCAACGAGAACCACACGATGTCGGACTGCGGAAACGCCGCGTCGAGGTTCACCAACGCCGCCGACGGCACCGTCACGGCAGCGTTCAACGGCAGCAACACCCGCACGATGGCCATCGACGTCGAGAACCTCGGCACCTACAAGGCCCAGAGCGGGTACTCGATCCTGACCGGCGGCCTGCGCAACATCAGCGGGGCGACGATCACCGGCGGGCGGTTCGAGCTCGGCGCCCCGATGTACATCGCCGGCACGACACCCGGTCAGGTCACCACGAACGCCGCCGCCTTCGTCTTCCAGGGCGGTCCCTTCGTGACGATGAGCGGCCAGCCCATCCTGGCCGTCACCCTCAACACCACAACGGGCGAGCTGGTCTACGACCAGAACGCGACGCTCGGGTCGTTCACGAACCGCGGCATCGTCACCGTCCAACCCAATCGCTCGCTGACCGCCGGCAGCTACGACCAGCCCGAAGGCACGACCACGGTCAAGAGCGCATCGGGTCTCACGGTGGTGTCCGGCTCGCTCGGCCTGAGCGGCGGCACGCTGGCCGGCACGGGCGTGGTGCAAGCGCACGTGCAGGGCGAGGGCACGCTCGCCCCCGGCGACGCTCCAGGTGACGCCGGTTCGCTCGTGCTCTCGCGCTACACCGGTGGCACCGGCAGCCACGTGCGCATCGACGTCACCCCCTCGGGCACCGACCGGGTCGTGACCAGCTACGACTCGGTCATCGGCGGGGCGCTCGAGCTGCAGACGGCGAGCGGGTTCGTGCCGGCGCTGGGCAGCTCGTGGCAGATCCTCGCGAGCACGACGCCGTTCGCGACGATCACGGGCGATCTGCTCACCAACGGCCTGCGCTACGACGTCACGTACGACGAGGGTCGGGTCAACCTCACCGTGGTGAGCGGGCTGACGGTCAACGCGACGGACGACCGCCCCGACTGGAACACGGCGGACGGCGTGTGCCGCACCTTCTTCAACACGTGCACCCTGCGCGCCGCGGTCCAGCAGGCCAACGCCCTGCCCGGCGTCAACCACATCAACCTCGCCCCCGGCGCCACCTACACCCTGACCCGGGCCGGACAGA
>CAYUOL010000357.1:0-6684 GCA_964446345.1 uncultured Iamiaceae bacterium | reverse complement strand
CGGACGACCCCGCCAACCCACGACCGAGCGAACGACCCCGCCTCCCCGGCTATCCCCGACGACCCCGCCAGCCCGGCGACGCCGCACGAACGCCCCCGCCACCCCGGCGACGCCGCGGCGAACGACCCCCGGCCCTGCAAAACGGCACGACGACCCCGCCGCCCCGGTGACGCCAGTGCGAACGTCCCCGCCACCCCGGCGACGCCGTGCGAGCGGCCCCGAGCGGTCGGCTGGTCTACGCGCGCACGGCGTCTGCGGGCGCCAGGCGGGCGGCGCGGGTGGCCGGGTACAGGCCGGCGATGGCGCCCACGATCAGCGCCACGCCGACGCCGGCCGCCAGCGCAGGACCCGGAACCGCCACGACCCACCCCTGGCGCGTGGCGTACACCGCGGTGACCACCGCCCCGAGCGCCACCCCGAGCACACCGCCGATGCCGGCGAGCAGCACCGCCTCGATGACGAACTGCGAGAGGACGTGGATGCGAGCCGCGCCCAGCGCGCGACGCACGCCGATCTCGTTGCGACGCTCGAGCACCGAGATCACCATCACGTTGGCGATCCCGACGCCGCCGACGAAGAGCGCGACGCCGCCGAGGCCGACGAGCAGCGCGGTGAGCGCCTGGTCCGTCGCGGCGCGGGCGGCGATCGCGTCCGAGGGCCGGCTGACGCGCACCTCGTTCGGGGCCTCGGGGTTCGCCGTCGCGCCCAGCACGGCGCGCACCTGGTCGACCTTCTCGGGCACCGTGCGCACGAACACGGTGGTCGGCGCCGGATCCATGCCCAGGCGCTCCTCGGCGACGGGGAAGCCGACGAACGCAGACCGGTCGAGGTCGGGCACGAGCTCGACCGGCTCGAGGATGCCGACGACCGAGAACCACTGGTCGCCGATCCAGACCTGTGGATCGCCGTCGAGGTCCGCGATGGCGAGCACCTCGGCGGCCTTCGCGCCGAGCACCACCGTCGGGTAGCGCGCGGTGGCCTCGTTGAGGAACGCGCCGTGCCGCAGACGCGCGCCGAGCGTGGAGGCCAGGCCCGGCTCGGCGGCGTTGACCGCGATGCCGCCCGTCTCCGAGGCGCTGACGAGGTCGGAGCGTCGCACGGTCGCCGACACGTTCGCCATCGCCGCCGAGTCGGTGACCGGAGCGATGCGACGGATCATGCCCGGGCTCGTCTCCGGCAGCGCCGAGTCCTTGCCGAGGAACGACTGGCCCGGGGTGACCTGCAGGAGGTTGGTGCCGAGCCGGTCCAGCCGGGCCAGCAGGTCGGCGCGGCTCGAGGCCGAGATGCCGACGACCGCCACCATCGCGGCGATGCCGATCGCGATGCCGAGCGCGGTCAGCATCGTGCGCCCGCGGCGTGCCCGCAGCCCGATCGTGCCGACGCCGATGGCATCGACGATCCGCAAGCGCGAGCGCGCCACGCGGCGCCGGCTCTCGATTACCGGTGCGTCGTCCCCGGCCGGAGACGACGGCGGGGGCACGAGCGTGGCGGTCATGACGCCTCCTCGAGATGGCCGTCGCGCACCAGCACGCGCCGGGGGATGCGCGCCGCGAGGTGCTCGTCGTGCGTGATCATCACGACGGTCGCGCCGTCGCGGTGCAGGTCGAGCAGCAGCCCGATGATCTCGTCACCCGTCTTGGTGTCGAGGTTGCCGGTCGGTTCGTCGGCCAGGATGATCGACGGCTCGCCGACGAGTGCCCGTGCGATGGCGACGCGCTGGCGCTCGCCGCCCGAGAGCTGCGACGGCCGGTGGGTCATCCGCGAGGACAACCCCACCTGCCCCAGCGCCACGGCCGCTCGACGCCGTCGCTCGCGCGCCGTCACCCCGCGGTAGACGAGGGCACTCGCGACGTTGTCGAGCGCGCTCAGCCCGTCGATCAGGTGGAACTGCTGGAACACGAAGCCGATGCTGCGCGCCCGCACGCCGGACACGCGCCGGTCGTTGAGCGTGCTCAGGTCGTGCCCGTCGATGCGCACGGTGCCCGCGCTCGGGCGATCGAGCGCGCCCATCAACGCGAGCAGCGTCGACTTCCCGGAACCCGACGGACCGACGATGGCGACGAACTCGCCCTCGTCGACCCGCAGGTCGATCGCGTCCACGGCCCGCACCGGCGGCGTGCCCGGGTACTCCTTCGTCACGTCGACGAGCTCGAGGACGGGGCTCGGGCCGCTCACTTGGGGACCACCACGGTGTCGCCCTCGTGCACGTCGCCGGTGACCTGCACCCAGCCGTCGGCGAAGGCACCCGGCTTCACGCCGACGAGCTGCGAACCCGTGTCCCGCTTCACCTCGACGGCGTACCCGCCCTCCCGCAGCGCGAGCAGGGCGTTGACCGGCACGGCCAGCACGCCCTTGGCGGCACTCGACGTCACCTTGACGCTGACGGGCGCCTGGTCGAGCGACCCGGCCGCGCGAGGGTCGTCGAGGGCGACGTCGACCGTCAGCGTGGCTTCGCTGTCGCTTCCGTTGCCGGTGCTGTCCGCCGCCGCCACGGTCCCGACCTTGGTGATGCGACCGTTCGTCGCGGTGCGGTCCGGCAGCTCGATCACGACGGCGTCGCCGCTCTTCACGAGCGACTGCTGGCTGGCCTTCACCTTCGCCTGCACGCGGCGCGTCGTGCCCGTGACCTGCACGAGCCCGGCGGCTCCCTGCGCCGGCTGCCCGACCTTCGCCTCGACCTTCGCGATGCGGGCCGGCCCGTCGTGCACCATCACGTCGCCCGGCGAGACCGTCCCGGTCTGGGCGTGGCCCATCGCCTCCTGCCACCGTTCGACGGCGACGAGGGTGGCGTCGTCCCACGTCTCGTCCACCGTCATGGCCAGGCCGTCCGCGTAGCCGAGCGCCTGCAGGTTCTCCTCGAGCACCTTGATGTCCGGGCCCTTGCTCACGGCTCCCGACAGCGCGCGCCACAGCGGGACCGTCCCGTAGAACAGCGGCACCTGCACGCCGTCGACCTGCACGACGGTCTGCCCCCGCTCGATCGTCGCGCCAACCTCCGGAACCGCCGTCACGGTGCCCTGCGGGCCGGACAAGGGAACCGCGTCGCCGTAGCCCAGCGTGCCGTCGACGGTCGTCCGTTCGATCAGGTCGCGCGTCGTCACCTCGGCCGTGGTCGTCCCCTTGGGGACACTGGTCGCGCTCTCGGAGCCGGCCGGGGAGGACGTCCCGCTGCCGCGGGCGATCACCCCGCCCCCGCCGATCAGTGCGACCACCACGACGCCCGCGATCACCAGGCGCGCCCGGCGCCGGCCCGGGAGCGGCGGCACGACGTCGCCGACGCCGCGCCCCGGCCGCGAGCCCGAAGACGACGCGGACGCGGGGCCCGCCTGAGGCCCGGACGCAGAACCCGCCGGGGATGCGGCGTCCGGCGACGGCGGGGACACGTCCGGAGGGCGCAGGTGCCGCGGCGGTGCGCTCGTCGGCGACGACCCATCGGCGGCCGCCGCGCCCGTGGGCTCGGTCCGCGTGCCGCTCACTTGCCGCCTCCCGTCGAGCCGGCGTCACCGTCGGTGCGGGTGCCGGGTCCCTCGCCGATGCTCACGTCGCCGCCGTCGCCGTCGGTCCTCGGCCCCTCGGGCATGAGCGACTCGCAGGCCTGCTCGGCCTCCTTGAACGCCGGGGAGGAGGGATCGGGGCCCTTGCCGTCCGAGCCGGGCCCCCCGATGGACACGCTCATGCCGCCGCCACCCGGCCCGGAGCTGAACTGCGGATCGGGCATGTCGATGCCGTGCTCACGCATGCACTTCGAGAACGCGAGCGCCTGCTCCTTCATCTTGGCGGCCTCGGCCGGGTCGAGCTGATGCGCCTGGTCCTGCGCGACGTTCTCCATGATCGGGGCGCACGCGGTGTTGGCGGCATCCATCTTGTCCTTGTCCATCGGCGAGTCCTTCGAGCCGGGGCCCTTGCCGACGACCACGCGACCGGGCTTGCCGTTCGCGGCCGGTTCGGGGTCGGGCATGTCGACGCCGTGGTCGCGCATGCACTTCGCGAACTCGCGCATCGCGTCCTCGGGATCCTTCTTCTCGTCGCCGCCGCCGGTGCCGGGGTTGGTGCCGGGCGTCGTGCCGGCGCTCGAGCCGAGGCTGGCGACGTCGCTCGTGGCGACCGCCTTGCCGCAGCCGGCTGCGCCGAGGAGGCAGAGTGCCGCGAGTGCGCCGGCGGCGACGCCTCGGCGCCATCGCACGGGGGTGTGGTCGTGGGTGTTCATCGGGGTGACCTCCGGGATCGGGGGACGGGTCGCGAACGGGTCGCGAATGCGAGGACGGGGATGCTCGGAGGGTGCGGGATCGTCGATGGCACGACGATGGCAGTCGATGAGAGCGCTCTCACCGTGCGACGGGGGAACGAGGGCCCGGTGCGACATGATCCAGGGGTGCGCATCCTGGTGGTCGAGGACGAGGTGGACCTGGCCGACGCCGTCGCCACCGGCCTGCGCGCCGAGGGCTTCGAGGTGGACGTCAGCCACGACGGGCTCGACGGCCTGTGGCGGGCGCGTGAGCACCCGTACGCGGCGATCCTGCTCGACATCCTGCTGCCCGGCATGAACGGCTACCGCGTCTGCGCCAGCCTGCGCGCCGAGGGCAACGACACCCCGATCCTCATGCTCACGGCCAAGAGCGGCGACCACGACCTGGCCGAGGCGCTCGACACCGGCGCCGACGACTACCTCTCGAAGCCGTTCTCGTTCGTCGTCCTCGTCGCGCGGCTCCGCGCGCTCGTGCGGCGCGGCGGGCCCCGCCGGGCGCCGGTGCTGCAGGCGGGCGCGGTGACGCTCGACCCCGCCAGCCGCTCCTGCCGGGTCGGCGACGAGGCGGTCGACCTCACGCCGCGCGAGTTCGCGCTGCTCGAGTGCCTGCTGCGCCACGCCGGCACCGTGCTGAGCCGCCGCGACCTGCTCACCGACATCTGGGGCCCCGACTACCCCGCCGACTCGAACGTTGTCGACGTGTACATCCGCTACCTCCGCAAGAAGATCGACGAACCGTTCGGACGGTCGACGATCGAGACGATCCGCGGCGTGGGCTACCGCTTGAAGGACGAGGGCTGACCCGTGGGGACGCGCGATCGCATCCCTCCGGTGGTGCCGACGAAGGCCGAGCCCGCGCCGATCCCCCCGCCACGCGGTCCTCGTGCGCTGCGCTCGCTGCGGGTGCGCATCACCGTGGCGGCGACCGTCGCGTTCACCGTCCTGTTCGCCCTCACCTCGCTCGTCGCCATCGCCCGGGTCAACGCCTCGTTGGAGGACGGCCTGCGGTCGGACAGCGCCCGCCTGCTGTCGCAGGTGACCCCCCAGCTCGAGCAGGGCGCCGACCCGCGGGAGGTGATCCTCGGCCTCGGGGACGGCGTGCCGGTCGAAGCACTCGACGCGAACGGCAACGTGATCGTGGCGCCGCTGCCCGAGCGGGTGGTCGTGGACGCCCCGAGCGGCCAGCCCGTCGGCGCCGGCACGAAGAACGGCCCGGGGGGCGAGACCGCACGAGGAACGGGCGAGGGAACGGGCGAGGGAACGGCTGGAGGGACGACGAACGGGCCGGGCCGGGGCGCCGCGGGAGCCACCCCGAACGGGCCGGGCGGCGCCTCCGGCCCCGCGACCGCGGCCGGGTCCGCGGCGAACGCCGCCACGGGCGACTTCGTCTTCGTGCAGCGCCAGGCCCAGACGCCCAACGGCTCGCTCACGCTCATCGCCCGCCCCTCGCTCGACAACGTGCGGCAGACGATCTCGACGCTGCGCTGGGTGCTGCTGCTGCTCCTCCCTCTCGTCGCGATCGCCGTGGCCACCATCGTCTGGGTCGTCGTCGACCGCGCGCTGCGCCCCGTCGAGCGCCTGCGGGCCGAGGTCGACCAGATCTCGCACTCCACGCTCACGCAACGGCTGGCCGAACCCGGCTCGGCGTCCGAGATCGATCGCCTCGCGCGCACCATGAACGAGATGCTCGACCGGCTCGAGACGGCGACCGTGCAGCAGCGCCGCTTCGTGTCCGATGCCGGGCACGAGCTCAAGACCCCGCTCACGACCATCCGGTCGACGGTCGAGGTCGCCAAGAGCATCCCCGATCCCGATTGGCCCGCCGTCGACGACAAGGTGCTCGCCTCCGAGCAGCGCCTCGAAGCGCTGGTGGACGATCTGCTGACGCTGGCCCGCTTCGACGAGGGCGCGGCGACGACGGACCGGGAACCGGTCGACCTCGAGGAGCTGGTGATGGCGTGGGCCGAGTCGACCGCCGCTTCCCGCCCGACGAGCGAGATCGCCTTCGACCTCAGCGGCGTCGTCGCCGGACGGGTGCTCGGTGACCGGCGCGAGCTCAGCCGCCTCGTCGGCAACCTGCTCGACAACGCCGCGCGCCACGCCACGACGCGGGTCATCGTGTCGCTCGCGCGCGAGGAGGGGACGATCGTGCTGACCGTCGACGACGACGGACCGGGCATCCCGGAGGGGCAGCGCGACGTCGTCTTCGATCGCTTCGTGCGCGTCGAGGAGTCACGCCGGCGCGGCACCGCGACGGGCGAGCGCGACACCGGCACCGGGCTCGGGCTCGCGATCGCGCGGGCCTGCGCCCTGCGCCACGACGGCACGATCGTCATCGAGGACAGCGCGCTCGGCGGGGCCCGCTTCCTGGTGACGCTGCCGGCGGCGTGACGTCTCGTCTGATCGACAGGGCCCGGACAGCGCCGTGCGGATCCGGG
>CAYUOL010000356.1:6439-6689 GCA_964446345.1 uncultured Iamiaceae bacterium | reverse complement strand
TCGTCTCGCCGATCCCGACGCTCGAGGCGCAGGCGTGGGCGCCGGTCGTGACGCCCTCCCGCGCGGCGGAGCGGCGGGGCTGGCCGATCATCGACGTCGTCGATCGGCGCGACGAGGATCCGGCACGAGCGGGCCTGTACTCGCCCCGGCTCGTGACGGCGTTGCGCGACGCCGACCGCGCCGTGTGCATCCTGAACCGCAAGGGTCGGTCGCGCCTGCTCGTGTGCGCCACGTGCGGTGAGACCACGCG
>CAYUOL010000356.1:0-6429 GCA_964446345.1 uncultured Iamiaceae bacterium | reverse complement strand
TAGCGCTGGCGCAGGAAGGCAACGAAATCATCCTGGCGATGACCGACGATGGCCTTCTCGTCTGCAGCCGCTGCGCGACCGCCCGCCCGAAGGTCTGCCAGGGCTGCGGCGGCACCTCGCTCAAGAACCTGCGCGTGGGCGTGACACGCGCCCGCGAGGAGCTCGAGGCGCTCACGAACGCGCCGGTGCTCGAGGTCAGCAGCGACCGTGAGGCCCTCGACTCGCGGACGCACGACGAGCAGCGCCTCTTCGTCGGCACCGAGGCGGCGCTGCACCAGGTGCACCGGGCGTCGCTCGTCGCCTTCCTCGACTTCGACCAGGAGCTCCTGGCCCCGCGCTATCGGGCAGCCGAGCAAGCGCTGGCGTTGCTGGCCCGCGCCGCGCGGATCGTCGGCGGACGGGGTGGCGGCGGGCGCGTCCTGATCCAGACGCGCCAGCCGCACCACCAGGTGATCACCGCCGCGCTCCACGCGGATCCCACCGTCGCCTCGGAAGCCGAGCGCGTCCGCCGCGAGTTCCTGCGCTTCCCCCCGGTGACCGCGCTCGCGGCGGTGTCGGGCGCCTCGGCGCCGGCGTTCATCGAAGCGTTCGGCGCGCCGCTGGGCGTCGACGTGCTCGGCCCCAGCGACGGCCAGTGGCTGCTTCGTGCTCCCGATCACGCCACGCTGTGCCGCGCGCTCGCGGCGACGCCTCGCCCCGGCGGTCGACTCCGCGTCGAGGTCGACCCGCTCCGCATCTGAGCGTCGCTCAGGGGTGTTCGGTGGGTCCCGCGAGCTGCGGCGGGCGCTGCCAGTCCTGGCGGCGGGCCTCGTACATCGCCATCGATGCGGCCGTGGCCACGTTGAGGGAACCGATCTTGCCGAGCAGCGGGAGGAACCCGATGGCGTCGCACGCGTCGAGGCAGGTGCTCGACAGGCCCCGGTCCTCGTGGCCCACGGCGAGGCACACGTCGCGGGCCAGGTCGAGCGCGAAGAGGGGCTCGGCGCCTTCCGCCAGCTCCACGCCGATCAGTGCGTAGCCGGCGTCGCGGATCTGCGTCGCCGCCTCGGTCACCGACGGGAGGATCGTCCAGGTGAGGTACTTCTGCGAACCGAGCGCCGTCTTCTGGGTCTTGGCATCGGTGGGGGAGGCCGTGGGGTCGACGAGCCAGAGGTGGTCGACGCGGTAGGCCGCGGCGGTGCGCAGGATCGCGCCGACGTTGAAGGGGGTCTGCACGCCGTCGAGCAGCAAGGCGAGGCGCTGCGTCGTCGGTTCGCGCCAGGTGTGGTGCAGGCGCTTGAGCTCGGTGGAGGACAGGTTGCGGGTCATGCGTCGGGGGTCTCTCCCATGAGGGTCACGTCGAGCAGGCGGTAGCCACCGCGACTCGTCAGGCGGTCGACCGCGAAGCCCTGGGTGCCGAGCCACGTCTGCAACGAGTCGGAGCCCAGGTGCTTCTGCACGACGAGCCGCGCCCGGCCGGCGGGCGCGAGGCGCCCGAGCCACTGCAGCAGCAGCGCGTGGAGCTCGGCCTTGCCGATGCGGATCGGCGGGTTCGACCACACGAGGTCGAAGCGCAGCTCGGCCGGCACCGCCGCCAGCGGATCCGTCGCGTCGACCAGCACCGGGCGCACGTTCGTGAGCCCCAGGGCGGCGGCGTTGTCCCGCGTCAGCTCGATCGCGCGCTCGTTCACGTCGACGGCCCACACCGTGGCGTCGGGATGGCGATGGGCCAACGTCACGGCGATGGGCCCGTAGCCGCAGCCGAGGTCGAGCACGTCCGCTCCCGGGGCCAGCGTCGTCGCGGGACCTTCCTGCAACAGCAGCTTCGTGCCCGGATCGAGCCGGTCACCCGAGAACACCCCACGGTCGGTGACGAGCTCGGCGGTCCAGTCGGGGAGGACGAGTGGGATGCGGCGACGGTCCGAAGCGGCGGCGGGCCGCGGATCGAAGTAGTGGCTGCTCACAGCGCGCACACGGAGGTGGTGCGTCGGGCGCGGTGACCGGGTGGCATCACCCCGACGCTAGTGCCGCCGCAGGCGACCTTGCGCGGGTGCGACGGCCAGCTTCGCCGCTCGCGGCGTCCTCGTCCTCGCCGCCCAGACCAAGGGGGCCTTCGCCCTGCGTCCTGGCGAGCGACGAACCGTGATCCGCCGCACCCCTCCCAATGTTCCCTGCGGCGGCACTAGCCTTGAGGTGTGGCGACGTATTCGATCAGGGTCATCGGCGACCCGGTGCTCACCCAACGGGCCAGCGAGGTCCAGGACATCGACGGCAAGCTCGTCCAGCTGATCGACGAGATGTTCAACGTCATGTACAAGGCACCGGGCATCAGCCTGGCCGCCCCCCAGATCGGGGTGCAGAAGCGCCTCTTCGTGTTCGACTCCGACGACGACCCGGGGGTGCTGATCAACCCGGTCATCAAAGAGTCCGACGACACGTGGACCTTCAACGAGGGGTGCCTCTCGATCCCGGGTCTCTACTTCGAGATCGAGCGCCCGAAGCGCGTCCTCATCAGCGCGGTCGACGTCGACGGCAGCGAGATCCAGCGCGAGGTCGACGAGCTGCAGGCACGCATGTTCCAGCACGAGCTCGACCACCTCGACGGCACGCTCATGGTCGATCACCTGACCGAGGAGCAGCGCAAGGCCGCGAAGAAGCACCTGCTCGACCTGCGCCTCAACGGGCCGAAGAAGGGTCCGTCGATCACGATCGGTCGCGACGGCTCCCTGCTCGGCGACAGCTGAACCGGCCCTCCGTGCGCGACGACGGCGCCGAGCCGCCCGGTCCGTGGCACGGGCCGGCGTTCGTCGTGCTCGTGCTCTTCACCGTCGTGGTGCTGGGCGCGCTCGTCCTGCACCGCAACAACCCGACCGCATCGTCGGCGAGCGCCGCCACCACGTCCGGCACGGCGCCGGGTGGCGCGCCGACCTCGAACGGCGCGCCGGGTCCGACGACCACCCAGGTGACGGTGCCCGGGTTCGCGACCCCGCAGGACTACCTCGCGTGCATCCGCCAGGACGAGTCCCGTGACGAGTACGACGCGGTTTCACCCAGCGGCGAGTACTTCGGTGCGTACCAGATGGACCAGACCACGTGGAACAACACCGTGCTGCACGCCGGACTCACCTCGCTCTACGACGTCCAGCCGAACGAGGCGACCCCGGCCGACCAGGACGAGGTGGCGATGGCGTTGCTGCAGTGGCAGGGCACGACGCCCTGGGCCGGCGACTGCTGAGCGCTCTGGCCGTCGCACCCACGCAAAACGCCTCCTGCTGCGGCACTAGCCTGCAGCCGCCATGCCGACACCCTCACCGCCGCTCGGTCCGGCTGACGACGCGCCCGGCGCCGATCCCGCCCCGCTGGCCGTGCCCCCGGAGCACCCGCAGCGCCTCGTCTTCTTCGGCACCCCGGCGATGGCGACCGGTCCGCTGCGCGCCCTGCACGCCGCCGGCCACGACGTCGCCCTGGTGGTGACCCGCGCCGACAAGAAGCGGGGACGGGGCGGTGCCCTCGTGCCGAGCCCCGTGAAGGCCACGGCGGTCGAGCTCGGCATCCCGGTCTCGCACGAGCCGGCGGACGCGGCGTCCGTGGGTGCGGACCTCGGCATCGTCGTCGCGTTCGGACGCATCCTGCGCCGGTCGCTGCTCGAGCAGCTGCCGATGGTGAACCTGCACTTCTCGCTGCTGCCGCGGTGGCGCGGTGCCGCGCCCGTCGAGCGGGCGATCCTCGCCGGCGACGAGCGCACCGGCGTCGACCTCATGGCGGTCGAGGAAGGGCTGGACACGGGGGGCATCTACGCCGAGACCGTGCTCGACATCGGCCCCCACGAGACCGCCGACGAGCTGCGCGAGCGGCTCGTCGCCGCCGGCACGACGTTGCTGCTCGACGCGCTCGCTCGCGGCATCGGCGAGCCCCGGCCCCAGGACGGTGAGACCGTGTACGCCGAGAAGCTCGCGCCCGACGAGCTGCGGATCGAGTGGACCGCCGACGCCGTCACCATCGACCGGCTGGTCCGCGTCGGCGGCGCCTGGACGACCTTCCGAGGCAAGCGCCTCAAGGTCTGGCGCGTCCGCGTCCACCCGGATCCGGCGGCGGACGGGGCGCCACAGGTGCCGGGCACGCTGCACGACCTGCAGGTCGCTTCGGGGGAGGGGGCGATCGAGCTCGTCGAGGTGCAACCCGAGGGCAAGGGCCGCCAGCGCGCCACCGACTGGGCGCGTGGGGCCCGACCGGTGCCGGGTGAGGCGCTCGGCGCGCCCGATGAGGGCGACGCATGACCCCGGGAGCAGGGGGTGGCGAACGAGCGGGATCGCGACGGCCGGCGTCGGGTGGCAACGGGGCCAAGGGAGGCGGGCGCCCGAAGAGCCCCCGACAACGCGAGCAGGCGGCGCGGGACAAGGCGCCGCCGCCGGCCGGCGTCGCGGCGCGCAAGCTCGCGGTCGAGGCGCTCGTGCGCATCGACCAGGAGGGCGCCTATGCGAACCTCGTGCTGCCGAAGCTGCTCGAGCGCAGCCCGCTCGACGAGCGCGACCGGCACTTCGCCACCGAGCTCGTCTACGGCACCACCCGCATGCGTCGAGCCTGTGACTGGTTGGTCGACCGGTTCGTGATGAACGAGCTCGACGCCCCCACGCGGGCGCTGCTGCGCGTCGGTGCGTACCAGCTCGTGTTCCTGCAGACCCCGGCCCACGCGGCCGTCGGCACGATGGTGGACGCGGCGCCGCGCAAGGTCAGCGGGCTCGTGAACGCGGTGCTGCGGCGCGTCGCCGCCGCGGACAACCGCTGGCCCGACGAGGGCACGCGCCTGAGCTACCCCGAGTGGGTCATCGACCTGCTCACCCACGACCTCGGACCCGAGGATGCGGTGGCCGCGCTCGAGGCGATGAACCACGCCGCCGCGGTCACCGAGCGCGACGACGGGTACACCCAGGACCTCGCGTCGCAGTGGGTCGCCGACGCGGTCGCAGCCCGCGCAGGTGACGTCGTGCTCGACGTGTGCGCCGCCCCCGGGGGCAAGGCGAGTCGGATCGCCGGCACGACGCGGGGAGCGACCGTCGTGGCGGCGGACCGCCGGGCGTCGCGCGCCGGGCTGATCCGTCACAACGTCGAGCGGCTGGCCCTCGCCGATCAGATCGCCGTGGTGACTGCGGACGGCACCCGCCCGCCGTTCCGGCCCCGCTCCTTCGCGCACGTGCTGGTGGACGCGCCGTGCTCCGGTCTGGGGGCGCTGCGGCGCCGTCCTGACGCCCGCTGGCGGATCGCGGAAGGCGACATCGGGGCGCTCGCGCAGATCCAGCGCGACCTCGTCGACGCGGCCATCCCGCTCGTGCGTCCCGGCGGCACCCTCACCTACAGCGTGTGCACGCTGTCCGACATCGAGACCCTCGGGATCGATCGGCACCTCGCCGATCGCTGGCCGGCCGCGGTGGCGCTCCCCGCCGTCGAGGGCAGCGCCTGGGACGTGCACGCGACCCCGCTCGGGCGCGGCCATCGCCTGCTCCCGCAGGCCGTCGACACCGACGGCATGTACCTGCTGCAGCTGCGCGTCTGATGGGCACCTCGCCCGAGCGGGTACGGTCCCCGGCATGACGTCATCCGTGCACGACGCCCCGGAGCACCCGGCCGCCGGCCTCGACGCCAAGGTGCTGACGGTGTCCGATGGCGTCGTCGAGGGAACGCGTGAGGACAAGTCGGGCGTCGCGCTCGTGACCCGGTTGGCGGCCGAGGGCTTCGCGGTGGTCGAGCACCGCGTCGTGGCCGACGGGCGGGAGTCGGTGGGGGAGGCGCTCGTGGAGCTCGCCGAGGGTTTCGCCGGCCTCATCGTCACGACGGGGGGCACCGGCTTCGGCCCGCGCGACCTCACGCCGGAGGGGACGCGGATCATCCTCGACCGCGAGGCTCCCGGGCTCGCCGAGGCGATGCGCCTCGTCAACCCGCTGGGGCGTCTGTCGCGCGGCGTCGCCGGCACCCGCGGCACCGCGCTCATCCTCAACACGCCCGGTTCCACGGGTGGTGCGATCGAGTGCCTCGAAGCCGTGATCGATGTCGTGCCCCACGCGCTGCGGCTGGCGTTCGGCAACCGGGAGCACTGACGACCCCTCGCGCCCGCCACGTCGGTGGTGCAGAATGACCACGAGGGACGGGCGCCACGGGGCCCCGGGTCAGAGCGGATGTGAGCGGTCAGGTGCGGAGCGAACCGGTCGAGCGCGGGACCCCGTCGGGGATCGTCGCGTTCCTGTTCACGGACATCGAGGGGTCGACGGCGCGGTGGACCGATGACCCCACCGGCATGGCCCGGTCACTCGAGCTCCACGACCGGATCGTGCGTGGTGGGATCGAGAAGCACGGCGGCTACTCCTTCGCTACCGGGGGCGACGGGTTCGCAGCAGCGTTCAGCCGCTCCAGCGACGCCGCGGATGCAGCGCTCGAGGCGCAGGCGGCGCTCGAGGC
>CAYUOL010000355.1:1557-6706 GCA_964446345.1 uncultured Iamiaceae bacterium | reverse complement strand
AAGCCGGCGTCGGCGAGGCGCCGGCGCACCTTGGGGCCGCTGACCTTCGGGTAGTCCCAGATCCACTTGAGGAACTTCGGGTCGATGCGCTCCGGGCAGCCGTCGGCCATGTCGGGTCGGGTGCGCCCGCGGTGCTGCCACCGTCGGCGCAGCACGTTCGCCAGGCACACGAGCCGGGGCCGGTCGAGCATGACCACGAGGTCGGCCTCCGCGGCGCGCTCGCGGATGGAGCCCCCGTAGTTGCCGTCCATGATCCACGCAGGGCGCGCGACCAGCTCGTGCAGCCGGGCCGCCCACTCGTCCGGGGTGGGTTCGACCCAGCCCGCCTGCCAGTACTCGGCGTCGAGGTGGACGACCGGGGTGCCGTCCTTCGCGCCGAGGCGCCGGGCGAGCGTGGACTTGCCGGCGCCGCCGCAGCCGATGATCAACGCCTTCATCGCCTGGGGCTCAGGACCAACCGAGGTAGCCCGGCAGCTTCTCGAGGAAGGCGCGTTCCTCGGGCCAGCCGGACAGTGCCGCCTGCTCCTGCACGAAGGTGATGAACGGCTGCAGCTCGCTCGGCGGGAGGCGGCCGACCTGGAACGCGATCTCCTGGGCCATGCGCGAGGCCGCGGCGGGGGCGACGTCCGTCGGATCTGCGTGCTCGAGGAAGAACAGGAACTCGATGACGAGGGTCATGAGCACGTCGTCGAGCGACGTCCTCGCCGGCCGCTCCGGTTCCGGTGTCGCGGTCTCGGGCACCTCGTTCTCAGGCATCGAAGAGCGCGCCCTGGTTCGCCCCGCCCTCGGGGCGGCGCGTCGAGGAACGGCGGTGCCGTCGATCGGGGCGCGCGGTCGCGGGACCCAGAGGGATCGCTGCGGGAGCGGCCCCCGCCACGATCGGCTCGTCATCGACGTCATCCAGGTCATCCAGGTCATCCAGGTCATCGAGGTCATCGAGGTCACCGAGATCGTCGACGTCGGCCGCGACCTGCTGCGGTGCAGCCGCGTCACCCGCGGAGTCGTCGTAGGACTTCGCGATCAAGAACCCCTGGGCGCGCTCGGCGAGGGGGTAGCGGGCGACGAGCGCGTGGAACGCCGGGGAGTGGTTGGCCTCGACGAGGTGCGCGAGCTCGTGCACGATCACGTAGTCGAGCACCCAGTCGGGCCACGGCGCGAGCCGGCTGGAGATGCGGATCGCCCGGGCCTCGATCGAGCAGGAGCCCCAGCGCTGCCGTTGGATGTCCGACCAGGTGATCGACGCCGGCAGCGGCAGGTCGTGCTTCTTCGCGAGCGTGGCGGCGCGGCGGGCGAGGTCGATGTGCGCGGACGAGTACCGCTTCTCGAGCCGGTCGACGAGGTGGGTGACGTACTCGTGCTCTTGCGCCTTGCTCATCCAGGCGGGCACGTGCACCCGGATGCGCCCGTCGACGACGCTGGCGTGCACGGTCTTCTTCCGCTTGCGACTGCGGATCACGTCGACCGGCATGGGCATGCCCCCATCCTGCCAACGAGTCGGACGGAAGTGGCGCACCGGATCCGCCCTCGCCGTGCGGCGCCGCTGGCGATCCGACGGTCAGATCTGGGCCGGGACGGTGGTGATGTCGTCGCCGTCGACCAGGAGGATCCGGTCGTGCACCTCGACGCGGTCCCCCCGCAGCGAGATCGCCCGACCGCCGAGGTTGGGCAGCCGCTCCCACGGCAGGCCGTGGTCGCGCTCGAGCTCGTACACGAGACCGCCGTGCGTGAGCACCAGGACGTCGGCGCCCTGGTACTCGCGCTCGACGTTGGCGAGGGCGGCCGCCGTGCGCTCGCGCACCGATTCGTCGGTCTCGATCGACGCCGGCCGCCGGTGCTCTGCGAGGTAGCCGGGCCACCCGGCCTCGATCTCCTCGCGGGTCAGGCCCGACCACTCGCCCGCGTCGCGCTCGCGGAACAGGGGCTCGACGATAACCGGGCCGATCCCGATCTGGCCGGAGATGATCTGGGCCGTGTGCAGCGCCCGCTCGAGATCGGACGACACGATCACGTCGACGCTGCCGATGCGGCCGGCGGCGCGGAACGCCTGCTGCCGGCCGAGCTCGGACAGGGGCGGATCGGCCTGGCCCTGCCACCGCCCCTGCGCGTTCCACTCGGACTGGCCGTGGCGCACGAGGAGGATCCGGGTCGTCATCGGCGGTCAACCTACCGCCCCCACCGGCGGCCCCCGACCCGGCGCCGCACGTGCCGAGCGCGGGCCCGTGGCGCGGGGCCGGCAGCGGCGCGACCTGCGCTTTCGGCCTCCGGCGGAAGGGATGCACGCAAGAGCACGGCACTAGGATCCCCGGGTGCCCAATCTCCGTCTCTTCGCTTCGGCGCGTGATGCCGCGGGCGTGGCGAAGGACACGATCGAGGGCGCCACGGTCGGCGAGGTGCTGGCGAACGCCGTCGCTCGCTACGGCGACGGGTTCGCGGCGCTGCTCCCGACGTGTCGGGTGTGGGTCAACGGTGAGCAGGCGCACGATGCCGACCCGGTGCGCGCCACCGACGAGGTCGCCGTGCTGCCCCCGGTGTCGGGCGGAGCGGGGTGAGCATCGTGAGCGACTCCGACGAGCTCCCCGTCGCCATCGTCCCCCCGGCGTCCGCGTCCTCCCCGGCGTCCGGGTCGTCCGCCACGTCCGCACCGCAAGCGAAGGCGGCACCCTCGGCGATGGAGGTGCTGGCGGCCGACGCCGCGACGCCGCGCATCCCCTCGACGACGCCGGCCTCGGGCCGCGCCGACTCCACCGGCAGCACCACCAGCACGGGCACCGGCGCCGCCACGGGCGAGACGGCCGACAAGGGCAACGGCAAGGGCGCCGACGACGGCGCGTCGGGCGCGGCGGCCGCCTCGGCGAAGGGGACGAAGGGCGCCGCCAAGCCGGCGAAGCGAGCGGTGAAGAAGCGGGCGGTGCCGGCCGGCAAGAAGGGCAAGCCGAAGGGCGCCCAGAAGGGCAAGCCGCAGAGCGGGCAGGGGAGCGGCGCCGCCCCGGCGGTCGCGGCTGCGGGCGCCAGCACCGGCGCCCGTAGCGAGGGCGGCACCACGCGCTCGGCGGGTGCCGCGCGCCCCGGAGGTGGGCCCCGACGTCCCCCGCTGCCCGCGTGGGTGGTCCGGCTCTTCGCCCCACCGAACATCGACGGGCCGCGGGCGCGCTTCGGGATCGTCTGGATGCTGTTCGCCGTGCCTGCGGTGTACTTCGGCGCCCCGTGGGTGGCCGCGCTCTGGGGCCTCCACGCGGGCATCGCGGCGCTGCAGACCGGGCAGGTCTGGCGCCGGGAGGGCTACCGGGCGAGCCGCCTGGTGGCCGCCCCCGCCGCGGTCGCGCTGCCGGTGCTCGCGCTGTTCAGCTACACGGCGCCGGGCGTGGTCGTCCTCGCGCTCCCGTTCGTCGCGATGATCGCCGCGCTGGTGATCCCCCGACGGCGGCGCAAGCTGTCGGCGGCGGCCGTGGCCGGGGCCACGCTGCGCTGCGCGGTGCCCGCGGGCGTGGCCGCGATGGGCATGGTCTTCGTCGCCCGCCTCGGGCCGCAGACCGGCCTCGTGTTCCTCGGGCTGCTCAGCGCGTACGACCTCGGGTTCTTCGTCTTCGGCGCCGAGACGCGCTCGGGCGTGCCGGGCATCGTCATGGGCGCGCTCACCTCGCTCGCCTGCACCGGGGCGCTGGTGGCCGCCTCGGTCTTCCTCTTCCGGATCCCGCCGTTCGACGGCTCGACCGAGGAGTGGGTGTTCGGGGCCCTCGTCGCGGTGTTCGCGCCGCTGGGCCAGCTGATCGCGTCGCTCGCCCTCCCGACGGCCCGGTCGTGGGTGCCGGCGCTGCGGCGCCTCGACTCGTACATCCTCGCGGCACCGGTCTGGGCCTGGGTGCTGTGGACGATCGTGTGACCCGGGGGGTCGTCGACAGGGGCGACCGCGATGGCGGGAGCCCCGGCGGTGACCCGGAGGGACGGCACCACCCGAGCCGTGGCCTGCCTCACGACGGCGGGTGCCGACGAGACCACGCACGGTTCGCTCCGGGTCGCCGGCTCGGGGGCAACGGGGCAGTTGACTGGCTACGCTGAGCCGACCGCGGTGGCGCACCCCGTCGCCGTTCTGGATCACGGACTGGGGTAGGTGTGGGCGCGGATCACGACCAACTTCTCGAGCCGATCGCAGCGGACGACCTCGTCGAGCTGCCCATCGAGGACGTGCGGGCGCGCCGGGCCGCCGCCACCGAGGTCGAGACCGGGTTGTCCTACCTGCGCCGCATGGTCCAGGGCGCGATCGACATCGTGGCGCGCGAGATCGGGCACCGGACGGGCCAGACGCAGGTCAGCCGGGGCGACGACCTGCTCGACGAGCTGCCCGACATCCTGGGCGACAGCGGGCGTCCGGCCGGTGTGGGCCGGTTGTCGCAGACCCTCGAGCCGACGCAGCTCGATCCCGAGCTCGAGGCGGCGTACGAGGCGCTCGTCGGCAACGGCCGGCTCGCCCGGGCCAGCCAGATCGAGGACGACGAGCTCGAGCAGCTGCGTGAGCAGCTGACGGCGCTCGAGGTGCGCGTGTCGACGAAGCGCCGGGCCTACCTCGATCAGATCGACCTGCTGCAAGCCGACCTCACGCGGCGCTACCAGAGCGGCGAAGCGTCGGTCGACGCCCTGCTGCGGGACGCGACGTGACCGCACGGGCGCGGCCCGCGTCGGCGGCGACTGGGTCACTTCTGCAGTGACGCCGTAACCTTCCGCCATGACCGAGCTGGAGGATCGCTGGCGTGACCTGGGGGAGTTCATCCGCGATCAGCGCCGCATCGGCCAGCTCTCGTTGCGCAAGCTGTCCGAGATGGCGGGCATCTCCAACCCGTACCTGAGCCAGATCGAGCGGGGGCTGCGCAAGCCGTCCGCCGAGATCCTCCGCCAGATCGCCCAGGCGCTGCACATCTCGGCGGAGTCGCTCTACGTCCGCGCAGGCATCCTCGACGAGCGGGACGGGGTGGTCGACCTCGTCGCGGAGATCCGCCGCGACCCCCTGCTGAACGACGAGCAGAAGAAGACCCTCGTGCTCATCTACGAGTCGTTCCGGGCGGAGCAGCAGGCCGCCATCGACGCCGAGCTGGCGGCGCTCGACCTCGGCGACGACGTGAGCGACGACCTCGGGGACGACCTCACCGACGACCTC
>CAYUOL010000355.1:0-1457 GCA_964446345.1 uncultured Iamiaceae bacterium | reverse complement strand
GACGACCTCACCGACGACCTCCGCGATCCGGCCCGCACCACGACCACGGACATCGCTGACGGTGCGGACGACGGCGCGCCGGAGGAAGACCGTGCGAACGGCGACGCGGCGGGCGACGACGGTGCGGATGACGACGGGGAAGCCCGCCCGGAGGGTGGCCTCGATGCCGAGGTGGACCCGACCGCAGCGAGCCCCGCGGGGGGACATGCTGCCGACGGGGAGGCCATCGAGGGTGGCTTCGCCGACGCCGTGGCGGCAGGTCCGGCACCGAGCCCTGCCGACCGCGACGCGGTGGGGGATCGCGCCGACCTCACCGGTCACCGCGACGGGCTCGGCGTCGGGGCAGGCCGGCAGGACCCCGAACGCGACCTCGGCGGCGGCGTCGACCAACCGACCGACGAACCAGCCGACCGAGCAGCGGACGAACCAGCCGACCGAGCAGCCGACCGTCCGGATGGCCACCTGACCGGCATCCCGGCCGGCGTCGCGGACGGGGGGACCGGGGGCCGGGGTGGGCGGCGGTGATGGCGGTGGCTGCCGGTAAGCTTCCCCGGCCCGTCACGGAACCGACGGGGGCCTGACCGGGTCCACCCGGACCACGCCGGCACCACATCACGCACCGTGCGCACACTCGCCGTCCTCTCCCTGCACACCTCGCCCCTCGCCCAACCGGGCGCCGGGGACAGCGGCGGCATGAACGTGTACGTGCGAGAGCTCGTGTCGTCCCTCGCCCAGGCGGGCGTGAAGACCGTCGTCTACGTGCGGCGCTGGCAGGACGACCTGCCCGAGCAGGTCGACGTCGAGCCGGGCTTCCGCGTCGTCCACGTGCCGGCCGGTCCGGTCGATCTGGCGAAGGAGAAGCTGCCCGAGGTCGTCGACGAGTTCACCGATCGGGTGGGCCACCACCTGCGCTCGCTCGGCTCGATCGATGCGATCCACGCGAACTACTGGCTGTCGGGCCTGGCGGGGCACGCCCTGAAGCACCAGCTCGACCTGCCGCTCGTCTCGACCTTCCACACCCTGGCTCGCGTGAAGGCCGAGACGGGCGACCCCGAACCGCAGCGCCGCGTCGACGCCGAGTCGCAGGTGATCGCCTGCTCCGACGCCATCCTGGCCAACTGCGTGGCCGAGGCCGATCAGCTCGTCGAGCTCTACGGCGCCCGGCGCGAGCGCATCGAGATCGTGGCGCCCGGGGTCGACCACGCGTTCTTCTCCCCGGGGGACCGCCGGGGCGCCCGTCAGGCCCTGCGCCTGGGCGACGAACCTGTCGTGCTGTTCGTCGGGCGCATCCAGCCGCTCAAGGGGCTCGACGTCGCGATCGACGCGCTCGCCGAGCTGCGGCGCGACGACGCCCGGCTCGTCGTCGTGGGTGGCCCGAGCGGCATCGAGGGCGACCTCGAGGAGGCGAAGGCCCATGCCCGGATCGCCGAGCTGGGCCTGATCGATCGCGTGCGGTT
>CAYUOL010000354.1:0-6732 GCA_964446345.1 uncultured Iamiaceae bacterium | reverse complement strand
TGTCGACGCCGATCACCTGGGACGAGGTGCCGCTCCTGCACCCGGACGACCTGACGATCGCGACCGTGCCCCCGCTGGTCGCCGAGCGCGGCGATCCGTGGGCGTCGATGAGCGACGACCCGCAGTCGATCGAGGCGCTGCTCGCGTGGTCCGACCGCGACATGGCCAACGGCCTCATGGATGCCCCGTGGCCCCCCGTCTACCCGAAGCAGCCGAACGAGCCGCCCCGGGTGGCGCCCAGCCGCGCCCGCAAGACCGATCCCGAGGGCTGACGGCCGTTCGCCGTGATCGAGGTGTCCGATCCCGCCGCCGAGGGCCTCGGGGGGCCCGGGGGAGGGGCCGGCGGCTCAGGCGATCGACGGGCGGACGACGGTCACCGCGACGCGGCCGAGGCCGCGGATCCAGCGGCTGCCGAGCGGCTTGAGCTCGAACCCGGGAACGCCGACGAGGCTGTCCCCCAACGCCTGGTCGGCCACGACCGTGTTGGGGTAGGCGAGCCCGGCGAGGCGGCTCGCCCGGTTGACGGTCTCGCCGTAGACGTCGCCTTCCATCTCGAGCGTCGGCCCGATCGCCAGGCCGCCGCGCGCGCCGCCGAGGATCGGGTCCTCCGAGCAGCGCAGCACCAGGGCCAGCGCGGCGCGGGCGGCGGTCTCTGCGTCCGGCGCGTCGAACATGACGCCGTCACCGAGCTGCTTGCGCAGGCGGGCACCGCTGTTGGTGATCGTCTCGTACACGTGGCGGTCGAAGCGGGTGACGATGTCGGCGAGCGCCTCGCCCTCGAGTCGGCGGGTGGTGCGGGTGAAGTTCACGATGTCCACGAACCCGATCACGGGCTGGTCCTGCGGTCCGTCGAGCGCGCGGTCCATCGCGGCGAGCAGGTGGCGCCGGAAGCAGTACGCCACGAACCGCTCGACCCCGGGCACGAGCAGCTCGGTGACCGCGGCGCGGATGTCGTCATCGACGAGGTCGTCGTCCGAGACGATCGTGCGCAGCTCCTCGTCGAACATCTGCACCTGTGCGGCCGCGAGCCGGGCCATCGTCTGGCCCATGACGCGCGTCATCGCCATGAGCGTGTCGCGCGAGACGAGGTCGAGGGTCAGCAGGGCGTTGAGGCTGCGCAGGGCCTCGGCGTCGAGGTCGCTGTAGAGGACGGCGTCGTCCGTTCCGGCGAGCGGGAAGCCGAGCGACAACCAGAGCTCGTCGGCGAACTCGCGCGGGGTGCCGGTGTCCTCCATCAGCTGGTCGACGGTGAACGTCGGCGGTCCGAGGACAGCTTCGTTCAACTGGCGACGGAACTCCGGGTTGCTCACGGCGACACCGTACGCGACGCGCGCCTCAGCACACGTGGCGGCTGAGCACGCCCGGCTCCTGGTTCAGGAAGTACTCGTCGCGCGGGAAGAGGTCGTGGTTGAGGATGGCGTCGTCGTCGACCGGTTGGATCTTGGTGGGGTCGAGGGGGCAGAGCGGCGCCGTCGTCTCGAAGAACCTCTGCGCCGAGGCCGCCACCGCCGGCGACAGGCCGCTGTCCGGCCCCAGGTCGCCGAACCTCCGCAGCACCTGGTCGCGGTCGAACGTGATCGGCTTCTTGCTGGCCACGAAGAACACCGAGTCGTGGTAGCTCTTGACCTGGAACTGGCTGACGTACGGGAAGACCTCGAGCACGGAGTTCAGCGTGCGTCCCGTGGGCACCCATTCGGCCAGGAGCCCGTCTTCGGACAACCGGTCGTGGACGAGTTGGTAGAACTCCTTCGAGTAGACGTTGCCGCTGTAGGCGGCGTGCTGGCGCAGCGTGTCGATGATGACGACGTCGAGCTTCTTGTCGGTGCGCAGCAGGTAGTCGCGCCCGTCACCCACCTGCATGTCGAGGCGCGGGTTGGCGAAGAACGCCCGCAGCTCGGGGGCACGTCGGGCGCCGAGGTCTGCGAGCAGGGGCACCTGCGGCCCACAGATCTCGACGGCGTGCACCTTGTCCACCCGTGGGTCGAGCGACAGCCCGTACGGCGTCGCCCCGATGCCGAGCCCGAGGGCCATCGTGTCCTTCGGGTCGGGGTGCATCAGTGCCGGGGTGAGGCCCAGCAGCACGTGGAAGTCGTCGAAGGGGTAGTTGTTCTGGGTGGCGCCGTTCACGGTCATCTCCTCCTCGCCCGTGGTGCGCAGGCGCAGCGCGTTGGCACACGACCGATCCTCGGCCACCTTGACGTGGGCCATGTCGACGCCGTGGAGGGAGGCGTAGAGGTAGTCGTTCGACGGGAAGAACCGGACGAACATCGCCATGAGCACGATCGCCGCGACCGCGATCGTGATGCGCTTCGGCCAGGCGCCGCGCACCATCCACGCCGCGGCCAGCGCAGGTGCGAGCAGCGCGAGACCGAGCAACCGGTAGGTGCCCGAGGTGCCGAGGCGATCGATGACGACGAACCCGACGACCAAGGTGCCGAGCACGTTGCCGGCGATGTTGGCGAAGAGCAGGAAGCCGGTGTGCCTGCCCAGAGAGTCCATGCGCTGGCTGACGAGGGACTGCACGAACGGGAACGACGCCCCCATGCCCATGACGGGCAGGCCCATGATGAGCAGGGGCACGCCGAAGAACACATGGACGAAGTCGGTGTGGGCGGAGCCGTCGCCCTTGAGGAAGCCGACCTCGAAGCCCTCGCCGTAGAAGTAGTTCTGGAGGTCCTCCTTCCACGGCCCGTGCGGCAGCACCTTGGTGAGGATGATCGGACCCGCGAGGGCGGTGATCCCGACGGCGAACTGCGTCCACAGGAACCACTGGTCAGGGCGATGGGTGCGCCGCGCGATGGGGGAGGCCGCGGCGGAGCCGATCGCGAAGAAGAGCAGGTACATCGCGAGGACGTGGGCGAAGCTGTAGGAGTTCGATCGCATGATGGTGTCGATCAGGCGGAAGAACACCACCTCGAAGCCGAGGGCGACCGCGCCCGTGAGCCCGTACACGAGGTACCAGGGCACGGCGCTGCCGGCGGTCCCCGCCGTCACCGCGGGCGCAGCCGGGGACGAGGTCGATCCGGGGGCGGACCCGGGGGCCGATGCCGGGGTCGTCTCCCGGGGCGACGTCATGCCGACGGCGTAGACGATGAGCATCAGCGCCGCCGCGACGAACTTCGTGGCGCCCGCGATCCGCGTCGTCGCGACGAAGCCGTAGGTGCCGAGCAGCACCCAGCCGGCGAGGGCGGCGCCGACGGCGGCGCCGAAGGCGTTCACCGCGTACATGCGCCCGACCAGGGATCCGGCATCGGTGATCCGCTCGACCACGCCCTTGGCGACCAATGGGAGCGACAGGCCCATGAGGATGGTGGGAACGAGCAACAGGACGAAGTTGAAGGCGAACTTGGTGTACGGCGAGTCCAGCGACGCAGCCTGCTGCTCGTAGACGTCGTAGAAGAGCCAGGTGCTGAGCCAGGCGAAGAGCCCCACGGCCAGGTTGCTCAACGCGAAGAGCAAGACGGAGCCTCGCGCCCCGATGCGGTCCGCGACCCACCCGCCGACGAGGCTGCCCAGCCCGAGACCGGCGAGGAAGGCGGCGACCACCGTCGTGAAAGACACGAGATCGACGCCGGCGTGCACCGAGATCACCCGTTGCCACACGACCTGGAGCACCAGGGCGGAGAAGCCGGTCAGCGCGAAGACGACGTAGAACGCGGGGTGGCCCCACCGACGCATCCGACCTGTCTACAGGCACGTGCGGCCGCCGTCAGATCAGCAGCTGCGGCGGGAGGTGCCGGGCGGCGTCAGGTGCCCTTGCAGCCCTGGTTCAACTTGTCGTTGCTGATGCTCGCCGTGCCGTCGGCGCACACGACCAACGGGTTGTCGTGCGAGAACACCCCGGCCGGGCTCTCCCACCCGGGCGCGGTCCACACGTGCAGCATCCACCCCGTGGTCGACATCCACTCGCCGTTGACCCCGTCGCACTGCTCCTTGGTGGTGTCGGCATCCACGGGGAACGGCGTGTCGAACCCGCCGTCGCCGCCCTTCGTCAGGCAGATCCCGTTGTGCTTGTGGAAGGCGTCGTTCGGCCCGGCGAAGCCGTCAGGGGCCGTCGGGGTGAGCGTGTAGTACATGATGCCCAGCAGCACCGACGACGGCTCGGTGCCGGAGTAGAGGTACGCGAGCGGGTGCTCGAGGTCGAAGGCGGTGACGGCCTTCGCCGATTCCTCGTCGGGGGCGACGTAGTGCGCCCCGGCGCCCGGTGCGAACGGACCGGCGCGCTTGTACCCCGCCTTCAGCGCGTCAGCCACGGTGGGGTAGCGCGCAGCGACCTCGCGGGCCTTGGCCATCTGCTGCGAGAACACCTTCTGGTCGGCGGCGCTCAGCGGCTTGGTCACGGTCTCGGCGTGCTGGTGGGCCGTCGTCGGCGGCGCCGCCGCGCTCGAGCCGGCGGCGGCCGGCGTGCCGGTGGCCGCAGTGGTGGGCGGGGCGCCGGCGGACACGTTGGTCGGCGTGCGGCCGCCCTCCCCGACCTTCAGCGCGATCGCGCTGGCGAGCACCACGAGAACGGCCGGCGCCAGCAGCAGCAGGGAGCGCCACACCGGGTGGGTCCGTCCCGTGGCGGCGGCCCGGGGGGCCGTCGTGCCGTCGCTCGGCTGCTCCTGCGGCGGCGTCAGCCGCTCCGCGAGATCGCTCATCGTTCCCCCAACCATCGGGCCCGCCGCCGCTCGATCGTGGCGCCAGACGGGCTCCGAACGCCCCCAACCGGACCCGCCCAGCGTCGCACCTCGCCCCTCCTGGTGCAAGGAGCCCGGGCGGGAGGGCGCCCCGCCGGCGCACGGGTGGGCACCGGCGGGGGCCACGCCCGTCCGCGTCAGCGCTCGTAGGCGCCGAGGTCGATCACGGCGACCCCGTTGTTGTCGCCGTCGCGCACCCGCGCCCGCCCGTCGAGGTCCGTGGCCGGGAGCCCGGCGAACGCGGCGCCCCGGTCGATCAAGGGCGAGCCCGCTGCGAGGTGCAGGTCGTTGCCGGCGGCGTTGACGAACTGCGGGTTCACGGACCGGTTGCCGTTGATGTTGTTCTGCAGCCCGCAGGAGACGTGCCACCCTGCGTTCGCCGACCACACGTCGTCGTTGCGGAACTGCGGCAGCTGCTGGCCGAAGTTGCCGCACACCACGGCGGGGCCGTTGGTGGCCACGAGCACGTTGTTCTGCACGACGGCGTTCGCCTGGAAGCCATCGGCGAAGAGCGCCGAACCCGTGGCGGCCTTGTTCGCCGCGAGGGTGTTGTTGATCAGCGCCGGTCCGCGCCCGCCCTGGGGGACGAGCCAGGCGATGCCGCCTCCCGATCCCATCGCGGAGTTCCCGGTGACGAGGTTCTGCACGATGCTCGCGTCCGATACGTTGGCGATGCTGACCCCACCGCCGTCGTGCGCCGTGGCGACGTTGTCCGTGATGCGGTTGTTCGTCAGCATCGGCTGTCCGGCGGCGAGCAGGTCCACGCCTCCACCCGTCTCCGCCCGGTTCCGCGTGATCAGGTTCGACCGGATGTCCACCGCCCCTGCGGCTCGGACGTAGATGCCGCCGCCAGACCCGCCCGCGCATCCCTGTTGGGTGTTGTCCGCGATGGTGTTGGTGGTGATGAGGGCCGAGCTGCTCGCCGCAGAGATCCCGGCCCCGGTGCAGGCGTGGTTCGCCGTGATGACGTTGTCGGTGATGGTCGGGGAGGCGGCCGTGATCTGCACGCCGCCGCCTTCGAACGGGTCGGACCCGTTCTTGATGGTGAAGCCCCTGAGGACGGATGCCCGCGGTTCGTTGCGGGCGAACCGCACGACGGGCCCAGCGCCGCCGCCGTCGATGGTGGTCTGCGCCGGCCCGGCCACCGCGAGGACCGTGACCGACTTGCCGAGGAAGTCGACGTTCTCGACGTAGGTCCCCGGGTACACGCGGATCGTGTCGCCGTTGTTGGCGGCGACGATCGCGTTCTGGATCGACCCGCCGTTGAACACCGTGAGCGTCGCGGCCGAAGCCGGAGGTGCGAGAGCGGTGAGGAGCCCGAGCGTGCCGAGCACCACCGCGAGGGACAGAGACGCGGCGAAGCCGCGCCGAAGACCGATGCCGTTCATGAGGTTCTCCTTGGGTGGAAGGAAGACTCGTCACTCCGCCGTTGGCGCGATCCGTCTGGTTCGGTTCGGGCAGTGTGGAGAGGCCGCCGAAGGGCACCAAGCGAATTTCGATCTCGTGACGACGGCGACCAGGGGTTGCTGCACACGACTCGGGCGGGGACGGGCTCGTGCGTTCGTGCGCACCGGACCGGCGCGGTCGGCCGCTCGCGAATCGTCATGGAACGGGTCGACCAGGCCGATCGGTACGATCTCGCCGGTGCGACGACACGACAAGGCGGTCCGGATCGGCGAGATCCTCGACGACCTCTACCCGGATCCACCCATCCCGCTCGACCACCGAGACCCGTACACCCTCCTGGTCGCCGTCGCGCTGTCGGCCCAGACGACCGACAAGAAGGTCAACCAGGTCACGCCGGCGCTCTTCGCCGAGGCCAGCACCCCGGAGGAGATGGTGGCGCTGGGGCCCGAGCGGATCCTCGAGATCATCCGCGAGGTCGGGCTCGCCCCGACGAAGGCGCGGAACCTGTGGCTCGCCGCCAACCAGATCATCGATGCGGGGGGCGAGGTCCTCGACGACTGGACGTTCCTCGAGTCGCTCGCCGGTGTCGGCCACAAGACCGCGAGCGTGGTGATGGCGCAGGCTTTCGGCGTGCCGGCGTTCCCGG
>CAYUOL010000353.1:0-6771 GCA_964446345.1 uncultured Iamiaceae bacterium | reverse complement strand
CCTGGGTGAGCGCGGTGGCCTCCTCCAGCGCGAGGTGCGCCTTGAGCGAGTCGCGCAGGTCGGCCGTCGGCCCGACGAGGGCAGCCAGCGCTTCGGGAGTCCGGGTGGCGTTGGCGTGGAGGAGGGCGGCGCCCACGGCGTAGACCGCGAGTTGCTCCGCCCGATGCTCGTCGCCGAGCTCGGTCACGATGCTGCCGCCCCGCTCCTCGATGGCGGGGAACATGATGCCGTCCTCCACCTCGGAGTGGGCCTTGAGCTCGCGGTCGAACGCCCAGAAGCGGGTGGCGAAGGGGTCGAGGCCGCTCAAGGTCAGGTCGACGGCGTCGGCGGCGATGCCGGTCACCTCGTGGTCGAGGGCCTCGTGGAGGTCGTACCAGGTCTTCAGCGGACCCTTGATGCGTCCGGGTGCGGTGGATTCGGTCATGACAGGCTCCTGTGGTCGGATCGGATGGCTGTTGCGTCGATGGACGGTGCGGGTGCTCACGGTCGGTCCGAGCGAGGGGCGCGCTCGGCCATGACGAGTGCCAGACCGACGACCGCCATCACCAGGCGACGGCGCTGGGGGCTGAGACCCGCCACGGCGGGGACCGGGCGGCCGGTGGCCGTCGGACCGGGCATGGGGATCGTCTTCACGGGCTGCCTCCTCGCTCGGACCGCTGAGGCGGTCGATGTCCCGATGGTCCACGCTCGGGCCGAGGGCTGCACTAGGGGCCGCCCCTAAGATCTCCGCGCCCAGGGGGCGCGGACCCTAGGGAGCCGTCGCGAGGTCATGCCGTCGTCGGTCGGGAGGCGGTGGCCCAGCACCTACGCTTCGGGCAGGGAGCGTTGCGTCGAGTCGAGTCGGGAGGTTGCGGGGTTGGGCCCAGTACGGACGATGGCGCGCCCCTGGATGCTCGCCGCGGCGGCCGCGGCCCGCGTGATGCCCAGCGGTGGTTGCTGGTGACGGCATCGGTGCCCTTCGTCGGCCGATCGGCCGAGCAAGATCGCTTCGCCGCGGCGGCGCGCGACGCGGCATCGGGGCACCCGTGGCTCGTCATCATCGAGGGCCCGGCGGGATCGGGGAAGTCGGCGTTGCTGAGGTCGAGCCTGGACGCGCTCGACGACGGGTTCGTGATCGAGCGGGTGTACGGCGACGACTTGTCCGTGGATGTGCCGATGAGCCTGCTCGGCCCGATCATCGGGACCACCGACGCGCCCGCCTTCACCGCGGCCGTGCGCCTGATCGACCACCTGGCTGAGCTCCAGGAGGGCGACCGGGTCGCGGTGCTGGCGATCGAGGACCTCCATTGGGCGGATCAGGCGTCTCTGCACGCGCTGGTCACGGCGCTGCGGCGGCTGGACCACGATCGGGTCCTGGTGGTCGCGACCGTCCGTGACGACGACGGGCCCCGTGACGAGCGGTGGGGACGCCTCCGCGCCGACCCGGATCGCTGCCGCCGGATCACGGTTCCGCCGTTGACCGGGCAGGAGTGCACGGAGCTCGCCTCCGCGGCCGGGCTCGCCCTTCCGCCGGACGCAGCCGCCCGCCTCGTCCGGCACACGGCGGGGAACGCGCTCTACGTGCGGACCCTGCTCGAAGAGCTCACGCCCTCCCAACTCACCCGCCCCGGACCGGATCTGCCTGTCCCGCGCTCGCTCGGCTCGATCGTCACGGCCCAGGTGGCCGCGCTGCCGAGCTCGGCGGCGGCGGTCTGCGAGGCGCTGGCGGTCCTCGGTGGGCGGGCGTCGATCGCCGTCGTGGAGCAGGTCTCCGGGGTCCCCGCCGTCCTCGATGTGCTCGCCGCCGCCCCGGTCAGCTCGTTGATCGAGGTGTCGACCGTGGCCGGCTCTCGCGAACTGGCGTTCGTTCACCCCCTGCAGGAGGTCGCGGTCTACGAGGACCTCGCGCCGAGCCGGCGTCGCGCGCTGCACACGGCGGCGGCCGCCGCGCTGCCCTCCGACGAGGCTCTGCGCCACCGTGCGTCGGCGGCGGATCCCAGCGACGTGGCGCTCGAGGCCGACCTGGTGGCCGCGGCGGAGCGGTCGAGAGCCTCGGGCCGCGGGGCCCAGGCCGCGCGCTACCTGTGGTGGGCAGCAGACCTGGCCACCTCGGACGCGGCCCGCACGCGCCGCTCGCTCGAGGCGAGCCGCGCGCTGATCGAGGCCGGACAGATCGCCGTGGCCCAGGAGCGGTGCCCGACGGACGCGTCGGACGAGGACCAGCAGCTCCTCTGCCTCGTGCGGGGCATGCTCGCCACCGCCGCGGGCGACGTCGTCGCCGGCGAGCAGCTGCTGAAGGAGGCGTCCGGCGGCTCCGATCCGGCGCTGGCCGCCAGCGCGCTCATCCAGGTCGGGTACCTCTACACGACGCTGGCGCGCGGCGTCGACGCGGTCGACGCCGTGGCGCCCGTCGCGTCGCTCGTGGCCCCCGACAGCGATCCGGCTCGCGTGGCCCATGTCCTGCACTCGATAGGCGTCTCCCAGCAGTGGGGAGCAACGAGCGGTCTGGCGGACCTCGCGGCCCGCTTCCCCGAAGAGGCGGTGCTCACACCGAACATCGCGGCGCTCGTGATCGGCACCAGAGGCATGTTCGAGACCTACGCGGGCCGCTACCAGGCCGCCACCGCATCCCTGCACACCTTCATCGAGCGATCACACCGTGGTCTCCAGACGATCCACCTGTCACGGGCCGAGACGCTGCTGGCGCTCACGTTGATCGCCCTCGGTGGGTGGGACGAGGCAGCCGTGCATGCGCGCACCGCGATCGACCTCGCCGCCGACGAGGGTCTGGTGCTCATCCAGGCTCAGGCCCAGGCGGTCGCCGCGATGGCCCTGGCGCCAGGGGCGGCGAGCGGCAGCGCCCCGGGGTACGTCGACGAGGCCCGCCGGTCCGCCGGCCGAGCAGGCACCGCGGAGGCCGACGTGTGGGCCCGGCTCGCCGAGGCTTCGCTGGCCGAAGCGTTGGGCCAGCCCGAGCGGGTCATCGCCGCCCTCGAGCCGCTCGAAGCTGGCCCTCGCGACGATGCCGCGCCGATGTTCGCCGTCCTGTGGCTCCCACGTCTCGCCGGCGCCCTGGTCGACGTCGGCCGAGCCACAGAGGCCCGGCGCCACAGCGAGCTGCTGGCTGTCCTGGCCCGACGCCACACCAGGGAGCTGACGACCGTCGTGGCGACGATCGAGGCGCGCCTCGCGGCATTCGACGGTGACGCCGCCGCTGCCCTGAAGGCCTTCGACCGAGCCGAGTCCGCGGTCTCGCCCAACACCCCGGTGTTGGAACGGTTCGAGCTGCATCGCCGCCACGGCGAGCAGCTGTTGGCCCTCGGCCGTCTGGACGACGCCCGCCGTCAGCTCCGAGCCGCCGAACGCCTCGTCTCGCCCCTGGGCTCGGGGCCACTGGTCGAGCGCATCCGCTCGGACCTGGACGCCGCCGGAGCCGAGGCCGATCTGCCGTCGCTCGTGCCGATCGTCGAGCTGACCGAGCGCGAGCGCGACGTGGTCGCCCTGGTGCGCCAGGGCTACACCAACCGGGAGATCGCCGAGACCCTCTTCGTGAGCGTCAAGGCGGTCGAGTACCACATGGGCAACATCTTCTCGAAGCTCGGCATCCGATCACGCCGTGAGCTGCGCCGCCCTCGCCAGTGAGCCGGCGGTGTGAGGCGCAACCCCGATCATCGCGGCCCGGTCGCGCCGACCTGGTCGGCTGCGATCCTGTGTTGCTCCCCTCGGGGCGTACCGAGAGCGGCAACGGGGGTCGGGATCGCTACCGCTACCGTGTGCCGATCTCCTCGGCCCAGCGACCCATGGCCGGAGGTTGGTGGTCGCCGCGGTGCCCGAGGCACACGATGAGTCGTGGTTCGACCCCGTCGGCGAGGTCGAGCAGGCGCGCCGCCGCGACCCGGCTGAACGACGTGACCGGTTCGGCGGCGAGGTGGAGGGCCTCGGCGGCCAAGAGCATCGTCGCCGCCTTCGTCCCGACGTCGATGGAGTGGCCCGACGTCCCGGGGTCAAGGCCCTCCGCCGAAGCGAGCTTCTGAAGACGCGACCGCTGTTCCGTCAGAAGGAGGACCCCGTCGCCGCCGCGCGAGCGCACGTCGGCCCCGGTGGCCGGCCGTCACCAGTTCGCGAGTCGAGGCATCGCGGCGAGGCGGGCGGCGAGGTCTTCGGCCGCGTCGGTGGGGATCGTCGGCGCGGCGCTCAGCACCTCGACCGGCCTATCGAGCAGCGACGGTTCCAACGAAAGCGCCGCATCGATCTCGACCTGCGCCTGGTCGTCCAAGCCCAACGCGTGCAGACAGAGCCCGCGCAACAACGGGCCGTAGAGATACGCGGGGAAGTCCAGGAAGCTGGCTTCGGCCATCGCGCCGGCGATGTCGTCCCGTCGCAGCGCGTCGATCGCCAGCAACGTGTGCCGGTGGTTCGGCCCGTACGGGTTGAGCCGCACGGTGTCCCGGATGATGCCGATGCCCCGCTCCCACTGGCCTGATGCGCCCAGCACCATGCCGGCCACGTAGGCGTTGCCCGGATGGTGCCGGGTGAGACGGAGGGCTTCGTCGGCATGACGGGCGGCGCTGGGCTCGTGCCCCTTGGCGAGCTCGACGACCGCCAACACGTTCTGTGCGACGGCGTTGGTGGGATCGGCGCGCAACGCCCGGCGTCCGAAGTCCTCCGCCATGGCCATGGACTCGACGGCGATCGCGCCGCGCATGAGCACATCGACGGTGAACGTGAACCCCAACGAGGCGAGCAGGTGCGCGTTGTCAGGTTCGCGGTCGAGCGCGCGCTGCAGGCGGTCGATCACGTCGAACGCCTCGTTCGGATCGAGTTGGTCCAGGAAGCTGTAGTAGCGCCACAGGGCCTCGGACACCTCGGGGTCACCGTCGCCGGGCCCCGGGTCGAAGCGCTCGCGCAGCACGACACCGCCGAAGTCGCCGACCGTGGCGACGACCTGTCGCAGGATCTCGTCCTCGGCGCCGAAGCCGGTGAAGTCCTCGACCGGGTGCTCGAAGGTGTCCGACCAGCGCACGCGCCGGCGGACCGCGTCGGTCAGGTGCACCGAGACCCGCACCGTTTCGTCCGACGCCCACACGGCGCCGTGCAGCGCGACGTGCGCACCGGCGCGACCCGCGGCCCGCAGCGCGTCGGCGCCGTCGTCCTGACCGCCGTCGCTCACCAACGGGCCGACCACCCGCAGCCCCGGGAACGCCGACAGGGTCTGCACCAACGACTCCGAGAGGCCCAATGCCACACGCCGGTCGACCCCGCCCGCACGGTGCCGGAGCTGCAGCACCGCGAGCACCGGCCCGGTCGTGAGCGACCGTGCCGGACCCGTCGACGCGACCATCGCCGGCGTCGACTCGACCCGCTGGAAGGTCGTGGCGTACTGCCCGGTGGGGATCGCGATCCGCACGGGCGCGTCCGAGCCCTCGTCGGCGTAGTACCGGTCGAGCAGCTCGCGGGTGTGGCGCGCTTGGACGCGCGCGCCGGCGTCGGTGCGCGTGTCCATCGTCGCGGGCCGACCGAGCGCGGAGCGGGCCACGACCCGCTCGTTCCGCAGGTGGCCTCGACCGGTGAGCGACTCCGTCGTGACGAACGAGAGCAGCTCGCGGCAACGGGGCGCGTTGGCGAATGCCTGGCTGTCCAGGATCCGCTGCAGCTCCTGCACGACCGTCTGCGCGTCCGGCGCCCCCTTCATCACCACGCGGACGCTACCCCGCCGTAACGGTTACTGCGGGGCCGGAGCACCCCTGCTTCGTTGCCCGTCACTACCGTTCGGCGCGACGAGTCGGTGGGCTCGAGCAACGTCGGAACAGAACAGGGAGCTGACCGATGACCACGTCCGACACCGCGGACCTCGACGTCGACCACAGCTCGCCGACGCCGTGGAAGGGGGTCCGGTTCCAGCCGTCGGTCGCGCTCGGCCTGCTCGTCTACGCCGGCTACCTCGCGATCTTCTACGCGACCTGGAAGATCAACAACGTCGACTACGACACGATCGGCGACACGGTGGAGAGCACCAAGCTCCACTACGCGATGCCCACGCTGCTCGGGTGCGCGTTCCTGGTCGTGGCCATCACGGTGCTCGGGTGGTGGCGCATCACCCTGTTCGACACCTTCCGCAGTGGCCCCGGCTGGGCGTGGATCGGGCCCATCGCCATGTTCGTCCTCGCCGCCCTCTCCTTCGCCGGCGTGACCTGGGGCAAGGCGAGCTCAGAGCTGCTGCTGTGGTCGGTGCTCGGCGCGATCGGGGTGGGCTTCGGCGAGGAGATGATCACCCGCGGCGCGCTGCTCGTCGGGCTCCGGACCGACCACAACGAGGTCATGGCCTGGCTCTTCAGCACGATCGCGTTCTCAGCGTTGCACGCGCCCAACGCCCTGTTCGGCCAGTCGGTCGGCAAGACCGCCGTCCAACTGGTGTTCACGTTCATCGTCGGCTCGCTGCTGTGGTCGATCCGGCGCTCTGTCGGGCACGTTGCTGCTATGCATGTTCCTGCACGGCTTCTGGGACTCGGCGGCGTTCCTCCCCGGGGCGACGGGCGACACCCCCTTCCCCGGTGCCGCCCTGATCTACCTCATCGCGATCGTCTGCACGATCGGCGTGCTCCGCAAGAACCGCGGCATCTACGTGCGCTGAGCCCACGAGCTCGACCCGAAACCCCGAGCGCCCGCCCAGGGCGACGCGACGTGACGAGGACAGGCGACCACCATGGACATCCGAACCTCACCGCTGGTGCAGATGGCCGACGAGGCCGAACGACCGACCCGTTGGTGGGCGGCGTGGCTGGTGGGCATCGT
>CAYUOL010000352.1:0-6791 GCA_964446345.1 uncultured Iamiaceae bacterium | reverse complement strand
TCCCACGACGAGGTGGTCCACGGCAAGGGGTTGCTGCTCGGCAAGATGCCCGGTTACCAGTGGCAGCGCTTCGCGAACCTCCGCTTGCTGTACGGCTACCAGTTCAGCCAACCGGGCAAGAAGCTCCTCTTCATGGGCGACGAGATCGCCCAGGACACGGAGTGGGACCACGATCGGCCGCTCAGCTGGGAGCTGCTCGACGACCCGCTGCACGCCGGGATCGCCCGGTGGGTCGCGCGCCTCAACGAGGTGTACGCGCAGGAGCCCGCGCTGCACGAGCTCGACACCGACCCCGCGGGGTTCGAGTGGGTGGACGCGTCCGATCCGGGCTCGAGCGTCTTCGCCTACCTCCGCCTCGCTCGTGACCGCGACCGACGACCGGTGCTGGCCGTGGTGAACGCCACGCCGGTGGTGCGCACCGACCACCGCATCGGTGTCCCCTCCGGTGGTCGCTGGGTCGAGCTGGCCAACTCCGACGCCCAGGAGCACGGCGGGAGCGGCACCGGGAACTTCCACGGCGTCACCGCCGTCGAACCCGGCATGCACGGACGCCCCTTCGCCCTCCCGCTCACGCTGCCGCCCCTCGGGGTCGTGCTGATGGTGCCCGAAGCGGGGACGACGTGAGGCGGCCGGCCCGTCGCGCCCGGCTCCCCCAGCCGCGACTGGGGGAGAACCCGGGTGGTGAGGGTGCCCCGCCCTGTCGGAGGGTCGACAGTAGGATCGGCGCCGAGAGCTGGAGCCGGTCCCCGGGGTCGATCGTGTGACGAACACCCCTCCCTTCTTTTTCAGTTCTGTGACAATTGTTGGTACCGTGATCGCAGTCCATGCGCTGAGCCCCGGGCGCATCTTCTACTCGCAGCAGTGACAAGACCTCTGGTCAGGCCGTAGTTCGGGCAGGCCCTGGCGCAGAGACGCTGAACTCCCGCGGAGGACCTTCCGGGCGATGGCAATCGATCCTGCAGGCGGTGCGGCGGCGCCGAACGAACCCTCATCGGCGCTGGCCGACCCACCGGCGACCGCACCCGCCGAGGCGCCCTCGACCACCGCCCCGCAGCCGGCCGAACGCACCAGCCTGCGGCTCACCGTGGCCAACGCGCTGGCCAAGGTCAGCCCCGTGGCCGACGACGCGGTCCGCGCAGCCGAACCCGTGTCGCCCCACGTCTACGCCGAGGTCCCGACCGCGTCCGGCGGCCGCAACGACAGTGGTGGGAACGGTGCAGGCGGTTCAGGCGGTGGCCGCGGTGGTCCGTTGGGTCGTTCCACGATCGCCCATGCCCGCCTCGCCCTCGCCGCGGCGGCCGGCTTCGCCGGGTCCGTGCTCCTCGTCGCGACGTCGCCGGTCTGGCGCCTCGCCCCGGCCGACACCTGGCGCGTCTCGTTCCTCGATCACCCCGTCGACGGCTCGTTCTACGCCGGGTTGACCTTCGTCGCCGGCATCCTGCTGATGAGCCTGGGGTGGCTCGGCCTCATCGGCCACATGCGGCGGCGCGTGGGCACCGATCGCAGCCGCCTGAAGTGGCTGCTGGTCGTCACGGTGCTCTGGAGCGTGCCGTTGCTCCTGAGCCCGATCCAGCTGTCGACCGATGCGTACAGCTACGCCGCCCAGGGAGACATGGCGAGCCTGGGCATCGATCCGTCGGCGCACGGTCCCAACGCGCTGCCGAACCACGGCAACAACCCGTTCTGGCGCGCCGCCGACCCGATCTGGCGCGATGCCCCGGCGCCGTACGGGCCCGTGTCGGTGGGGCTGGCGAAGGCCACGGTCACCGTCACCGGCTTCGACGTCTCCCACGCGGTGTGGGGCTTCCGGTTCCTCGCGACGGCGGGCGTCATCATGGCCGGCGTCGGGGTGTTCCTGATCGCGCGCACGAAGCGGGTGTCCGCGCCCATGGCGCTCGCGCTCGCGATCGCCAACCCCCTGGTGCTGGTGCACCTGATAGGCGGGGCCCACAACGACGCGCTCATGATGGGCCTCCTGGTGCTCGGGGTCGCGGCGTTCGAGCGCGGTCGCAAGATCCTCGCCGTCGTGCTCGTCACCCTTGCGGTGACGGTGAAGCTCCCGGCCATCCTCGCCCTGGCGTTCTTCGCCTACCAGTGGAAGGGCCGCGACGCCGAGTGGCGCGAGCGCGTCATCGGCTTCCCGATCGTCGGCGCGATCGCCGGTTCGATCATCGCGGCGCTCTGCCTCGTCGTCGGGGTCGGCCTGGGGTGGATCACCGCGCTCTCGGGCACCGGCAAGGTGTACTCGACCTTCGCGGTGTTCACGAAGCTCGGCTTCCTCACCTCCGACCTGCTGAGCGCGGTGGGCATCCGCGTCGATCCCCTCACCGTGGTCGCCGGCGCCCGCTACGTGGGTCTGCTCGTGGCCGCAGCGGCGATCGCGGCACTCGTCGTGAAGAGCCCCAAGCTGGGGGTCGCCAAGTCCGTCGGCCTCGCCCTGCTGGTGCTGATCCTCTGCGGTCCGGTGGTGTGGCCGTGGTACCTGCCCGCCGGGTTCGCCCTCCTCGCCGCGGCCGGCATCGGCCGGTACCGCCCGACCCTCATCGTGCTCGTCGTCTCCGCCAGCCTGCTCGTGTGGCCGACCTCCGTGAACGCCGTCGACGGCCTCAGCCGCTACCAGCACTGGCTCGGGTTCCTCGTGGTGCTGATCATCGCGGCGGCGTGCGTGGGCGCCCAGTACGCCGCCCGGCTCGCCACGCGGTACCAGCGTCGCCGAGGCATCACCGACCTGTACGAGGGCGATGCCGACGAGGGCGTGCTCGAGCAGGCCGAGCGGACGGCGGCGCCGGCCCTGGCCGCCACCGCCGCCGACTGAGCCACCGACGGCGCGAGCCCGCTCATGCGCCTCGTCCCGAAGCGGTGGCACAACGAGACCTGGGTGTGCTCGATGCGGGGCCACTGCGTGCCCGCCGTCGGAGCGGCACGCCTCGGCGAGGGTGACGCCGCGCTCGGGACGGACGTCGGCGACGGCACCCGGTTCAGCCGGTGCCTGCGCTGCGACCTGTGGATCCGCGAGCCGATCCCCGTCGGTGACGCCGTGCGCTACGACGAGATCCCGCCGTCGGGCGAGTTGGACCTGCCTCGCCGCGGCAAGCCACTGCAGGACGCGATCTTCATGCGGCTCATCGCCTTGGACCGTGGCGTGCACGCCGTGCTGTTCGGTTCCCTGGCGATCGCGCTGCTGATCGTGCACCTGCGGCTCCCGTCCATCCACGACTGGGCTCGCTCCGTGGCGGACGGGCTGCAGAGCACCGTCGACCAGACGGCGCGGGGCGGCAGCCACGCCTTCCTGAGCCAGAAGCTCGACGAGCTGGCCGACCTCAGCTCGGGTGAGATCAAGGTGCTGATGATCACGGCGAGCATCTACGCCGTGGTCGAAGGGGTCGAGGCCGTCTTCCTGTGGCGAGAGCGGCGCTGGGCGGAGTACCTCACGGTCATCGCCACCGTCGGCTTCATCCCCTTCGAGGTGCACGAGCTCGTCAACCGGGTCACGTTGCTGCGGGTCTCGGCCCTGGTGGTCAACATCGCGATCCTCGTCTGGCTGGTGTGGAACAAGCACCTCTTCGGGCTCAACGGCGGGGAGGCCGCGCTGCAGGAGAACATCGACTGGGACGAGATCCTCGCGAGCCCCCTCACCCCGCCACGGACCCCTGTCGAGCACTGACGCTGACCACGGATGTGGGCGTGGGTGGGCCACCGCGGGTCGTGCGAGTACGCTGCCCCGCCGTGAGCAAGCGCCCTTCGGAGCCTCCGAGTAGCCATGGCCGTCCGACCGCACCGTCGCTTCGTCGCGCGCGTCCGCTCCGCGCTCGACTCCGACGCGGCCGGGCTCAGGCAGTCGCTGGCGGCCACGCTCGTCTCCTCCGGCGGTGACCTGCTCGCAGGCCTGACACTGGCCTCGCTCTCCGACACGCTCAGCCTGCTGCCCGGCCTCGTCGTGCTGGTGCCCGCGGCCATCGGCATGCGCGGCAACATCTTCGGGGCGTTGGGGAGTCGCTTCGGCACGGCGATCCACACCGGCACCTTCCGCCTGTCGCGCCGGGCGACGACCGAGGTCGGGCAGAACATCGTGGCGTCCATCGTGCTGTCGCTGGCCGTGTCGTTCGCCCTGGCGGTGCTCGCCAAGGTCATGGCCACGGCCTTCGGGGTGCAGGACGCGATCTCCGTGGTCGACTTCCTCGTGATCTCGATCCTCGGCGGCATCCTCTCGTCGATCGTGGTGCTGGGGCTGACCGTGGCGGTGGCGGGCCAGTCGGTGCGTCGGGGGTGGGACATGGACAACGTCGCCGCCCCGCTCGTCACGGCGGCCGGCGACATCGTCACGTTGCCCTCCCTCTTCCTGGCGACGAAGCTCATCGGCATCCCCGGGGTGACGATCAGCCTCGCCGTGGCCTCGAGCGCGCTGGCCATCGGTTCGCTGATCGTGTGCCTGCGATCGAAGCTGCCCGTGCTCGGCCGCATCGTGCGCGAGTCGTTGCCGGTGCTCATCGCGGCCGGGTTGATCGACATCATCGCCGGCCTCACGATCCAGGGGCAGCTCGAGAGCTTCGCCAAGTACGCCGCCCTGCTGGTGCTGATCCCACCGTTCCTCGAGGACACGGGCGCGCTCGGCGCGGTGCTCGCCAGCCGGCTGGCGTCGAAGCTCCACCTCGGCATCATCGAGCCGGTGGCGAGGCCGCAGCGCCCCGCCCGCGACGACTTCGCCATCATCGGGTTGCTCTCCGTCCCCGTGTTCGTGCTCGTCGGCCTCTCGGCCGACGTCGCCTCGTTGCTCACGGGCAAGGAGAGCCCCGGGGTGCTCAACATGATCGGGGTCGCGCTGATCGGCGGGGCGATGGCCACCGGGTTCGCGATGGCCATCGCCTACTACGGGTCGATCCTCACCTATCGGCTCGGCCTCGATCCGGACAACTACGGCATCCCGATCCTCACCTCGTCGATGGATCTCGTCGGCGTCGTGTCGCTCATCCTCGCCATCACCGCCCTGCGGATCAGCTGACGAGCCAGCTCGGCGCACGATGAGCGCAGCATGAGAGGCGACTTCCGGGACGGCGGATGGGGCAGGATGGGCCTGTGATCTCGGTCTACTCGTTCGACTTCAAGGGCTCGCACTGCATCGATGACCCGGAAGAGATATCCGAGCTCATCCGGCGCAAGGGGACCGTGGTGTGGGCGGACTTCACCGACCCGACCGACGAGGACCTCAAGCGGATGCAGGAGGAGTTCTCGTTGCACCCGCTCGCGATCGAAGACGTCTCCAAGAAGGGACAACGCCCGAAGCTCGAGGTCTTCGAGGACCACACGTTCCTCGTCGCCTACGCCAGCTGCACCGACAACGTGTCGCTGAGCGAGGTCGACATCTTCGTGGGCCGCAACTGGCTCGTCACCATCCACGAGCACGACCAGCAGACCGGCGCGCACTTCGACATCGCTGCGGTGCGGGAGCGCTCCGAGCGCACGTCGCCGAAGAAGACGACGGTCGCGTTCCTCCTGTACACGGTGCTCGACGAGATCGTTGACACCTACTTCGGGGCCGTGGACGCGATCGGGGAGGAGATCGACGCCATCGAGGAGCGGATCTTCGCGGAGGCCGATCCGGAGGTGGACGAGCGGCCGACGCAGAAGGAGATGCTCTACGTCCGCAAGAAGCTGCTGAACTTCCGGCGGAAGGTCGTGCCCCTGCGCGAGGTGCTGCTGATGATCCTGCGCGACGACCTGGCGTTCATGGGGCCGAACTCGCACCACTACTTCCAGGACATCTTCGACCACGTCATGCGCATCACCGACGAGATCGACAACGAGCGCGAGCTCATCGGCAACGCGGTCGACGCGCACCTCGCCATGGTCTCCAACGTCATGAACCAGACGATGAAGAAGATGACGTCGTGGGGCGCGATCCTCATCGTGTCCACGCTCATCACCGGCATCTTCGGCATGAACTTCCAGGACATGGACCTGTTGAACGAGCGGTGGGGCTTCCGCGGGGTCCTCGTGTTCATGGCCGCCGCGACGTTGGGCATGTACGCCTACTTCAAGCGGAAGAACTGGATCTGACGCCGTCCCCTCGCGGCGGCTCGGGCTCGGCCCACGGCGCCGAGGACCCGGGCCGGCGCAGCCCGCTCAGCTCTTGCAGCGCGACGACGAACAGCGCGACCAGCAACAGGTTGCGCGTGAGCACCGGCAGCGTGCCGTAGAGGGCGCCTTCGGCCGCGCTGGGCACGGTGATGTAGCTGATCGTCGTGATCGTGGTGATGGCGAGGGTGAGGCCGGCGACGAGGCGGTCGCCGCGCGCCGTGATGATGGCGGCGAAGGGGAGCATCCAGACGATGTACTGCGGTGACAGGATCGGGGCGAAGATCAGCAGCGAGAGGACGCAAGCCAGGGGCGCGACGGCGTAGACGACGTGGTCGCCGGCGCCGCGGCGCCGCCGGAGGTCCGCGCCCCACCACGCGAGCCCGATGAAGACCAGGCTGACGAGGTTGAGCACGGGGCGGGCCCACAGCGGCATGATGCCGGTGCGGAACGCCCCGGACTCGAACTTGATGCGGCTCGGGTCGCGCAGGTGCCAGAGGATCCCGGGCAGGCTCTCGACCTGCCACCCCGTGGCGTCGCGGAAGCTGAACACCTGTTGGATGCCGCTCGTGCCGGCCAGTGCCAGCCACCCGACGAGGAACACGGTGCCGGTGACGACGAGCGCGATCACGCCGCGCCAGCGGCGCTCGACGACGAGGACGGGGGCGACGGCGAACGGCCACAGCTTGGCGAGCACCGCGATCGCCAACGCGGCGCCA
>CAYUOL010000351.1:0-6793 GCA_964446345.1 uncultured Iamiaceae bacterium | reverse complement strand
CAGCCACGACGTGCAGGCGCTGCTGCGCGACCCGGCGGTGATCCGCCAGATCGAGCAGCGCGCCGGCATCCCCGCGCCCGGAACGCCGGCCGAGTTCTCGGCCTTCATCGCCAGGGAGATCGAGACCTGGGGCGAGGTGGTGAAGGCCACCGGCACCAGGCCGGGCAATTGAAGGAGACGGCCCTTGAAGCTCTACGACCTCAAGAACGCGCCCAATCCGCGCCGGGTGAAGATCTTCCTGGCGGAGAAGAGGATCGCGCTGCCGATCGAGGCGCTCGACATCGAGACCCGGGAGCACCAGACGCCCGCCTTTCTCGCGAAGAATCCGCTCGGCAAGCTGCCGGTGCTGGAGCTGGACGACGGCACGATGCTCTGCGAGTCGATCGCGATCTGCCGCTATTTCGAGGAGATGGTGCCCGAGCCGCCGCTGTTCGGCCGCTCGACCCTGGAGCGGGCGCAGGTCGAGATGTGGAACCGGCGCATGGAGCACGAGCTGCTGCTGCCGGTGATCGACGTGTTCGTGCACACCCATCCGTTCTGGATCGGCAAGCGCGAACAGCTTCCAGTGTGGGGCGAGGCGCAGCGCAAGCTTCTGGTCGAGCGCATGCGCTGGCTCGATCGCGAGCTCGAGGGCAAGGAATTCATCGGTGTCGAGCGCTACGACATGGCCGACATCACCGCCCAGGTGGCGCTGCTGACCGCGCGCGGCGTGGCGAAGCTGCCGATCCCCGAGGACCACAAGAACCTGTCGCGCTGGTGGGCGTCGGTCTCGAAGCGGCCGACGGCGCGCGCCTAGCCCGGATTTCTCAAAGGTGTTGGGTGCATCGGCGTTCCGACTCTGCGAAAAGTGTTGTTCAGCAACATTTTTTCGATGCCAGAGGAAGAACACCGATGCCGACAGAGTGTATCGCGGATTTGTTCGGCTTTGCACCCGTTGAAGGTCGCCGTGTCGAGGCGTGGTTCGATGGCGGGATGATCACGTCGGATGCCGGCGGATTGCTGTTGGGCTCGACGGATCGGGCGATCGGACTGGTCGATCGGTTTGCTCGCTGCTTCACGGATCATCGCGATCCCGAGCTGATCGAACACGAAGTCCGCACGCTGGTCGGCCAGCGGGTGTTCGGTCTGGCGCTGGGCTACGAGGACCTCAACGATCACGACCATCTGCGGCATGATCGGCTGTTGGCGGTGCTGCTGGGCAAGCTCGAGGCGAAGCGGTCGGACTGCGCGCCGGTCGCGGGGAAGAGCACGCTGAACCGTCTGGAGCTGAGCCGGCCGGAGCCGACGAAGTACCACAAGATCAGCCACGACGGGACGGCGATCGAGACCCTGCTGGTCGACCTGTTCATGGAGGCGCATCGGCGGGCGCCGCGGCAGATCGTGCTCGACCTCGATGCGACGGACGATCCCCTGCATGGCCAGCAGGAGGGCCGGTTCTTTCACGGCTATTACGACAGCTACTGCTACCTGCCGCTGTACGTGACGTGCGGCCGTCACCTGCTGGCGGCGAAGCCGCGGCGCTCGAACATCGACGGGGCCGCCGGAGCCGATGTCGAGCTGGCGCGCATCGTCGGCCGGATCAGGGCGAGCTGGCCGCGGGTGCGCATCCTGGTGCGCGGCGATTCGGGCTTCGCGCGCGAGAGCCTGATGGCGTGGTGCGAGGCCAATGGCGTGGACTTCGTGTTCGGCCTCGCCCGCAACGCACGGCTGGAGAAGGAGATCGCGTGGCACATGGCCCAGGCCGAGGCGGAGAGCCGGCGGACCGGTCAGCCGGCGCGGCGCTTCAAGGACTTCCAGTACACGACGCGCAAGAGCTGGAGCCGCCGTCGTCGTGTCATCGCAAAAGCGGAATCGACGCAAAGCGAGGCCAATCCGCGCTTCATCGTCACCTCGCTCAAGCGGGCCGAGATCGACGGCCGTTATCTCTACGAGAAGGTCTACGGCGCGCGCGGCGATATGGAGAACCGCATCAAGGAATGCCAGATGGACATGTTCGCCGATCGCACCTCGGCCAACACCATGCGCGCCAACCAGCTCCGCCTGTGGCTGTCCTCGATGGCCTATGTGCTGCTCTGCGCCCTGCGCCGCATCGGCCTCCGGCACACCCGCTTCGCCAAGGCGTCCTGCGGCTCCATCCGCCTGGCCCTTCTCAAGATCGCCGCCGTCATCACCACCAGCGTGCGACGCGTCAAGATCGCCATGGCTTCCGGCTGCCCCTATCAGACCGACTTCCGAAAGGCCCACGCCCTGCTTGCAGCGGCCGCGCGCTGACGAAACAGACAGCGCACAGACAACCCGGTCTGAATAGACACCGCGATCGATATGATCACCGCGGAGGCTGCCGCTCGGCCGCGATCAGCCTCAATCCCCCATCAAACGCTCACCTCGGGCTTCCGCTGCGCCTCAGAACCCCGCGGCACTGCAAAACAAACCTACCTTTGAGAAATCCGGGCTAGAGACGCACCGCGAAGAACTCGCTCAAGAGAAGGCTCGCGCATGCCGAGAGCGTGCCATCGCGACCGCGCAGGCAGAGCTGGACGACGCCAAGCGCGCCCACCAGGAGGAGGTCGAGGACCTGCAGGAGGCGCGCCTCACACTCGACCAGAAGCTCGACGCCGTCGAGGCGAGATGGCAGAAGCAGGAGGAACAGCTGGAAATCGCCCTGCGCAAGGCGAAAACGGTGAATTACCTCAAGGTGGTCTGAGGAGCGTTGCCGCGCGGCGCTGTGCCATGGAAGGTCGCCCTGATCTGCCCACCGCACGCCGGGCACCGGTAGCGTTCCATCGCTGTGTCGATCGGCGCGGCACTCCAAGGCGGATGGTCGAGATGGACAGGGCTTGCGCTCCACGGCGGCACGCATCGCGGACAATTCAAACTCACGAACGCCACTCCCCGCTCGATCTGCGTCAGCGGCACGATATGAGGATGGCCAAGGCCGCCGCACACCACGCCGTCATGGCGTCGCGCCCTGCAGCTGAAGCGACGGCGGCCGAAACGCCGGGCCGCCAAGCCCTCGCCGATCGCCCCGAGCCGGCTGTTCTTGCACGTCGAGCCCCAGGTCAAACACCGAGCGTCAACTCCGCTTTGGCGCCGCATCGCGCAATGTCGGACCGGCTGGAGCGAGCACCGCAGCCGACATGGGAGCAGCCATGCAAGCTAACCGCAAGGTTTAAGTGGCGGCGCCAAGCCCTTGCAAAGGGCGAATCATTGGCCAGCGCGCTCCAGTTGAAGTGGTACTTTTCATGGAACTTGCGTGCGAGCTCCACTTACTCGACAATTATCTACTTCCTCGGGTGGTTGGGTTGAAATACTTTCTATCAGTGATTGTGTCTCTTGGAACCGCTTGGCTGGCTGCGGCGTACCTTAACGTCGCTGCCTCGCCGGCGCTCAGCCAAGACAGAATGGTAAATCAAGAAGAGCGAATTTCGTGGTGGAGCACTGCGCAGAGAGACCATGATCGGCGAAAATCACAGCTCCTTCAGCTATCGGAAAAACAGTTCGTCGGTTCTCCGGAATTCTATAATGAGCTGGTTCTGCGTACCGATCTTCCTCAATTTCCTGTCGACATACCTGTTCTCCGCGTCGTCTATCCTTCCAAGGCTTTTTTTGATTTCGACAAGGCTCAGATCCGCCCAGAGATGACGAAAGTGCTCGATGCAGTGGCCCAGGTAGTGCGCGAAGACTCCAATGGCCTCTCGATGTTTGTAGTTGGCCATACAGATGGCATAGGCGATGACGCGTACAATTTGGGGCTTTCCGTTCGCCGGGCGGACAGCGTCGCTGGAGAGCTTGTTCGACGCGGCGTGGGAGCCGCGGGTATTTGGCGTATAGGCTTTGGAAAAGCCGTCCCGCTCAAGCCCAACACGACCGACGACAATCGTGCCGTCAACCGGCGCGTTGAGTTTTTGATAGCTGCGCGCCCGGAGGCGCTTGCCGTCTGGCTCTCAAAGCAAGCGGATATACTCTGTAAGAATGGCTCAGTCGAAGAGATGAAGACCTGCCGAGAAGCGCTGAATCTTAGGGAACGCTTTGACGCGGTACCGGTTAGCCAGGCAGCAAAAGAGATCCAGGTAGTGTCAGCGAAACGAGACGTAGTTGACGTTAGGCCGCCGGAACCCATCATTATCGACGTGAAACGCCGTGAATACGAAGTGGTGGGGAGACCGAGCAGATGACCTACGGCAACCTGAACCTCGACATAGGTGGCCCCGTCGCGCGGGATCTACTTGAGCAGATTGACGAGGAAGCAGCATACGGGGACTTGCGTCTAACTTCCTCGCACAATGCAGACATTGATAATCCGGCAAACTGCACGCCCAAGATGTCAGCTTGGTTTCAAAGAAATATATCGGCTCTTCGGCGAGCTGCCGTTGCAGACGTTCGAGCGGCGTTCGACAAAGTAAAGCAAGAGCGCGCGGCGGGTGGTTTTGTGTACGAACTTGAGCGCGACAAGCTCGAGGCAGAGAAATTCCTTAATGTGCGAACAGAACGCGAGACGTTCCACGCTAGGCGCGAAGTCAAACAGCTCATTGAGGACCTGGGCAACGCAAAAGACTCCTACGGCCGAAGGGTGTCCGAACAAGGCCGGGAAGCCCAGCGATGGGAGCCGCTACCGTATTGGTTAGTTTTAGGGATCGTCGGGGTCATTGAATATTTCATTAACTGGGAAGCATTTCTGCGGATTCCCAATTTCACACCGTTCTTCGCCACCGGACTGGTACTACTTGTCGCCCTGGCTTTCATGTGGTCGTCGCATATTGTCGGGCGAATCGCGAAGCAAGGAAAGGAGCTTTTTGGTGGTTACGTGGGCAGGACGAGTCGACGTTCAGCGGCACTGGAACTCGCGTTGGCGATCACTCTATTCTTACTTGGAATTGGCGCCGTTGCGTGGGGTCGCTGGTTCTTCTTGTCCGACGTCATCCTACGCAGACACGCACTCGGAGAAAGTTCCGGCTGGTCCGACTACTGGGAATTTGGAGGATCAGTACTTGGTAACCTTATCGTCTATTTTGTGGGCGTTGTTTGGGCGTATTGGAAGCATGACTCACTTCCAGGATTCGCAGAACTCCGACGCAGAGTAGAGCGACTTCAAAGCAAGCACTCGACGGTGTTTCGAAAGCAACTAGAAGACCGCACGCAGCGGCACATTTTGAATGAGCGGCGAAAGCAAGAGGAACTTAACCGGCGGGAGCAGGAACAGCGGACACAACTGAGAACCTACGGAGATTTGCGCTTGAACGCGGACTTTATATTGCAGAAGGATAGTCAAGTGGTGGCGCTTTTGACGGAGTATCGAACCCGCTTGATCGATGCTCAGCGAAAAAGCGGACGGCCCGGTGAATTCGTCAGAGAGAATCTGTTGCTTGGAAGCATCTCCACGGAGGAGCGGATCACCGGGGACACCTACCTCGCCGAACCGATCCGTTTGTCATTGGCCTACTAAGCGTCACGCCAGCACCAGGAGATTGTCCTATGCGCGCAATCCTCACCGCATTCTTTGTTTCGCTCGCATTTTTTCCCTTGAAGGTCTTTGCTTACGAGTTGGTGAGATTCGACGAAGCGTGTCGCCGCGGCGCCGGATCGAGTGCGGCGCTGCGACAAACCATAGTCGTCGTAGACGAGGGCGCTCTAAGGGCGCGGGACGGTCAACCTAGGTCAGCTGATAGACGCTGGGTAAGGGCAATCGTGGAACTAGCAGATGCGAGGGAGGGTGTCGCGTCGACGAATATGGAAGCGGGTGAGCGGCTTATTGTAATGGCAGCACGAGCAGACGGGAGCGAGTTAGTGCCGCTCTTTTTTGGCTGCTCCCCCAACGTTAGTTCCACCGAACGTGCCGAACGTGAGAAGGCCGACTCGATTACGGACAAGTTTTTCGGACATGACACGGCAGCTCAGATCAAACGTCAAACCGAGGCTTTCCAGTCACGGATACTGGAGGCGTTGACGCAGATTACGCAGCAAGTAGACCAAGACGATAAGACGAACCGACCAATCAATGCGGATGGGCTCATTCGCGCGCTCGCGTCTGCAGGCCGGCTCGTTGATTTAGCCAATGGAGTACCCAGGGTCGTCTTTATTACGGACCTGCGTTTCGTGGACCCTAGCAAGCTCGGCGATCGGGAAGGAGCACGGAAGCTTGGGTTCGACTGGGCTGCCAAGGCCAACTTGGATCTGTCTCGTGCAGAAGTCTATGTGTTGAACTTTGGTGACCCAAGCAAGCAGTACCTGCGAGATTTTACGGAAGCATTTCTTCTTGGAAGCAAAGGATTGTTGTCCGGATGGCGAACGGACGGCCTCCCCACGCTCTTGGGCGGCCCGGTGATTGTGAGGCATTTCGGAGGCACGATCGACTATGCTGGCCTTCCCGTGCCCGTCCAAGTCAGGCTGGCGTTCGACAAGTCGGGCACGTTAGTGAATAGTTGGATTGAAGTTACGATGAACAAATCTGTAGCAACTCCGATTACGGGGAAGGCCATATGCCAGGGCACGCAAGTCTGTGAAGTGAAGGGTGACGGCAAGCTATTCGGCCAGGCTTGGAGCACAGCTCTCTCAAGCGAGCCAAGGTTTGGAGACGATCTGCCTTTTGCCGGCTTGCGATACTTTGAAATGAGCACCACCAAAGAGGACGCTGCCGGCCGCATTTTTGATCCTAAAGCAAAAATTCGGCTCGGTTCTGACCAATCACTTGCGGACGACTTTCGATTCACGGTCAAGACAACGCCGGGCCAAGTCTTTTAGCTAGAGCGGATTCCGTTTAGATGAACCATAGCCTGAGTTTGCGAAGTAGTTTTGG
>CAYUOL010000350.1:0-6804 GCA_964446345.1 uncultured Iamiaceae bacterium | reverse complement strand
GTTTTGGGTTTTCAATCTGGCTTTATGCGGCCTGCTTTTCCATAGTCATTTTCATTGCAAACTCGCTGGGGGTGATGTTTCCGAGCGACGAGTGTGGTCTGTTTCGGTTATACAACACGACGACAGAACACCCACGGGACAGAGGTTCGCGAGCTTTTGTATCCGTGGCATCCCTGGTCCGGTCAGTTCGTCCACGTCCATGAGGCGCTGGCCAAAGGGACGGCTATTTTCCGTTGCAGCCTTTCTGGCGCTTCTTCTGATCGGCTCGTTGAAGTCCCGGCGTGGATGTTCGACCGATCCGTGAGTGGATACTGGCGCAGCATGCCGGTCCCGCACGTCGGACTCGCCAGCCTGCATACTTTGGCAAAATTGCTGGAAGAAGTTGGCGCCTCATCACAATACGTGGCGATGGGCGCAGCATTGGTCTCTCACGAAACGAGTCGGGGAGATGTCCATACCACGCCAGTCCATGACATATCAGTTCGATCTGTTCTCGGCCCCACACAGGGGGAAGACAGCGGCGACGCCGCAATGGCAGGAGTTGCCGGAAAAGACGCGCCAAGCGCTGACGGCTCTCATCGTGCGACTGTTCGTCGACCACGCAAGCGATGCGAGCGCCTCCCAGCAGAAGGAGGTCGGTCATGACGCATGAGAAGATCGGGTCGCACCATCTGGAGCGGAAGGCTATCCTGTATGTTCGGCAGTCTTCGGCACATCAGGTCCTGCACAATCGCGAAAGCAGCGCCCTTCAATACGCCATGCGCGACCGGCTGGCAGCGCTTGGATGGTCACACATTGAGACGGTGGATGACGATCTTGGTCGCTCAGCCGCCGGCGGTGTGGCCCGGGCTGGATTTGACCGGATGGTGGCGGAAGTCTGCCTCGGCAAGGTTGGCGCCGTGGCGGCGCGCGAGGTATCGCGCTTCGCCCGCAACAGCCGAGATTGGCAGCAACTCATCGAGATGTGCCGCGTCGTTGATACTGTCCTGATCAACCAGGAAGCGGTTTATGCACCACGCCAGGGTAACGACCGTCTGCTTTTGGGCCTGAAGGGCAGCCTCAACGAGTATGAGCTCGATCTCTTGCGTCAGCGCTCCCTTTCTGCGCGCTACGAGAAGGCTCGCCGTGGTGAACTTGTCGTCACTGTCCCGATTGGCTTCTTGAAAGCCGGCGACAGGATCGAGAAGAATCCCGACCGACGCATCCAAGAGGCCATTGCGCTCGTCTTCGACAAGGTCGCAGAACTCGGCAGCGCACGACAGGCCCTGTTATGGTTCCTTGAGCAGGGACTGGACCTGCCGGTCAGGTACGCCAATGGCGATGTCACCTGGCGCAGGCCTAATTATGCGACCATTCACAGGATGATTGCGAACCCGATCTACGGCGGCGCGTATGCTTATGGTAAGAGTCGTTCCGTGCCAGGATACGATGGCCGGTCTGGAATTCGTCGCAAGGCGCGTGATGAATGGCTGGCGCTGATCCCGGATGCACACGAAGGTTACGTCAGTTGGGAACGGGCGGAGGAGATCCGCAAGATGGTCAGCGACAATGTGCCGACCAGCCGTCATCATGGAGCGCCGAAGCATGGCGACGCTCTGCTTGCCGGCCTTTTCCGTTGTAAGAGGTGCGGTCGGAAGCTGACAGTCCGGTACACCGGAAGCAATCATAACATTCCGCGCTATTCCTGCTGGCGTGGTCTGCTCGACAATGGCGAGCCACGCTGCATTGCTTTCGGCGGCCTGCGGGTCGATGACGCGATCGAAGAGGCACTGCTCGGCGTGGTCGAACCAGGCGCCATCGCCGCCGCCGTCGAGGCGGACCGGAATATGGCCAGCCAACGCGACCAGGTTCAGGATGCCCTTCTGCGCGACCTCGAGGCGGCGCGCTATGCCGCCCACCGGGCATTCCGACAATACGACGCGGCTGATCCGGAGAACAGGCTGGTGACGTCGGAGCTCGAAGCGCGCTGGAATAAGGCGCTCGCTCGCGTAGGCGAGATCGAGGCCAAGATTGCCAAACATCGGACAGTTGCGCCGCAGCCAATTCCCATGTCCGCATCGCAGCTAGTCGCACTTGCGGGGAACCTTCGCGCTGTCTGGACAGCGCCATCGACCGATGCAAGGCTGAAGAAACGCATCGTGCGCACGCTCATCCATGAAGTGGTCGCTGATCTCGATGATGTCGCCTCCGAGATCGTCCTTGTCATTCATTGGGTTGGTGGGGTCCACACCGAGCTACGCTTGCCAAAACGGCGCCGAGGGCAACGAAACGCGACACCTGACGACATCGTCGACGCTGTACGGCAACTCGTCCTGATTGCCAATGACGACGTGATTGCCGGCGTTCTCAATCGCAATGGACTGACGACCGGCAATGGCAATCGCTGGACACGTGAGCGCGTCACCGCGCTGAGGTCATATCGTAGGATACCGGTCTTCCGTCCCCAGATCGACGGGTTCGAGCCGTGGCTTAATTTGGGCGGGGCAGCGAAGTTGCTCGGAGTCACGCCAAAAACGTTGCGCCTGGCGGCAGAGGCCGGCGAGATCGAAGGCACTCATCCGCTGCCAGAGGGTCCATGGATCTTCAGCCGTTCAAAACTCGCGTCCCCGGAAGCGCGTCAGATCCTTGATCGCGCCCGGCAGAACCCGAGGCACCCCACAGGATCGCCTCCAAATCAGGAAAGCTTATTCCCTTCAATAACATAGAAAGATAGGCGTTATGAAACAGGATTGTAGTCCTCCTTCCATGCCGTGATGTCGGTCCGAGCCTGCGCCAGCGATGAGAACAGGGTTTCGTTGAGGCATTCGTCGCAAAAGCTACCGTTGAAGCTTTCGACGAAACCGTTTTGCATCGGCTTGCCAGGGGCGATGTAATGCCATTCGACACCCTGGCACCATCTGAGAACGGCCATGCACGTCATCTCGGTGCCATTATCGGAAACGATGATCCTTGGCTTGCCGCGCTTGGCGATGATGATATCCAACTCCCGTACAAGCCGCAGCCCTAATAGTGACGTGTCGATGACCATGGCCAGGCACTTGCGGGTGAAGTCGTCGACAACAGCCAAGACACGGAAGCGACGGCAATACCAAAGGCCGCCGCGTTCCCAAGGCACGCTTTCTGCCACCGCGCTTGCGGACAGTCAGCCTCTCTTCGCGATAGAGCCGCCTGAGCTTCTTCAGGTTCATGACGATGCCCTGTCGATCCAGCATGACGTGGATACTGCGATAACCGAAACGGCGGCGCTCTGACGCCACCTTCCTCATCGCATCCCGGATATGTGCGTCGTCGGGCCGAATGCTGCGATACCGCGTGCTCGACCGATCAACCGAGAAAACTGCGCACGCACGACGCTGGCTCACACCATGCTCCTTGCAGGCATAAGCCACCGCATCCCGCTTCACATCGGGCGTTACCATTTTTTGATGCGACATCCTTGAGAATGGCGTTGTCCAGCATCGCGTCGGCGAGCAGCTTCTCCAGCTTGGCGGTCTCGTCCTCCAAGGCCTTCAGCTTCCTGGCGTCGGAGACATCCATGCCGCCATACTTCGATTTGGATTTGTAAAAGGTTGCCTCGGATATTCCGTGCTTGCGGCAGATATCAGCCGTCCTCTGGCCGCTCTCCTGCTCCTTCAACATTCCGATGATCTGCTCGTCCGTAAACTGTGCATGCTTTGTTCCGGCCGTCTCCTTGCTGTGACGGACTCTACCAAAACTTGCAGGAAGATTTGGGGTCTCAAGCCGCATGAGTTCACGCGGAACATTACCGCCATTTTCGGCCAACTTCTGGAGAAGCGCCTCGTGTTCATCGCTGCGGAGTCGTGAGCATCACCTGGGTAGCCCAGCTCCGACGCCAATTCTTTTCGCTCCTCCAAGCTTTTTCCACTCCGTTGCGCATTGCGCCAGCCTTGCCCTATCTCCCTGAATCCCAGGATTTTCAGGCTTTCTGCGTCGATTTCCTCGCTATCCTGCTTGGCGATATCGACAAAATTCTGATTGATTGAGCAATCAAATTGTTGACACGGGAAGGCCGTGCAAGCAATAGTCGCGCCAACGGCACTCTCTCTCGACGACCTCGTCCCCGAGACGACTGAGGGCCAGCCTGCAAACAAAGATCGCCGGTCAGGCGATGGAATCAAAAGGGTGGATGCAATGCATGGGGCACAGTTGGATGCTATCGAGCGAGAAGCGGATGCCCGCCGGCATCTTTTGTCGCCGGCTGAGGAAATGGCAAAACTCGGTGAAGAAAGCCGGCCTCTGCTTGCTTATGGCGAAGGTATCTACGTGGTCGACACGCGCGGCCGGCGGCTGATCGACGGCCCTGCCGGCATGTGGTGCACCCAGGTCGGCTATGCGCGCCAGGAGATTGCCGATGCCATTGCGGCTCAGGCAATGAAGCTTTCCTACAATTCGCCCTGGTACACGACGAATTCGCCAGCGGCCGAGCTCGCCGCCCGCATCGCAGAAATGACGCCGGGCGATCTTAATCGCATCTTCTTCACCACTGGCGGTTCGACCGCGGTGGATTCGGCACTGAGGTTCACGGAATTCTACAACAATGTCCTCGGCCGACCCGACAAGAAGCGGATCATCGTTCGCAAGGACGGCTATCACGGCAGCACCAACCTGACAGCCGCCTGCTCAGGTCGCGCCGGCAATTGGCCGAATTTCGATATCGAGCAGGATCGCATCGTCTTCATCTCCAGTCCAAACATGCGGCTGGCCGACGGAAAATCGGAAACCGAGTTCCTGGATCATCTGGTCGCCGAATTCCAGCAGACGCTGGAGGAACTGGGTGCCGACACCGTCGCGGCCTTCCTGGCCGAACCGCTGCTGGCCTCCGGCGGCGTCATCATCCCACCGAAGGGGTATCACGCCCGGATCAAGGCGCTCTGCGAGGAGCATGACATCGTCTATATCTCCGACGAGGTCGTTACCGCCTTCGGCCGTTGCGGCGAATGGTTCGCCTCCGAAAAGATGTTCGGCGTCGTGCCCGACATTATCACCTTTGCCAAGGGCGTTACGTCGGGCTATGTGCCGCTGGGCGGCCTTGCCATCTCGGAAAGGCTTCTGGCGCGGGTCAGCGGCGAGAATGCCAAGGGCAGCTATTTCACCAATGGCTATACCTATACCGGTCATCCCGTGAGCTGCGCCGCGGCGCTGGCGAATATCGCGATCATGGAAGAGAGCAACCTGCTCGATCATGTACGCGAGATGTCGGAACATTTCGCCGCCGGCCTTCGCTCGCTAGCCGACCTGCCGCTGGTCGCCGATGTCAGGTCGAACGGACTGGTGGGCTGCGTCGAATGCCTTGCCGACAAGACGCATGTCGTGGCCGACGATTTCGACCGCAAGATCGGGGCGCGGATCGATGCGATCTGCTTCGATCTCGGGCTGATCGTTCGGCCGATCGGTCATATGTGCGTGCTGTCGCCGCCTCTGATCATCACACGCGAGGAGATCGACCGCATGATCTCCATCCTGCGCCAGGGCATCCTGCAGGCTGCCGACGAGCTGGCAGGCGGCGACATCAGCCAAATCTGATACGAAACACCACAATGGAGACTGGGAATGACCATCCAGACCACCAACTGGCATGACAAGGCAAAAAGCGTGACGCTGCCGTCGCGCCCCTTCATCGACGGCGCCTATGTCGATGCGCGCACGAACGAGACCTTCGACTGCATTTTCCCGGGCGATGGCCGGCTTCTTGTGAAGGTCGCATCCTGCGGCCAGGACGATGTCGATGCGGCCGTGAAGTCCGGACGCGCGGCCTTCGAATCCGGCGCCTGGTCGCGCATGCCGCCGATCGAACGCAAGCGAATTCTGATGCGGTTTTCCGAGCTGATCCTTGCCAATCGCGACGAGCTTGCCTTGCTGGAAACGCTCAATGTCGGCAAGCCGATCGCCAACAGCTACAATGGCGATGTCCCGAGCGCTGCCAATTGCATCGCCTGGTACGCCGAGGCCATCGACAAGGTCTATGGCGAGGTCGCCGCCACCAGTCATGACATGACCACGCTGATCGTCCGCGAACCGCTCGGCGTCGTCGCCGCCGTCGTGCCCTGGAACTATCCGCTGTCGATGGCGGCCTGGAAGCTCGGTCCGGCGCTTGCGACCGGCAATTCCGTCGTGCTCAAACCGGCAGAACAATCGCCCTTCACCGCGCTGAAGATTGCCGAACTGGCCATCGAGGCCGGCATTCCCAGGGGTGTGCTCAATGTCGTGCCCGGGCTGGGCCACATTGCCGGCAAGGCGCTCGGCCTGCACATGGATGTCGATTGCGTCGGCTTCACCGGTTCGACCGAGGTCGGCGGCTACTTCATGCAGTATTCCGGCCAGTCCAACATCAAGCGTATCGGCCTCGAGCTCGGTGGCAAGTCGCCACAGGTCGTGCTGGCCGATTGCGACGATCTCGACTTCGCGGCCCAGACCATCGCCGCCGGTATCTTCGGCAATTCCGGCCAGGTCTGCAATGCAGGCTCGCGCCTGATCGTCGAAGACAAGATCAAGGACAAGCTGCTCGAAAAGATTATGGCGCATGCCACGGCCCTGACACCGGGCGACCCGCTCAGCCCCGAGACGAAGCTCGGCTCGATCGTCACCGAAGAGCAGATGATGCGCGTCCTCGGCTATATCGATGCCGGTCGTGCCGATGGCGCGAAGGTCGTCGCCGGCGGGCGCCGTGTGCGCAGCGAGACCGGTGGCTTCTTCATCGAGCCGACGGTGTTCGATTCCGTCGCCAACAATATGAAGATCGCCCAGGAGGAGATCTTCGGGCCGGTCCTCTGCGTGATCCCGTTC
>CAYUOL010000349.1:0-6820 GCA_964446345.1 uncultured Iamiaceae bacterium | reverse complement strand
GCGCGAACCTCGATTCGCTCGGCCGATCGTCCGCCGAGCAGCTGGCGATCATCAGCGAGACCTTGGACGAGCTCTGGATGCCCGTCCCGGACGGCGCGGCGCTGCCGACCGGCGCCGAGCACGCCGCGGCGCTGGCGGCCGGGATCGAGCGGCGCTGGGAGGCGCTCGGTCACCCGTGCGCCGAACGCACGGTCGAGACGGCGCAGCGCTTCGCGACGGAGCGCGCGGCGGCGTTCGATCGGTCGCAGGCGGTGCTCGTCCATGGCGACGCCCACAGCTGGAACACGCTCGAGGCCGGCGATGATGCCTTCAAGTTCGTGGATCCCGAGGGGCTCATCGGCGAGCGCGCCCAGGACCTCGGCATCCCCATGCGCGAGCTGAGCGACGAGCTCGCCGCCGGCGACGCGATGGCGATCGGTCGCGCGAGGGCGGCGACCCTCAGCCGCATGACCGACGCCGACGAAGAAGCGATCTGGCAGTGGGGGTTCCTCGAACGGGTGGCGAACGGCCTGTACTCGCTGCACCTCGGCGAACACGCCCTCGGCACCCGCGACCTCGCGATAGCGGATCGCTGGGCGCTCGCCTGAGCCTTGCGCTGCGGGTGACGTGTCGAGGCCTTCGGCCGCTCTGGCGCGCCTGCGTCGTTGGATCCGGCGTTCTCCGGAGAACTTGTGTTGCTCTGCAGCGCGCGTTCTCCGGAGAACACGCATGCCCCTGTTCGCAGCGGAACACCTGCTCCCTCGGCGCCGCCGCCCGGCGTCGACCAGGAGCGTCAGGCGAAGTCGGGCTCTTCGAGGGCGAGCTCGTCGTCGGCGAACGACGGCGTGTCGTCGCGCTCGAGCTCGGAGCGACCGATGATCTGCCCGCGGCGCAGCACGGTGACGGGGCCGTCCTCGCTCACGACGATGACCGTGGCGTCCGGGTCGTCGTGGCTGTAGCGCCGACCCGCCGTGTGGCGCATGCCGCGGTAGCCCTCGACGAGCGAGATCGCGTCCACGCTCGGCACCAGGCGCACCCCGAGGTCGCGCAGTGTGCCCGTCTCGTCGAACACGGCGGCGCCGTCGATCTGGGCGAGCACGTGCCGCAAGGGCGCGAGGTCGCTGGCGCGGCGGATGTGCAGCGGAGGCGGCCGCTGGAGGCGCAGCTCGTAGGTCGCGTTCGGGTCCTCGTGCGGGCGGAAGACGAGGATGGCGCCGATGCCGCGCGCCCCTAGGTCGTGCACGGCGAACTCGAGCATGCGAGCCAGGATCTTGTGATGCGCGTCGTCGCCGCACGCGTTGAGCGTGTTGACCCACGCGACCACCGGAGGTTCGTGGTACCAGCGGATGCCGTTCCAGCGCAGCACCCCGAACGCGCCGACCGCACGCACCGCACCGGTCGGGTGGCGTTGGACCAAGGTCGCGCCGGTGGCGTCGGCCAGCACGACGAGATCGCGCTCGGAGCCGGCGGCCCGATCGAACACGATCAGCTCGCTCTCCTGGCCGTCGGCGCGCACGAGCCAGCTCGACAACCCGTCGGAGAAGCGACGGGCGTCGGCCACGGCGAGCTCGCCGACGCGGCGACGAGTGATCGTCAGCTCGGTGGGCTCGGCCCAGGCGTCTGGGTCGTGCGCGGGCTCGACGATCGCGCCGTAGGTCGGTGCTCGGCGTTCGTGCACGGGAGGGCGCAGCGCGTAGTCGAGCTCGGTCAGGAGCAACGTCTGCGTCTCGCCGGTGAGGAAGCCGAACCCTTCCTCCTCGAGCTCTTCGGCCAGCCGCCGCAATCGGTTGGAGCGCTCGTGGGGTTCCATCCCTCAGCACGCTATCCAGGCCAGCGTCACGTGCCTGCTGCGCGTCGTGACGATCGCCGTGCCGAGGTAACCCAGATCGGGTCCCTGCTGCGTGTTCTCCACACCTATGAGCACCGGATCGGTACCGCACCGCCCGGCCCACCGAAGGACGACGGATGACTGGAAGCGTGGGACCTGCACCCGCAGTGACGAGCGGGCGCCGAACGATTCGATGGATCGGCGCGGCGTCTGGTGATCAGATGGGCGCCATGGCGCAGGTGGACGGCACCGCGCGAGAACCGGCGGATCACCAGGACGAGGCGGTCACGGCCACCTCGTTGAGCCCCCTGGCGTTCGAGACCTTCTACCGGGCGGAGTCCGGGCGGGTGCTCGCCGTGATCACCGCGCTCACCGGGAACCGGGCCGTCGCGGAGGAGCTGACGCAAGAGGCGTTCGCGACGGCGCACCGCAAGTGGTCCACGATCTCGACGTACGACCAGCCCGGCATCTGGGTGCGCCGCGTCGCGATCAACCGGGCCATCTCGAGCATCCGCCGGCGGCAGGCCGAGTCCCGTGCGCTCGAGCGGATGCGCAACCTGCCGGCGAGACCGGAGCCCCCGGAGCTGCCACCGGACGACGACCTGTGGCGCGCGATCCGGTCCCTGCCCGGCAAGCAGGCCCAGGCCGTCGTCCTCACCTACGTCGAGGACCTGCCACCGGCCCGCGTGGCCGAGATCCTCGGGTGCCGCGAAGGCACCGTCAAGAGCCACCTCAACCGGGCGCGCCAGACGCTGGCGCAGCGCCTCGACCGTCCCGCCCCGTCCGCCGAAAGCGAGTCCGACCGATGAACGACCTGCGCGTCGACCCCACCCCCGAGCCGAGCTCCCTCGACGACCGCCTGCGCCACGACGGTGCGGCGTACCAAGACCTTCGCGAGGGCTGGGTCCCCGACCTCGCCGACGTGACGGTGCGGAGCCGCCGGCAGCACCGTCGATCGCGACAGGCCCTCGCGGTCGCGGCGGTGTTCGTCGCGGTGCTCGGCGCCGGCGGCCTCGGGCTGCGTGCGGTGCGGAGCTCGGGGGATCAGGAACTGCATCTCGGCGGCTCCGGCACGACCGTGCCGACGACACCCGAGCTCCCCGCGAGCGTCCCCACGACCCCGCCCCCCACGACGGCCGCACCCGTGCCCACCACGGGCCTTCCCGCGCCACCGACGTCGGCGCTGCCGACCACAGCGCCGCCGGCGCCGTCGATCGTGCCGACCACACCGGTGGCGCCGGTGACGACGACGGTCGTCTCCCGCGCGACCGACATCGAGCTGCGGGCGGACGGTCTCGGGATCGTGTCGTTCGGTGATGCCGAAGACGAGGTGATCGCTCGTCTGACCGCGGCGCTCGGCGCGCCGACGGTCGACTCCGGCTGGCGTCAGGCCAACACCGGGTTCGAGAGCCGGCCCAACCGCAACGTGATGTGGGGAGGCTTCAGCGTCCAGTTCCTCGAGAACACCTCGGGCCGGTACATGGCTGCGTGGCGGATCTCCGCGGTCAACGACGATGTCGGGCTCGAGCGGACGCCGGCGCTCGCCACCCCCGACGGCCTGCGCCTCGGGTTGCGCTACGAGGACATCCAGTCCCACCTCGGCGGCGCCGTCCCGGTCGCGGGCGAAGGAGCCACCGGGTACCGGGTCGTGACCGCAACCGGTCCCCTTTACGTGTGGTTCGACCCGCCGCTGTACTCGGTCACCCAGCCGCCCGGCCCGGGTGCGACGATCGCAGCCCTCGATGCCGGCGACCCGATGAGCAGCCACGAACCGTAGGCCGCCCTCGCCTCGCAACGGGTTCGAGTCATCAGGCGCCGTCCCGCGTCCTCATGCCCTCCCTCGCCCGGCGCCGTCGCCAGGTCGCCATCACCTCTCCGGCGACCTGCGACGGCATCGGCGCGCCGGCACGCGCCGCCGGATCACCCGAGCAGGAACGCTCGGATCTCGGGCAGGGCCGTGCGGTCCTGGAACGGGAAGATGTGGCCGCCCTCGTACACGTGCAGCTCGGCGTTCGGGATCCCGGCCACGATCGCCTCGCTGTTGGGGAGCGGCGCGATGCCGTCGTAGCGGCCGGCCGCCACGAACGTCGGCGCGGTGATGGCGCCGAGGCGATCGTGGACGTCGTGGTGGCGGCGCGCTTCGAGCTGCTCGCGCTCGCCCCGGAGCCGCTCGGCGCTCTTCTCGATCGTCTGGCCCTTGCGCAGGACGTCGACGATCATCTGGTCGCCGGGGTGGGCGTCGAGCCAGGCGTCGTCGAAGCGCGTGTCGAGGACCGACAGGTACCGCGCCACCCGTTCGTCGTCCGCCAGCCCGTCGAGCTCGTGCAGCGGGTAGGACGCACCGCCCTCGCCCCCCGGTGACGTGCACAGCAGCGCGATCCGCTCGAAGCGCTCGGGCGCCGTGACCGCCAGCTCGAGGGCGACCATGCCCCCGAAGCTCATGCCCACGAGCCGGCAGGTGTCCCAGCCGACGACGTCGAGCAGGGCCAGCGCATCGGCGGCGTAGTCCGCCATCGAGTACGGGCCCGACGGGATCTCGGTCTTGCCCAAGCCACGCTGGTCGTGCGCGAGGAGCGTGAAGCCCTCACCGATCGCGGCGGTGACCAGGGCCGCCGAATCGAGCGTGGCGCCGGACCCGTTGCAGAAGAGCAGCGGCGGGCCCTCGCCCCCGAGTTGGTAGAAGATCTCGATGCCGTTCGCCCGGACGGTTGCTTCGGTCATGCGCTTCCCTTCGTGGCATCGGTCGCCGTGGAGCGGAGCAGACCGAGGTAGTGGTCCCACCCGGGGACGGCCAGCCCTTCGATCTTGCCCCCGTCGTCCCAGCCCCGCAGCGCCACGGCGTCGGCGAAGCCGGGCATCGCCTCGAAGGTCGCGACCTCGTCGTCGGAGAGCACCCCACCCTGCTTCTCGAGGCTGCGCTTGGATCCCGCCGACAGGCCTTCGTGGTACGCCGGCTCGACCGTGCACCGGTAGCGCTTCGCCCGAACGTGCAGCGCGATGGGGCTGGTCACCGCCGGCGGGAAGAGCCGCGCGAGGTAGCGCGCGCCGACGGCCTCGTGCAGCAGATCGGCGTCGAGGTCGCCCGGGGCGGCGGCCGCAGCTTGCGCCTCCAACGTCAACAAGTGGCCGATGTCGTGCAGCAGCGCCGCCACGATCAGTTCGTCCGACGCGCCGGCCTGGCCCGCGAGCGCAGCGGTCTGCAAGGCATGGTCGAGCTGGCTCAGCTCCTCGTCGTAGGTGTCCTGACCCCACCGCTCGTAGAGCGCGTCGATGGCCGCGACCGACGGGGTCTCGTCGCGCTCGCTCATCGAACGGGTCGGCCCTGGAAGTCGCCGATCAGCGAGACCTGCACGTGCTCGCCGGTGCCTTCGCTCGCGGCGAACTCGGCCAGCTTGCGGGCGTAGTACTCGTCGCGGAGATCGCCCTCCGAGCGCGCGTTGTACGTCGGGTACAGCGCCCGGCGCGCCTGCGTCGACAGGTTTGGGCCACTGCGGTGCGGTGTGCGCGAGTGGAACCAGAGCGTCTGCCCGGCGCGCACCTCGACCGGCGACCACACGAACGAGGCAACGACTTCTGCGCGGATGCACCCGGCGTCGTCCATCGGCAGGACCCGCTGGTGCTGGCCCGAGACCACCTCGAGGCAGCCGTTGGCGATCGTGGCGTCGTCGACGGCCACCATGCACGAGACGTGCGCATCGATGAACGGGTACGCGGGCGCGTCCTGGTGGGGCGCGTAGCCGGCCCCGCCGGGCAGCTTGTAGTTGACCTTCTCCTTGTAGAGCACCGCCGGCTCGCGGAGCAGCGCGGAGGCCGTCTCGAGCATCGAGCCCGTCAGCAGCAGGTCGTGCAGGCCTTCGTGGAACGGCGTGAAGTTCTCGCTGCGGCAGAGCTTCGGTCCGTCGTCGGTGAGCTCCTGGTGGTGCAGCCAGTCGCCCCCGCCGATCGGCCACGACGCCACCTCGTCCACCCACGCCTGCAGGTCGCGCACGCCGTCCGCGTCGAGCGTCTCGGTCAGCAGCCAGCCGTGCTCCTCGAAGTGCGCCACCGCGTCGGCGTCGACGACCCGCACCGCCTCGACCACCACGGGCGCACCGCGCGCGGGTTCGGGCAGTGCCTGTGCGTCGACCATCGGCGCATCGTACGACGGCGGCTCCCCGCGGGCCGGGCCGGCGTGCCCTCGCCCTCGTCTCCGCCCGCCCGGGCCCGCGCCGCGACGGCCGCACGGCCCGCGGGAAGCAGGGCCCACGACGCGCCGGCGCCGTGCGGCGCCGCCGTCAGCCGTCCCAGCGGACGTCGGACGCGTACGGCGCCGGTCGGGTCAGCGGCCTCGGCGCGGCGCCTTCCGCCGGCGATCCCCTCAGCGCCCCCTCGATGCCGGCGGCCCACCCGAGCAGCGCTTCGTCGGCGCCCCATTCACCGATCACCTGCAACCCCACGGGCAGGCCGGTGCCCGTCGTGCCGGCCGGCAGCGAGATGGCCGGGCGGCCCGCCACCGTCCAGGGCAGGTTCATGCGGGGATCGCCCGTCGTGGCGAGCCCGAGCGGCGCCGGACCGGGAGCCGAGGGCGCGAGCAGCAGGTCGATCCCGAGGTCCTCGCATCGCGCGTCGAGGGCCCCGGTGCTCGCGCGACACTTCTCCTTCGCCTCCTCGTAGACCGCCCGGTCGATGGAGCGCCCGTGCTCGATCGCCGCTCGGGTCTTGTCCTGGTAGCCCGCTCGGTTCGCGTCGAACCAGGCAGCGTGGGTCTGCGCGAGCTCGTAGCGGTTGACGATCGAGGCCGCCGCCGTCAGCTCCGCGATGTCGTGCAGCAGCGCGACGTCGCGCACCTCGTAGCCCGCGTCCTCGAGCGCCTCGCGCTGACGCGAGAACGCCGCGCGGCCAACGCTGTCGACGCCCTCGAGGTAGGGCCCTTCCGGGACCGCGAGCACCGGACGGTCGCGACGGGCGAGCTCGGTGTCCCAGGCCGACCACACGACCGGGGCGACGAGCGCGGCCGTGGCCACGTCCGGCGTG
>CAYUOL010000348.1:0-6868 GCA_964446345.1 uncultured Iamiaceae bacterium | reverse complement strand
CGCTCCACGAGGACAGGGGCGGATCGCAGGTGACGACCGGTCCCTTGCGATCGACGCGCAGGCCCTCGATCGGACCGGCCGGGCTGCAGTTGCCGGCCTTGTCGCAGATCGAGCGTGCGGAGGTGGCGCCGTCGGCGGTCTCGGTGCCCTCGTCGAACTGCCCCTCCAGCGTGAACGCGGCGTCCGCCGGGTCGGCCAGGCCCGAGCCACCGTCGGTCGCGGTGCACGCGACGGCGGCCACCTCGCCGGTCGTGAACGTCGGCGACGCGACGGCGCAGGCGACCGCGGGCGGGGTGGTGTCCGGCGCGGCCAGGCCCGACGCCGCGACCGTCAGGCGGAAGAAGGAGGCCGGCCCGTCGACCGACACCAGGAAGCGCTCACCACCGGAGCCGCTGACGGTGAGCGATGACCCCCCGCCCCCGACCGGGGTGAAGGTCGCCGGGTCGGTGCCGGTGCCGGTGTAGGCCGCGAGCCGGAACGGCTCCGCGCCGCCGAAGGCGGGTTGCGCCGCCAGCGCGAGCGAGCCGCCGCCGCTCGGCACCGTCCACCCGAACCACACGGAGCGGGCGGCGGCCTGCCCACCCACAGCCGGTTCGCCGGGCTGGGCCGTCGCGCCGCCGAGGGTGTCGATCGCGACGTCGGTGACAGCGCCGCTCGCCGCCGCCGACTGCTCGGCCGGCACCGACAGGTCGAGCGCGCCGGCCGGTGCGTCGTTGGGCCGGCTGCCGCCGTCGGGCTGGAAGATGCGCAGATCGAAGCCGTTCGCCGCCGTCGGCGACCCGATCACGGCGACGGCGTAGGTCGTGCCGGCGATGGCGGGCACGCTGGCGCTGGGGCCGTCACCCGCAGCCGGTGGTGCCCCCGGGGGCTGATCGACGCGCTGCAGCGCGGCGAGCTGGGTGCCCGTGAACACCTGCACCTGCTGCGCCCCGGGGTCGCCCCCCACCGTGCTCGGGGTGATGTGGGCCCAGCCGTCGAGCGTCGGGGTCCACCGGTACCAGACCGCCGCCGCGCCGGGCGCCACCACGGCGGCCGCCACCTCGTCGGCGTCGCCGGTCGCGTCGACGAGCGAACCGGTGAGCTGCTCCCCCGCGACGGGCTGCGCGGTGAGGAACGTGTCGTTGCCGGGCGCCGGACCACCCGCGGGGCCCTCGCCCGCGCGCCGCGACTGCGTGAGCCCGACCGCTGCGGCGACGGCTCCGGTCAGCAGCACCAGCAACAGGGCGACCACGACGAGCACGCGGGGCGTCGGGCTCATGCGCACACCTCGGTGTCCAGACCGAACAGGCCGACCGTCGCGCACGCCACGCGCTCGCGGGTGTCGATGGTCATGTCGACCGAGCCCAGCTCCTCGCGGACGAACTCCCAGTCCTCCTCGAAGAAGCGGTTGTCGGTGTCGACCCAGTGCTTGAAGTACGCCGACGCGCTGCCCGAACCGACGAGGGACGGCGCGGCCGTGGTCGAGATCGTGACGTCCACGTCGAAGTCGAAGCTCGCCCCCACGCGGAAGTCGTCCTTCCAGTCGAAGGGATTGAGGGCGGTCACCAGCACCGAGGAGGAACCGCCGTACGGGCCGAAGCGCTTGGACAGCGTGAAGGCGGGCACCGTGATCTTCACGGCGACGAAGTTGTAGCCGTTGACGCCGACGCTGATCCGGAACCCGGTCTCCTGCGGCGTGCCCTTGTTGCAGAACGACACGTCGGCATCGAGGTTCGGGCCGGGGATCGAGATCGAGGTGGCCACGGACGCGCACAGCTTCATCGTGCTGTCGGCGAAGCCGTGCAGCGTCAGGTCGAACGGACCGCTGTCGAGGTCGACGTCGAACTCGAACGAGGCGTTGGTGAGGCGGCCGCTGAAGTCGACGTCCACACCGAGCAGCTGCGTGGCGCGGGCGTTGCCGGTCGCGATGTCGAACGTCCCCGTGACCGCGAGGTCGTAGGCGGCCGGGACCGCGGGGACACCCGGCCGCGCGGAGCGGCGCGGCGTGAAGGATCCGCTGATGCCGACCCGCAGGAACGAGGCGCCGAAGCCCTTCATCGTGAGCCGGGCGCGGAAGCTGACGCCGGTGACGCTGTCGATCACGAGGTGGCCGGCGGATGCCGCGAAGCCGTCGAGCGACAGGTCCACGTCGGCCTCGATGTGGAAGACGAGCTCGCCGCCGCTGCTGCCGAAGAGCCCGCTGACCGCCGCGGTGTTGCCGAAGAGCGTCACGTCCGCGGCCCCGGACACGAACACGTTCGAGCCCAGCTTGCCCGCGGCGACCGTGATGTTGGCGTCGAAGCCCTTCAGCTTGCCGGCCGTGCCGGCGCTCGCCTTCAGCTTCCAGTCGCCGGCCTTCACGGCGACGGCCGTGCCGTTCGGCAAGGTCTCCGTCAGCCCGCTCAGGGCAGCTGGCGGACCCGAGTAGAACCGACCGCTCGCCGAGAAGGAGCCGAGGCCCGTCGCGAGGATCGTGCCGCTCGCCTGCACGCCGGTCGCGTCGAGCCCGCCGGAGAACGAGGTGACGATGCCGCTCGCCGTGACCTCACCGGACACGAAGCCCGAGAACGGTTGGCCGAGCGCCGCGTCGTAGCCGACCTTCACGCACGCGCCGTCGTCGCCCCCGCCGGTCACGCCGTCGCAGCCCTTGCCGCCCACCACGACCCCACCCGGGTTGGGCCCGATCCGGAACGTCCCGACGCCCACCTTCAGGTCGGCGCGCCGCAGCGAGGCTCCCTCGAAGGCGACGTTGCCGCCGACGCTCACCGCCGTGCCGAGCACGGTGCCGGCGGCGTCGACCCCGAAGGCGAAGCTGGGGGCCGAGCCCATGGTCGGGATGGCCGCCTGCGCGTCGACGTCGAGCCGCGTGATCGTGGCGAAGGGCCCGAACACCCAGTTGTCGGCCCGCGCGTGGAAGTGCGCCTTGATGCCCTGCAGGTTGGCGTCGAGATCGGCGTCGACCGCCGCCGTCGGTCCGGGGGTCGCGCTCTGCCCGGGCGCCGGGGTCTGTCCGGGCAGCGAGAGGGATGCGTCGAGCCGCACGGCCAGCCCGGCGGGGTCGATGTGGAACGAGCCCTGGACGCCGTTGAGCGTGACCGCGCTCAGCGGCAGCGTCCCGACGTTCACGTGCGCGTCGATCACCGGCGGCAGCACCTGGACGCTCGCCGCCACGTCGACCGGCACGTTCATGATCGTCGCCGCGAAGCCGAACCCGAGGCCCGGCGCAAACGTGTACGGGCCGACGGTGCCACCGAACGGGGCGAGGATCACCTTGGCGTAGTCGATCTGCACCGCGTCCTTGGCGGCGGTGATCGCGCGGAGCGGCTTCAGCGCGATGTGCCCGTCCTGCACGCCGACCTGCATCATCAGGATGGGGGCGGTCTGGCTGATGTTGAGCACGAAGCTCATCGCTTCCTGGTTGTTCGGGTCCGCCCCGATCATCCGCGCCCAGTCGTCGGGCAGACGGACGATCGTGGCGCCGAAGCCCACTGTCGGCGTCGGCACCGGCGACGCGAAGTTCACGCCGCCCTGGATGGCGAGGTCGGCGAAGTCGAGGCCCGGCAGCCCGAGGGCGTCGTGCCACGTGCCGTCCGAGGTGAAGAGCGCGAGGGTGATCGAGGGGCCGGCGACGTCGATGGCGATCTCGGCGGTGATCGTGAGGTCGGACGCGGGTGCTTCGGCGCTCGAGGCCGGCAGGTGCAGGTTGCCGCTGGCCGAGAAGCCGATGCGCCCGGTGATGGACAGCGAGAGCGCCACCTCGGTCAGCGTCAGCGACGTGACCTTGGCCGGGTCACCACAGCCCTGCGGACACACCTGGAACAGCGGCAGGCCGCCGGCGCCGAGGGTGATCGCGGCCTTCAACGTCAGGTCGGGCCCGCCGAGCTGTGCGGTCAGCACGAGCGCGTCCACCGGCGGCAGCCCGAGCTTCGCGGAGAGGAAGCTCTTGAGGCCCGGATCCGGCGCGAAGCCGACGAACAGGTTCAGCCCGAGGTCGACGCCCTGCACACCGGCGAGCACGGGATCGGTGAACCGGAGCTCGGGGATGTCCGCGGACGCGAGCACGACGTGCCCGACCGATCCGGGCGACAGCCCGAGCCCCGCCCCGGACAGGTCGCCGAACGCGTCGACGGCGATCGCTCCGTCCGCGGGGCGGACGAACACGTTGGCGCCGAGCGCGACGCCGAGCACGTGGGTCGACCCCGTCAGCGTGATCGTGGGGAGCGACCCGTCGAAGAGCACCTGCACCCCCACGTCCTCGACGGTGACGTCGACGCCGGCGACGGGCTTCCACGACCCGAAGTCGGCGGTCGAGGTGAGAGCCCACTGGTTGCCGCTCCCGGCGCAGACACCGACGCTGAGCTGGATCGGTTGCGTGCCGACGGTGAGCGTCGCGGACCCCCGGAGCAGGAACCAGGGCGCGCCGGCCGCGATGCCCGGGCAGTTCGCGGGCGGGGTCAGGTTCGAGAAGCGGGCGTCGAGCTGGTTCACCGTGAGCGGCAGCCCGCCGATCGGCGTCCACGAACCCGCGATGCCCGCCTGCACGTCGAAGGTGACCGCGCCGGCGACGGACCGCAGGGTGCCGACGAGCTGCGCTCCGTCGAAGCTCAGGCCGGGCAGCGGGGTGAGGGGCGGTCCGCCGGTCCGGGCCGACACGGAGAGCGACCAGTCGTCGGCGTCGACGAACGTGCCGTTCACGTCGAGCTGCAGACCGGCCGCGACGAGCAGCCCCGAGCCTCGAGCCGAGAGCCCGGTCGTCGACAGCCGGACCTCGAGGTCGGAGAGGCGCACCCCGGGGATCGGTTCGACCGGCCCGGGCAGCGACGCCCGCACGTCCACCGTGAACGACGACCCCGACCCGGTGACCGATCCGTCGAGGTCGAGCGGTTGCCCGAGCACGAGCACGTCGTCGACGGCCACGGTGGCGGAGAAGGCGCCGGTGGCCTGCACGGTGAGGTCCAGATCGAGGGTCGCCGCGTCGGGGAGCGTCGCGTGCGTCACCACGCGCAGCGTCGTGCCCGAGAAGTCGATGGTGGTCACCGGCGGCGCCGTACCGGCCGGCAGCGCCAGGAAGGGCAGGCCGCTCACGGTCAGCGAGCCGGTGATGCGGTTCGGTGCGTCCGGGGCCGCCTGCAGGCAGATCGGGCGATCCGGCGCGAGCGTCGCCGCGGTGGTGCCCCAGCTCGCGGGCAACGACAGCTCGCCCCCGGTGACGCACAGCTCGGCTTCGGTCATGAACCCGGTCAGCCCCGACCCGGTGAGGGTGCCCCCGGCGATCGAGAACGACGCGTTGCTGATGCCGAGCCGGGCGTTCGCGCCACAGGGCGACTCGACGGTGAGGGTGCCGAGATCGAAGGAGACCGGGCCGACCTCGGCGGCGAAGGGCTGGTTCTGCTGCGCCCTCTGGAACGCCTGGCCGACGAACGAGGCCGTCGCCGCGCACGAGGGGGCGACGGTGAGGTCGGGCACGCTGACGGCGCCCGAGCGGATCGAGACCGTCGCCGCGGCCGACGCGCCGTTGGCGCCGGTGGCGGTCACGGTGAGCACGGTGGTGCCGTCGGCCGACGGCGTGAACGTCGTGGCCGCCGCCGTGGGGTCGGCGAGGGTGCCCGCAGGTCCGGCGGTCTGGGTCCAGCGGAACGAGAACGGGCCGGCGCCCAGTGCGGTGGCGGCGATCGCGGCAGGCTGGCCCACCGGCGCGGTCGCGGGCCCGACCGCGGTGACGACCGGCGGGGGCGCGTCGGCGAGGCGGATCGTGACGGTCGCATCGTCCCACCGTGCGTTGGGCCCCTGCCCGACGCTGCCGGTGACCTGGAGCACGACCGCGTCGCCCGGCTGGCGCGCGGCCGGCGCCGGGAACGTCACGAAGGGCCCGGCGGCGGGGTTCAGGATCGCGGGATCCACCGGGGGCCCGCTCACCTGGTGCCACACCCAGAAGAACTGCGCCGCCGGCGCGCCCGTGGCTTCGGCGACGACGGTGACCGGGAGGCCGGGCGTCACGGGGATCGCCGGCCCGTTGGCGCTGACGGTGACCGGGGGTGGGGCCTGCCCGACGGTGATCGACCGCGTGGCGACACCGCCGCGCCCGTCGTCGACCTTGGCCTCCACGGTGACGAACGATGCCCCGGCGGGCCACACGAACCGGGCACCACCGCGGGTCTGCTGCATCGTCAGGCCCGGCGACGCATCGCCGCCGATCACGAGGAACGACCGGGCGAGGCGGTCGTCGTCCGGATCGTGCGCGCCCAGCGCCAACGTGATGGCCGTGCCCGCCGCGGGGATGCTGCTCGTGCCGGCCGACGCCGTCAGCGTGTCGATGACCGGCGCCCGGTTCGGCGCGGGCGTGATCGTCACCGTGGTGTCGGCGATCGCGCTCGCGGCGCCGGCGCCGGTGCCGCTGCGCACGGTCAACCGGAACGTCAGCGGCACGGCCGCCGCCCCCCGCACCCGCGCGGGGGTGAGCACCGGCCGCTCCCCCGTCGCGAACGGCACCGGCGGCGAGCCCGCCGGCGCGAACTGCTTGGTGCCGGCGACCGTCCCCCACGTCACCGCGGGCCCGCTCGTCTGCACCCACTCGAAGGTGAGCGGGGCGCCGCCCGGCGCGCGCGAGAGGGTGCCGTCGAGCTGCACCGTCGAGGGCACCTCGGTGCCGTCGGGACGGCGGGTGACGTCGAACGCCTGCTGCGGCGCGCCGGCGTGGGCCAGCAGCCCGACGACCGGGCGGCTGTCGGTGACCTTGCGACGCAGCGCGGCGGACCCCTGACCGGCGAGGAGGTCCAGCGCGGCGGCGAGGTCACCGGCGGGGGTGGTGGCGGGTGTGACGCGCACCTCCCCCATGTCGAGCACCATCGCATCGGGCGCGCTGGACGCCACGTGGAGCTCGAGGGCGAGA
>CAYUOL010000347.1:0-6870 GCA_964446345.1 uncultured Iamiaceae bacterium | reverse complement strand
TGCGCACAGCTCTCCGCGTCTGGCGCCGACTGTGGCCGCCAACCGGATGTACACCGTGAGTTGTGGGGTAGCGGCCTGCAACAGGTGTTGGACTTGCTCGACGGTGGGCGGCCTCGACTTCCGCTTGCGCGGTTGCGGGGGTGACGCGTCCTCCCATGCCCGCCCAGTCGTGAATCCCCACTTGCGAGCCTGGTTGAGCGCCGCACGCAGAAACGAATGGAGGCCGTGGATGCTGGACGAGCCCAGGCCCGCACCAACCAGTCGCGCATAGAAGTTGTCCAGGTCGTAGCCCGTGATCCTGCGGACGTCGATACCACCGACCGGGTCACCCTTGATTCGTTCTGCCATCCGTCGCCGCTCGTCGAGCGTCTTCGGTGACCATCCCTTCATCGCGATCTTGTGAGCTACGTACTTCGCCACGGCGTCGTTGACGTCGATCATCCGTGCGGCGTCGATCACTCCCTCGGCGGCGTCGATGCGCAGACGAGCCAGCTCGATGTCTGCGACCTTCCGTCCCTCTCGGGTGTTGGGCGCGCGAACAGTCCGGTGCACATGCTTCGGCTTGCCATCCACCCGGCCCACGTACACGCGAAGGCGCCAAGCGCCATCGCGGAATCGAATGTCTGAGGTTCCGGACGTCCTCTTGGCCATGCCCACACGGTAGCCATGTTGGGCAAACCGTTGGGTGAACCGAATCGTGCTCACCTGCGCTCGGTCAGAAATACCTTCTGACCTGCGCTTTTCTTGGTACCCCCAACGGGATTCGAACCCGTGCCGCCACCTTGAGAGGGTGGTGTCCTAGGCCGCTAGACGATGGGGGCAAGGACGGGCCGAGGCTAGTCGGCCGGCTGGTACTGCTGGAACTGCACGTGCGCTCGGGGGGGAGGACTCGAACCCCCAATAGATGGACCAGAACCACCTGTGTTACCGATTACACCACCCCCGAAAGGTGGCCTGCGCACCGCCGGAACCGACCCGCTTGGCTCGGACCCGCCCGTGAGCAGAACGAGCATCGTAGCCAACGCCGCCCCCGACGCGAAAACCGTTGCCGTGCGCACCGATGGGCGCCGCCCGTGCGCCAGCCGGCGTCGCCCCGCTGCGCCGCTCAGCCCAGGTTGCTGAGTCGGCGGAACGAGATGATCCGGCCGATGGCGGCGCCGCCGGTCTCGCGCACGAGCGAGTCGGTGTTGGTCTCGCCGTCGGTCGGTGAGAAGTGCGGCGTCAGCCCGACCTCCTCGGCGATCGCCGACGCCCGGAACCCGTGGTACGGGCTCGACACCAGGGTGACGCTCTTGCCGAGCTTGCCCTCTTCGAGGATGTGCGCCGACGCCGACAGCTCCTCGAACGTGTTGGTCCCCCCGATCTCGATCTTGAGCGCCTTCTCGGGGATGCCCTCTTCTTCCTTCAGGTACTTGTAGCCGGCGTAGCCCTCCCCCACCTTGTCGCCGTCGGCCTTGCCGCCCGTGACGATGATCGTCTTGGCGACGCCGGCGCGGTAGAGCTCGGCGGCGTGGTCGAGGCGCGCCTTGAGCACCGGCGACGGCTTGCCGTTCCACTGCGCAGCACCCAGCACGATGATGGCGCTCGACGGGGTGCGGTCGTCCTGGCGCGCGGCCCACCACACCTGCCCGTAGGTGACCGCGAGGTACAGCACCACCAGCGCGATCGCGCCGAAGAACAGCTTGAGGGCGAGGCGGATCATGTGCGGATCACCCGACGCCGGCCGCTCGTCAGAGCGCCGCCCTCGCGGTGCGCAGGCGGGCGAGGGTGCGGGCCCGGCCGAGCTCGACCAACGACTCGAGCAACGGCGGCCCCACCGAGCGCCCGGTCACGGCGACGCGGATCGGTGCCTGCGCTTGGCCCTTCTTGATCTCGTGCGCCTCGCCGAACCCGAACAGCGTCGTGTCGAGCGTGGCGACGTCCCACTCGCAGGTCTCGAAGGCCTCGATCATGCCGTCGAGCATGAGCTCGGCCGTGTCGCGGCCTTTCACCATGACCTTCTCCCAGGACGGCGCATCGAAGACGAGGTCGTCGTCGGCGACGAAGAGGAAGTCGACGTAGTCGGGGATCTCGGACAGCACCTTCACGCGCTCCTGCACGAGCGGCGCCATCGAGCGGAACACGATCGGGTCGAAGGCATCCGGCGGCCACAGGGCCCACGAGCCCGTGACGAACGGCTCCGCGCGCGCGAGGAAGTCGTCGAGCGGCAGTGCCCGGATGTACTCGCCGTTGAAGTGCTCGAGCTTCTTGCGGTCGAAGAACGCCGGCGCCTGGCTCACGGTCGCGATGTCGAACAGCTCGACGATCTCGCTGATCGGTCGGATCTCGACCCCGTCGGGCGCCCCCCACCCGAGCGTGGCGAGGTAGTTGACGAGGGCCTCGGCCAGGAAGCCCTCCTTCTGGTAGTCCGCGATGGCGACGCTGTCCTTGCGCTTCGACAGCTTCTTGCGATCGGAGCCGACGAGCAGCGGCAGGTGCGCGAACACCGGGTCGTCGGCGTGGCCGAGCGCCCGGCGCAGCAGCAGCACCTTCGGGGTGACGTTGAGCAGGTCCTCGCCGCGCAGCACGTGGTTGACACCCTGATCCACGTCGTCGACCGCGTTGGCCAGCAGGAACATCGCCTGGCCGCTCGCCCGCACGATCACGAAGTCCTCGAGGTCGGCGTTGGGGAACGAGACCTCGCCGCGGATGAGGTCGGTGAAGGCCGTGTCGCCGTCGTCGGGGGTGCGGAAGCGCACCGAGACGCCCTCGCCCGGGGCGACGCCCCGGTCCCGGCAGAAGCCGTCGTACCCCGGCTTGCCGCCGCGGGCCTTGGCCCGGGCGTCGATCTCGTCGCGGGTGCAGTCGCAGTAGTAGGCCTTGCCGTCCGCCAGCAGCTTCGCCGCCGCTTCGGCGTAGAGCTCGCTGCGCTGCGACTGGTACACCGGCTCGCCGTCGTAGTCGAGGCCGAGCCACGCCAGCGTCTCGAAGATCACGTCGGTGAACTCGGGGGTCGAGCGGGTGGCGTCGGTGTCCTCGATCCGCAGCACCATCTCGCCTCCGGTGTGGCGGGCGAGCAGCCACGCGAACAGCGCCGTGCGGGCGGATCCGAGGTGCAGCCAGCCCGTCGGCGACGGGGCGAAGCGAGTGCGAACGGGGGTGGAGGTCACCCGGTTCAGCGTAGTGGCGGGCCCCCGCTGCACCGACCCACCCCTCCTGCGTGACGCGCCGCGCGGCGGCCGGGCCCACGATGGGGCGCGGCGAGCCGGGCGATCGCGGACTCTCGGGTCACCTGGCCCCGGTCTTCGGGGGTGGAGGACCCGAGAGCTCGGGGCCGGGACGGGACGGGGCGTCAGCCCACGCCGGCGGACTTGCGGCGGAACAGGCCGTGCCAGTCCTGCGCCGCCTGCGCGTCGACCTGCTGGGGCGTGAGGCGCAGCGTCGCCTCGGGCACCAGGTCGACGATCTCGCGCACCTCGCTGTAGTGGTGCAGCAGGTGGCACTCCTCGAACCGGGGGCGCCGGAACCGCACCAGCTCGGGATCGGGGTTCGGGTTCAGGAAGCCGAAGATCGCGAACGCGATGTGCAGGTCGTGGATGACCGGCGCCCGCCCGAAGAGCGACGCCCGCTTCATCGCCACCGCCGTGCACCCGAAGATCGCGTCGGCCTCGTGCTCGCCTGGTGCCAGGGACAGCTGGCCCTCGTAGCGGCGGGCCAGCTTCAGCGCGAAGCCCTGGTCGGGGCCTTGGGAACCGAGGCCGGGGCCCGCCGGCTGGCCCGTGAGGATCTCGGCCGGACGGTCCTGGTACCACGAGTCGTCCGCCCACGGCGGCGACTCGTACACACGCGACTTCTCGGCCTTGGGGCGGGGGACGTACTCGGGCGCGGCCATCCGGTCAGCCTACGCAACGGTGGGCGTCAGGCCTATCCGGCGACCTCGACCGCGCCGATGTCGCATCCAGAACCGGCCGGCCGGGCGACTCCCCGCTGATCGATCGTCTGCGAGCACCTCGCCGGCGGGATCTTGTCGATGAGCGGGCTCCCGGCCTGCGGGAGTTGGGTGGCGGTGGGCCCCCCGTTGTCGGCCAGCGCCCCCAGCACCGGGTTCCCACCAGGTGCCACGACATCGGTCGGACCGGTCAGCTGGCAGCTCGATTCGGTGGACCAGTTGTCGCCGTTCGACACGATCGCGCCTCGGAAGCTGGAGCACGCGACGGTCGACGACCCGGCTTTCGCGTGCAAGGCGGTGGCCCGTGCGGTCAAGTCGTCAAAACCGAGGAGGAACGCGCCATCGTCCCCCTCGACCGTGACGTGCACGAGATCGATGCGCGCCGACGAGATGGTCACCACCTGCGGCGTGCCCGGCGTGCTGGTCGAGGTGTTGGCCGCAAACGTGGTGTTCGTGGCCGAGACCGAGGTTGCGGAGCTGACCGTGCCACCCTCGACGGGAACGCCCCGGACGTATGCGCTGAAGACGTTGTTGCCGGCGAACGTCGATCGTTCGACCACCATGGCTTCGTACGAGTACGCCGCTGATCCATAGGTGTAGCCGTACGAGCTCGCCTCGGCGCGGTTCTGCCCGAAGGTGGAATCGCTGATCCGAGCGGCCTTCGACGCCGAGATCCCGCCGCCCGCGATGTGGCCGATGTAGCTGGTCTTGGCGCCGAGAGGCCCGGCCAGCGCATGGTTGCGCAGCACCTGCGAGCGGTCGACCGTCATCGACGAACCGCTGACGCCACCGCCAGCAACGTTCCCTGCCTGGCCGTACAGGTAGGAGCACGTTGGTTCGCCGAAGTTCGACAAGGCGCGGTTGTCGGCCACGAGGGACTGCGTGAGGGACACCGCCCCGTCGACGTGCGCGCCACCGCCGCTGGCCCCGCCGCCGTAGAGGTAGCCGCCCACAGGGTCGCACGCGGCGCCGGCAGCACCGCCCATCGCCAGGTTCCCCGAGATCTCGCTGTTGACCGCCACCAGATCGCCGGCGACCGACAGACCGCCGCCCTTCCCGGTGCCGGCGGGGACGCCGACGACGCCGTCACGACCGCGCGTCTCGTTGTCGACGACCTTGGCGCGATCGAGCTGGACCGGGCCCCGTGACCGCACCCCTCCCCCAGGGTCGGAGGTTCGTCCCCCGGTGATGGTCACGTTCACGAGCGACAGCCAGCGGGAGCCCAGCGAATCGATGACCCGGTCGCCACATGTCTGTCGGATGGTGGCGCCGGCGCCCTCGCCCACGATCCAGATCCCGAGGTTCGTGACGATGTCCAGGTCGCCCGAGGCGTTGGCGTCCTCGGGGGTTCCACAGGACGTCAAGGTGTAGGTGCCCGCCGGCAGACTGATCACCTCTTGCTTCGACGATGTGTTCGCCTGATCGATGGCCTGACGCAGCGATCCGGGATCTCGGTCGTCGGCCGTGCGCGTGACCGTGATGGTCCGCGCCGGGATGCACCCAGCGGTCATCCCTGCCGCGAGCGCCGCCAGCGCCACGAAGAGGAAGAGCCGAGGTCCCGCCGTGTTCCCGCGCTTCACGTGCATTGCCGAAGTGTAAGACCGATCCCAGCAGCAGGGAAGGTCGTGGGGCACGTGACGACGCTGCACCCGGCTCTACGCGTCCGGCGGCGCCTCGATCACGTAGCGGTTCTTCCCGGCGGCCTTGGCCTGGTACATCAGGTCGTCGGCGCGGCTGAGCAACGAGTCGGGGGTGTCGTCCGGCCGCGCCAGCGCGATGCCGATGCTGGCGCCCAGCAGGACCTCCTGGCCGTGCACCAGGATCGGGTCGCTCGCCGCCTTCACGAGCCGTTCGGCGATCACCTCGACCTCGGAGGCGCTCTCGAATCCCTCCACCAGCACCACGAACTCGTCGCCGCCCAGGCGCGCCGCGAGGTCGTTCGTGCGGATGCCGTCGCGGAGGCGGTTGGCGATCTCGACGAGCACCAGGTCACCGGCGTCGTGCCCGCGGCGGTCGTTGACCGGCTTGAACGAGTCCAGGTCGCAGAAGAGCAGCGCCACCGCCTGCTGGTCACGCCCCATCCGGGCGACGGCTCGCTGGAGCTGGTCGGCGAAGAGGCGGCGGTTGGCGAGGTCGGTCAGCGGGTCGCGGCCGGCGAGGTGGATCAAGCGGTCCTGCGTCTGCTCGAGCTGGCGCTGGATCGTGACCTCGTGGGTGAGGTCCTGGAACGTGGCGATCCACCCCAGCGGCTCGCCGAGGTCGTTCAACTGCGGCGCCACCGTCACGCTGAGCCAGCGATCCGCGCCGTCGTCGTGCGGGAAGTGCGCCGTCAGCGTCCCCCGCTCGCCGGCGGCGGCCTTCGCGAGCAGCGCCCGCAGCGCCTCCACCTCGCTGATCGACGCGAAGGTCGTCCAGTCGACGTCGGCCTCGGTCGCCCCGTCGCTGCGATCGGTCGGCCCGAGGTCGAAGAGCCGGCGCGCCACGTCGTTCCAGTAGAGGGACCGGCCGAGGTGGTCGGACATGATGATCCCGATCGGCGCCGCCTGCGCGATCGACTGGAACGAACCGGTCGTCCGGCCGAGCGAGACCGTCTCCTCCACGCCCTCCGCGTGGGTCTGGATGAGGATCCCCTTGATCACCGGGTGGTGCATCAGGTTGATGGCGCGGATGGTCGCGACGCCCCAGTCGTCCTCGAGCAGCACGTGGCGCGTGCGCACGGTCAGCTCGTGCACCGTGTCGGGGGCTTCGAGCACGTAGGTGAACGCGTCGAGCACGAGACCGATGTCCTCGGGGTGCAACCAGCCGAACGGGTTGGCCTCGCCGCGCCCGTACCAGGGTGAGCCCAGCTCTTGCGCGGCGTACCGCCCGACCGGACCCCACAGGATCTGCAGGTGGTCGTCGATCACCATCGTCGTGTTCGCCGAGTAGGCCAACATCAACAT
>CAYUOL010000346.1:0-6885 GCA_964446345.1 uncultured Iamiaceae bacterium | reverse complement strand
GCCGGGATCGCCGCGTCGGCTCCGTTGCGGATCGCGGCGATCACCGCGTCGAACACCGCTCGGCTCGCCAGCGGGCGTGCGGCATCGTGGATCACCACGACCTCGGCGTCCGCGGGGACGGCGGCGAGACCGCGGCGCACGGAGTCGGAGCGCGTGGCGCCGCCCTGCACGACCGTCGTGGCGCCGGGCTCGGGCTGATCGACGTAGTCCGCCGCCACCACGAGGACGACGCCGTCGGCCACGGCCGCGGCGGCGGCCAGCGACGCGTCGAGCACCCGCCCCTCCCCGAGCTGCAGGTACTGCTTCGGCGTCGCGCCCCGGAAGCGGCTGCCGCTGCCGGCGGCGACGACGATCGCCCACACCCCGGTTCGAGCGACCGGCGGGGGCGTCGCGCCAGGGGTCGCCGCCGGGACCGGCGCAGCGGTGGGCTCGGGCATCGCGAGATCGTATTGCGCCGCGACCGCACGGTCCGCGTGCGCCCGCGGCACCCCGCGCGCAGCGGCGCCGACCGGCGCGCGGACGTTCCCGCCGCAGCGCCATCCCTGCACTAGGCTCGCCGCCGTGGTTGACCGATCCCTCCTCACCGAAGTCGAGCTGTTCGACGACCTCGCCCCCGAAGAGATCGACAAGATCGCGGCGTCGGCGCAGAGCCGTTCGTTGCAGCGGGGGGACGTGCTGTTCAGCGAGGCCGAAGAAGCCGACGAGCTGTTCGTCGTGGCCGATGGTCGCATCGCCATCTCGAACAAGTCGATCGATGGCCGCGAGTCGATGATGGCGCTCATGGAGCGGGGTGATCTCTTCGGCGAGATGCCGCTGTTCGACGGGCTCCAACGCTCGGCCGAGGCCCGTGCCCTCGAACCGTCGTCCGTCATCGCCATCCCCTACGCGCCCTTGCAGGACCTGTACGAAGAGCGCCCCACGCTGCTGTGGAAGGTCGTCTCGCTGCTCGCCGGCCGCTTGCGCACCGTCGATGCCGCCCTGGCCGACTCGGTGTTCCTCGACGTGACCGGGCGCACGGCCAAGCGGCTCCTCGAACTGGCGGGTGAGGCCGACGAGTTCGCCCTCCCGATCACCCAGGAGGAGCTGGCCGGCATGGTCGGCGCCTCCCGCGAGCGCGTCAACAAGGCGATCGCCTCGTTCATCCGCCTCGGCTGGATCGAGCAGATCGACCGGCGCTACCGCATCACCAACCGCGAGCAGCTCACCCGTCGCGCCCGCTGATCGTCCCGGCGGCTGATCCCGCCGCGGTCAGCCCTGCAAGAACGCGATGGCGCGTGCCCACGCGTCGGCAGCGTCGTCCGCCCGGTGCGTCGGGCGCGACGCGTCGTGCACGAAGCCGTGCTCGGCGCCCTCGTAGCGCACGACCTCGGCCCCGGTCGCCTCGAGCGCGGCGAGATCGTCGGGCGGGGTGTACGGGTCCGCGGTGCCGGCGATGAGCAGCACCGGGCACGCCCCCGGCGCCGTCACCGCGTCGAGCGGCTCGACGAACCCGTCGCTCTGCCACGCCTCGGGCGTGCGGATCATGCCGTAGAAGGCGACCGCGCGGTCGAAGCGGCCGGTGCCCGCCGCCTTCATCGTGAACATCCCGCCCATGCAGAAGCCCAGGATGCCGACGGCGGCGCACCCCGTCGCGTCGGCGGCGGCGAGCGCGTCGTCGAGCCGGCGCTGATCGCTCACCGCGCCGGCGTTGCCCATCCGCCAGTCGAGGGGCTCGTGCTCGTGCCCGGGGAACGGCTCGGGGGCGCACACCGCCCACTGGTTCTCGTCGGCGAGCCGAGTGACGTGCTCGTCGAAGAGAGGCCGCAGGCCCATGATGTCGGGCAGCACGACGAGGCCGCGCACAGGGGTCCCGGTCGACGGGGTCACGAGCTCTGCAGGGGTGCCGGAGGGCAAGGTGATGCGCATCGGCCGAGTCTCGCGTGCCGCCGCGTTCTGGATGCGGTTGGCCTCGGTCTTCGAGGACGACTGCCTCCAGTCTCGGGTCAGGACTGGCGCTGGTAGTTCGGCGCTTCCTTGGTGATCCAGATGTCGTGGGGGTGGCTCTCGCGCAGGCCCGCCGCGGTCATGCGCACGAACTGGGTCTTCGTGTGCATCTCGTCGATCGTCGCGGCGCCGCAGTAGCCCATCGCCTGGCGCAGCCCGCCGACGAGCTGGAACACCGTGTGCTTGACCGGACCGGTGTAGGCGACGCGCCCTTCGATGCCCTCGGGCACGAGCTTCTCGGCGTCGTCGATGTGGTCCTGGAAGTAGCGGTCCTTCGAGAACGAGCGGGACTTCATCGCCCCGACCGAACCCATGCCGCGGTACTCCTTGTAGCGCTCCCCCTGCACGACGACGACGTCGCCCGGGCTCTCGTCGGCTCCGGCGAGGAGGCTGCCGAACATCACGGTGTTGGCGCCGGCCGCGATCGCCTTGGCCAGGTCGCCCGCGTACTGCAGGCCGCCGTCGGCGATGACGCACACGCCGCGGGACTTCGCCACCCGAGCGGCGTCGAACACGGCCGTGATCTGCGGGACGCCGATGCCAGTGACGACCCGGGTGGTGCAGATCGAGCCCGGCCCGATGCCGACCTTGATGGCGTCGACGCCGGCGTCGATGAGCGCCTCGGCGGCGCCGGGGGTGGCGATGTTGCCGCCGATCAGCGGGCCGTCCCACACCTGGCGCAGCGCCCGCACCGTCTCCATCACCGAGTCGGCGTGGCCGTGGGCGGTGTCGACGACGAGGCAGTCGACGCCCGCCTCGATCAGCGCCTTGGCGCGGTCGGGGATCTCCGGGCCGACGCCCACCGCGGCGGCGACTCGCAGCCGGCCGGACTCGTCCTTGGTGGCGTCGGGGAAGTCGATCTTCTTCTGGATGTCCTTCACGGTGATGAGCCCGCGGAGCACGCCGTCGCGGTCGACGACCGGCAGCTTCTCGATGCGGTTGCGCCGGAAGATCTCCTGCGCCTGCTCAAGCGTGGTGCCGACCGGCACGGTGACGAGGTTGTCCTTCGTCATCATCGTCTCGATGGCGACGTCGGCCTCGCTCTCGTCGAACCAGCGCAGGTCACGGTTGGTCAGGATGCCGACGAGGCGGTTGGTGTCGTCGGTGACCGGGATGCCCGAGATGTGGAAGTGGGCCATGAGCTCGAGGGCCTCACGCACCTGGCTGTGCGGGCGCAGCGTCACCGGGTCGGTGATCATGCCGGACTCGGAGCGCTTCACCCGATCCACGTTCGAGGCCTGGTCGTCGACCGAGAGGTTGCGGTGGATCACGCCGATGCCGCCGAGCCGGGCCAGGGCGATCGCCATGCGGGCCTCGGTCACGGTGTCCATCGCGGCGGAGACCACCGGCAGGTTGAGCTGGATGTCCGGGGTGAAGAACGACGAGGTGTCGACGTCCTTCGGCAGCACGGAGGACTCCGCCGGGAGCAGCATCACGTCGTCGAACGTGAGCCCCAGCTTCCCGAACTTCGCGTCGTACCCCGCGTCCCCCGTCGGCAACTCGAACGGATCTACGGGTTCCATCGCGAACTCCTCATCTTGAGCCGGGCTTCGACAGGCGAGCGGTCCGGGAGGGCCGCTCGGGGGTGACGGCACCGAAAAAGGTGTTCCCCACATCCTATGCCCGCGCGGCCCCCGAGCGGTACCTCGGCCCGGCGCACCGACGGGCACCTCGACGGGGCGTCCGGACGCCGCCGAAAAGCGGGAGACTGGCCGTCATGGACGGTCGGCGGAGCGACGACGGAACCGAGGTCGGGCTCTCGCAGGCGGCGCGCGCGGCGCTCTTCGAGCGGATCCCCGAGCTCGTCGTCGTCATCGACGCGGCCGGGCTGATCATGCACGCCAACGAGCGCATGCTGCGCACGATGGGCTACGAGCTCGAGGCGGTCCTGGGCACCAACGTGTTCGACTACGTGCACCCCGACGACCTCGCCTACATGGCGTGGTCGTGGGAGGCGCGCCAGGCCGACCCGGGGGAGCCCGGGCTGATCGTCCAGGGCCGCGGCCGCAACGCGGACGGCACCTGGCGGGCTTGCGAGGTGATCGGGATGAACCTGCTCGAGGACGACGAGATCGGCGGCATGGTCATCACGATGCGCGACCTGAGCCGGCAGGCCGCGCTGGCCGACAGCCCGGCCCGCCTGCGCTCGATGGTCGACCGCACGAGCGACGTGGTGCTGCTGCTCGATCCGCAGGGCGCGTTCGTGTACGCCAACCGCCGCCTGACCTCGCGCTACAACCACGACAACGATCGGATCATCGGCCAGGACTGGTCGATCATCCTCGACCCCGAGGACGTGCCCCTCGCACGCGCGTGGTTCGGGGACCTCGTGGCCGGTGGCGACGGCGCATCGGCGCGGGTGCGGCTGCGCATCACGAACCCGCACGGCGGTGGCGCCGCGCTCGAGTGGCACGGCACCAACCAGGTCGACGACCCGCTGATCGGCGGGATCATCCTCAGCGGGCGCGACATCAGCGACCTCGTCTCGCTGGAGGCGCAGCTCCGTGCGCAGAACGCGCTGCTCAGCCACGCCGCGACCCACGACCCGCTCACCGGCTTCCTCAACCGCACCGCGTTCGTCGAGCAGATGCGCACCGCGCTGGAGGCGCGCCGGGCCGCGGACGAGGACGGCGACGTCGTCGTGCTCTTCTGCGACCTCGACGGCTTCAAGGCCGTGAACGACGAGCTCGGCCACGCGGCGGGCGACGACGTGCTTGCGATCATCGCTGCGCGGCTGGCCGACAGCGTGCGGGCCGACGACCTGGTCGGCCGGTACGGCGGCGACGAGTTCACCATCCTGCTCGCCGGCGACGCCCCGCCGGCGGTGGTGACCGGCCTCGTGGCGCGCCTCAAGGCCAAGGTGCTCGAGCCCGTGGCGCTGGACGGGCTCGACGCGCACGTGGGCATCACGGTCGGCATCAGCCGGGCCCCGGTGGCCCAGGCCGACGTCGATTCGATGCTGCGCGACGCCGACGCTGCGATGTACGAGGAGAAGCGCCGCCATCCGGCCGGCGGGCGGTAGGTGGTCGGGGACGTGCCCGCGTTCGCACCACGGCGCCCGGCGACGGACAATGGCGCCGTGGACGGGCGCGGACCGGGACCCAGGGAGCGGAGGCGCCGCGGCGCGCGGCGCCTCGCGGCGGCCGTGCTCGCCGTCGTCCTGCTGGCCGCGGCGAGCGCCGGCTGCGCCGGGCGCAAGGGCCGCAACGACGACGACCCCGGCCCGCACGAGTACTCGACGTCACTGCGCGTCGAGCCCGTCGTGCGGGCCGCGGCGAGGTAGGGCCCTACTTCGGGCAGACGGCGTCCACCCAGTTGGTGATGGTCGTCGAGGCCTCGAGCTCCTTCTCCTGCTCGCCCCCGGTGACCTTGAGGCCGCCCGCCGCCACGAGCACGTCGACCGCCTTCTTCACGTCCTCGGGCGGGTTGTACCCCTTGATCTTCTCGCCGTCGGTCTGGCTGCCGCCGATGACGCCCAGGTTGGCCACGCCCACCGCGAGGCAGTCGTCCAGCGAGAACGTCGCGGTCGTCGTCCCGGCCTTGGTCGTGGGCGAGTCACCGGCCTTGGTCGTCGGCGAGGCGCTGCTCGTCGTCGGCGTCGTGGCCGACGGCTCGCTCTTCGAGCAACCGGCGAGGGCCACCGTGACCGCCAGGCCTCCGATGATGATCCAGCGCTTCATGCGGTTCTCCACTTCGGGTCCCGTCCGGCCGCGTTGCCGGAGCCTCTGGCATCGTCGGGCACCGGGCGATCGACCGTCAGGGCCAAAGGTCCCCGCCGCGGCGTCGCACCCGTCACGCGCCGGGCGCCAGCGGCCAGCCGAGGTCCGCCGCCGGTGGTCCGGCGCGAGCGGTCGGGAGCGCGCGGTCCGGGCCGGCGCCGGGGTCAGGCGCCAGGGTCAGGCGCCAGGGTCAGGCGGCGGGGTCAGCGTCAGGGTCAGGCGCCGGGCGCAGCCGTCAGGAGTAGCGGTCGAGGATGCTCGACTCGGCCAGGCGGCTGAGCCCTTCCTTGATCGACTTCGCGCGGGCCTCGCCCACGCCGTCGACCTCGTCGAGGTCGTCGATCGTGGCGCGCATGATCTTGGGCAGGTTGCCGAAGCGCTCGACGATGTGATCGCTGATCGTGTCGGGGAGGCGTGGGATCTTCGCCAGCAAGCGGTACCCCTTGGGCTGCAGCGGCGCATCGAGGTCGTTCACGCCCTCGGGCAGGTGCAGCATCTCGGCGACGGTCTTGAGGTCGAGCAGCTCGTCGGTCTCGAGGGCGCCGAGCGCCGACATCGCCTGCTCGAGGTGCCACACCGTGTCCTCGTGGAAGTAGTCGCGGATGACGAGCCGCCGCTCGTCCTCGACCCCGCCCATGACCTCTTCGAGCTGCAGGCGCACGAGGCGCGAGTCGACGCCCAACATGACGATGTCGGTCTCGACCTCTTCGGCGATGCGCATGACCATCTCGATGCGCTGCAGCACGACCACCACGTCGCGGATCGTGACGAAGTCCTCGACCTCGAGCGCCGAGAGGGAGCTGGAGACCTCGTCGAGGCGGTTCTTGTAGCGCTCGAGGGTCTGCAACGCCGTGTTGGCCCGGTTGAGCAGGCGGGGCGTGGGCTCGAGCGGGTGCTTCTCGTCGCCCATGTAGACGGCAATGATCGCCATGTCCTCGGAGACGGAGATGACCGGCACGTTGATCGACCGGGCCACCCGCTCGGCGGTGCGGTGCCGCGTGCCGGTCTCGGACGTCGGCGTGTTGGGGTTCGGCACGAGGTGCACGTTGGCGCGGGCGATGCGGCTGGAGTCCGCGGCGAGGATGATCGCGCCGTCCATCTTCGCCAGCTCGGAGAGGCGCTGCGGGCTGAACGCCGCGTCGAGCAGGAACCCGCCCGAGCAGATGTTCAGCACCTCGGGCCC
>CAYUOL010000345.1:0-6885 GCA_964446345.1 uncultured Iamiaceae bacterium | reverse complement strand
GGCCCCGGGGGCACGGGTGCGCGTCTCGTCGATGGAGCCGAAGCGCCCGCCGATGAAGGCCGGGTCCCAGTGCCAGACCCATCGCCCGTCCGCGCGCTGGCGCAGGTTCTTCTTGAGCCCTGACAGGTCGGTCGGCCGGGGGCGGTGCGGGTTGTACGCGGCGATCAGGTCCGCGACCTCTTCGAGCGACTCGAAGCCGTCCAGGTTGCCGGTCATGAAGGCGCCGATGCGCTTGACCCCGGCCTCTTCGACGCGCGGGGCGACATCCACCAGCACGAGGCCCGCCGCCGCTGCGCGCGGTTCCTCGCCGAGCGCGGCGATCGACGAGATGCCGCCGAGGGACGCGCCGACGAGCACCGGCGGCTGGTCGAACGACGCCGCCAGGGCCCGGACGTCGCGGGCGAACGCGTCGAGGGAGTAGTCGCCGTCGGAGGCCCACTCGCTGTCGCCGTGGCCGCGCAGGTCGACGCTCACCGCGTACCAGTGCTCGGCGAGGATGTGCAGCGTCGTGCCCCAGGCGTGGCGCGTCTGCCCGCCGCCGTGAAGCAGGACGACGGGAGCATGCGCCGGATCCCCCTCGGCGTCGGCGGTGAGGTGCAGCCCGTCGGCGCCCTGCAGTTGGATCGTCGGCACGGCGGGGTGCTCCTTCGGGGTTCGCTCGTCGGTGGAGGATACGCAACGCCGCCTCGATCGCGGCAAACCCGCCCACCGCCGCGAACACGCAGGTCCGGGCATTTGAGTAGCGGTTACTCAGGTGCCGCACGGCACATCCACCCAGAGTGCGTGGGCGGACGCACCTGGGTGCGATCCCTTTCGCACCGATGGGTCGCAGCTCCGGCACCGGGGCGCACGACGTCACGAAAACGGGACAGGACACGGGATGGGGAGTGGGCAGTTGAGGAACGTTCGAGGGATGAAGTCGGTCGGGCGCGTCGGCGCCATCGCGACCGTGATCGCCGTGCTGGGCACGCTGCTCGCCGGCGCCTGGCTGCAGGGGGCGTCGGCCGCGTCGCTGACGAACCCACCGACCCGGCTGTACGTCGCCCCTCCGGGATCGAGCCTCAGCGCCTCGTTTGCCGGCGTCCCCGTCGGCAACCTGGCCTTCACGGGGACCGACCCGATCTCGAACCAGGCGCGTGAGCTCACCGTGAACGCCGAGGACGGGCCGCTCGGGTGCGACCCGAAGGCCGCCAACGACTGGTTCATCGACGACTGCACGCGCGTGCAGATGGACGTGAGCCACGGGACCATCTCGGTCGGTCCGCTCACCACCCAGATGACCGCGATGAACCAGCCGGTCTACCTGGCGAGCGGTGGCGCCGTCGTCGACCAGTCGGCGAACCCGCCGAACGGGCCCACCACCCTGCTGCACATCAACGGCACCCAGGCCCAGCTGCAGGACGCGCTGGACAACCTCGTCTACACGCCGGATGCGGGCTACTGGTACACGGGCAGCAACCCCGAGACGCTGAACATCGACGTGGTGTCCGGCGATCCGATGGTCGCTGCGACGCAGGCCGACGTCGAGATCCGCGTGCTCGACGAGAACGCCTACCCGAACCTCACCGGTCCGGCCGGCCCGATCGACGCCAAGCCGTCCGAGGAGAAGGTCATCACGGGCTACGACGTCGACGACCAGGACAACGACGAGGACGTCGACGGCCTGCAGGCGAACCCGCCGCAGCCCGCGCCGGATCCGGTCGACGGCGCCGGGACCGACCTGCTCCTCATCGCGAAGCTCACCTGCGGCAAGACGATCGACCCGATGACCGAGGGCTTCAACCTCCAGGGCGGCACGTTCGTGTCGGGCTTCCCGACCGTGGTCGACCTGCTCGAGAACAAGTACGACGTGACGAACCACCCCGAGAACCAGGTGATCGTCGACGCCGTCATGGCGAAGGTCGACCTGGCCGATCCGACCGTCGGCACGATGACGCTGCCGACGAGCAGCCCCACGCAGTACACGCACGTGTTCGCCGGCGTGGGGTCGATGAAGGAGACGCTGTACGCACTGGGCAAGATCACGTTCCTCCAGAACGACGAGAACGATTCGTGCGTGCTCGAGACGATCGTGTCCGACCTCGGCAACAACGGCCTGCCGACGAAGTACGAGGGCATGCCGCCCACGGGTGTCGAGACGCCCGATGTCGGCGTCGACGTCCACAACGTGACGATCGACGTCGGCCCGAAGCAGCAGGTGACCGCGACCTTCAACGGGCCCATCACCGCCGACGAGGGCACCTCTGCCGACATCACCATCAACATCTCGCCGGCGACGCACCCGGCGTTCGACATCCTCGTGTCCACGGTCGACGGCACGGCCAACGCCGGCTCCGACTTCCTCGGCCGCACCGACGCCACCGTGAACGTGCCCCAGGACGCCACCACCGTGGTGTTCGGCACGAACGTCTACAGCGACCAGCAGCCCGAGGGCCAGCAGGACTTCCAGTACGCGATGAAGCCCGGCCAGAACGAGCCGGCGGGCTGGAAGGTCAACGCCACGTCGGTCGCGACGGTCACGATCATCGACAAGGACGATGCGGCCCGCCAGATCATGACGGTGTCCGACCCGGCGGTCACCGAAGGCGACCTCGGGACGAAGAACCTCACGTTCACGCTGACGCTCGACGGCCCGGCGGACGGCAACGAGTCCGTGCTCGTGAGCACGCTCGACGGCTCCGCCACCGTCGCCGATCTCGACTACGCCCCGGTCGTCGCGCAGACCGTCTCGTTCGCGGCGAACTCGACGACCGCGACCGTCGACGTCGCCATCAAGGGCGACACCACCGTCGAGCCCGACGAGTCGTTCCAGCTCGTGCTCTCCGGGGCGCAGAACACCTCGGTCGTGGACCCGTTCGGCGTCGGCACGATCACCAACGACGACATGCCGGCGGATCCACCCCCGGGGGTCACGATCGACCAGGCCGGTGCCCAGGCGGACCCGACCTCGGCGAGCCCGATCCAGTTCAGCGTGCTCTTCACCGAGCCGGTGACCGGCTTCGACGGTTCCGACGTCTCGTTCTCGGGCTCGACCGTCGGCGGGTCGCTCATGGCGAGCGTCTCCGGTTCGGGCGCCAGCTACACGGTGTCGGTGACGGGCATGTCGGGCAACGGCGACGTCGTGGCGTCGATCCCCGCCGCGTCGGCGCTGGACTCGGCGAACCAGTCCAACCTGGCGTCCACCTCCGTCGACAACACGGTCACCTACCAGCAGCCGGCTGACCCGGCGCCCACGGTGACGATCAACCAGGCCGGTGGGCAGGCGGACCCGACCTCCTCGTCGCCGATCCTCTTCTCGGTGGTCTTCTCCGAGGCGGTGACGGGCTTCGGCAACGCCGACATCTCGTTCGCCGGCTCGACGGTCGGTGGGTCGCTGGCCGCCGCGGTGTCGGGGTCGGGCCCCGCCTACACGGTGTCGGTCACGGGCATGACGGGCAACGGCGACGTGATCGCCTCGATCCCGGCCGGCGCCGCGATGGACTCGGCGAACCAGCCGAGCTCGGCGTCGACGTCCAACGACAACAACGTCACGTTCACGACGCCGGCCGATCCCGCGCCGACCGTGACCATCGACCAGGCCGCCGGCCAGACCGATCCGGCCAGCAGCGGTCCGATCACGTTCACCGTCGTGTTCTCGGAGCCCGTCACCGGCTTCACCGGCGGCGACGTCAGCCTCGCCGGTTCGACGGCCACGGGGGCCCTCGTGGCCGGTGTGTCGGGCTCCGGCGCCAACTACACCGTCTCGGTCAGCGGCCTCGTGGGCGGCGGGGCCGTCGTCGCCTCCATCCCCGCGGGGGCGGCGCTCGATTCGGCGAACCAGATGAGCCTCGCGTCGACGTCCGTCGACAACACGGTGCAGTTCGCGCCGCCGGCGACGCACTTCGCCGTGGTCGCCCCTCCCGCCGCCAACGTGGGTTCGTCCTTCAGCGTCTCGGTGACCGCGCTGGACGCCGGTGACGTGACCGCCACGGGCTACACCGGCACGGTGCACCTCACGTCGAGCGACGGCGCGGCGGTGCTGCCCGCGGACGCCACCCTCACCAACGGGACCGGCTCGTTCAGTGTGACGTTGAACACGACCGGCAACCAGACCGTCACGGCGACGGACACCGCGTCGGCGTCGGTCACCGGCACCAGCGGCATGATCGCCGTCAGCGCGCTGCCGCCGGGTCCCGCCACGCATCTCATGGTGACCGCACCGCCGACGAGCACCGCCGGGGCCGCCTTCAACGTCACCGTGACGGCGCTCGACGCCGCCAACGCGACGGCGACGGGCTACAGCGGGACCGTCCACCTCACCTCGACGGACGGCACCGCGGTGCTGCCGGCGGACGCGACGCTGACCAACGGCACCGGCTCGTTCTCGGTGACGCTGAAGCAGGCCGGCGCCCAGGGCGTGACCGCGACGGACACGGTGACGGCATCGATCACCGGGACGACCTCGGTCACGGTGGCGGCCGCCGCCCCGAAGCAGTTCAAGGTGTCGCCGCCGCCGCCCGGGTCGAAGGCCGGGGTCCCGCTCAGCCTGACCGTCACCGTCGAGGACCAGTACGGCAACACGGTGACGAGCTACGCGGGCACGATCCACTTCACCTCGACGGACCCGAACGCCGTGCTGCCGGCGGACGCGCTGCTCACGAACGGGACGGGCACCTTCCTCGTCACGTTCAAGACGGCCGGCATGCAGTCGGTGGGCGTGGTGGACGTCAACGACGCAGCGCTGGCCGGCGCCTCGATCGCGACCACGATCGAGCAGGCCGATCCCGGCCCGACGACGACCACCACCACGTCCACGACCTCGACGACCACGCCGACGTCGACGACGACGCAGCCCACGGACGGTTCGACGACGACGTCGAGCATCCCCGGTGACGTCAACGGCGACGGCGTGGTCGACGCCCTGGATGCGGTGTCGGCTCCCGTGAGCAACGGCATCAGCGGCGTCTCGAGCGGCAACGCCACCACCGTGTACACCACGACGGGGGCGCTGCCCATCACCGGCACCGACGTCGGCGTCCTGCTGGCGATCGGCCTGGTGCTGGTCAGCGGCGGGCTCGTGCTGGCCCTGCGCTACGGCCGCAAGCAGGCCTGACGACGAGGCGGGCAGACCCCGCGCGAGCTCGGGCGACCGCCTTCGGCCGCGGAGATCGGCAATGACGCCGGGTCCGCGGCCGCGGCGCGCCCGGGGCGATGGTGGTCCGGGTCGGTTCGGAATCGGTGCGGCGCGCTCCTAGAGTGACCGCACCGAACCGAACCCGGGGGGACCAGATGACGGAGTACACCTGCTTCGACGTGTCGATGGACGGCCACGTCGCCCACGTGCAGCTGAAGCGGCCGGACCAGCTGAACTCGATGAACCGCGAGTTCTGGATGGAGCTGCCGGCGATCATCCGGGCGCTCGACGACGAGGGCAAGGCCCGGGCCATCGTGATCTCCTCGACCGGCAAGCACTTCTCCGCCGGCATGGATCTGGCGGTCTTCACGGGCGGGGGCGGTGACCCGCTCAGCGGCGGCGACCACAGCAACGAAGCCGGCCGGCGCCGTGCCCACCTGCGCCAGACGGCGATGATGCTGCAGGGGAGCTTCTCGGCGTTCGAGCAGGCGCGGATGCCGGTGCTCGCGGCGATCCAGGGCGGCTGCATCGGTGGCGCCGTCGACCTCGTGACGGCGTGCGACATGCGCTACGCCAGCGCCGACGCGTTCTTCTGCGTGCAAGAGATCAACATCGGCATGACCGCCGACGTCGGCACGCTCCAGCGCCTGCCGAAGATCATCCCCGAGGGCGTCGCCCGCGAGATGGCCTACCGCGGCAACCGGTTGCCGGCGGCGCGGGCCTACGAGGTCGGCCTGGTCAACGAGGTGTTCGACGACCACGACTCCCTCGTCAGCGGCACCCTCGAGATCGCGCACGAGATCGCGTCGAAGAGCCCGCTCGCGATCTGGGGCACGAAGGAGATGATCAACTACGCGCGCGACCACTCCGTCGAGGACAGCCTCAACTACATCGCCACGTGGCAGACGGGGATGTTCCAGCCCCAGGACATGATGGAGTCGTTCGCCGCCAAGAGCGAGAAGCGCGACCCGAACTTCGACGACCTCCTCCCCAACCCCAGAAGCTTCTAGCGCGCCCTCGCCGCAGGAAACCGAGCGCAGCGAGGTTTCCGAGGACGATCAGTCGTCGAGGCCGAAGGTTTCGTCCATGGGCGGCAAGAAGTCGAACTTCAGGTCGCCGACGCGCACGAGCGTGGAGCTGATCCACCCGCCCATGGCGCCGAAGTGGTCGTCGAGGATCGAGCCGTCGGCCAGCGTCGCCTCGTCGAGCTCGTACGAGCCCTCGTAGGACACCTCGATCGCGAACTCGCTGTCGCTGAGGTCCTCCGACGAGAACATGGTCTCGAGGGTCGGGCCGGAGCGCTGCAGGCGCTCGCTGCCGATCGCCGTGCTCTGCGTCGGCAACGCCCCGAGCAGCAGGGCCGGATCGGGGCTGGCCGCGAGGCGCTGCACGCGCAGCACGATCTCGATCTCGATGCGCGGGCCCTCGTCGAAGGGCTCGCCGATGTACCAGGACCGGTAGGCGGACTGCGCCCAGGTGGGCCACTCGAGCGTGATGTCGGCCTGCACCCGCGGCGGGAGCCCCTCACCCGGGAGGCCGTAGCTCGTCTCCCAGGTCATGTCCCCGAGCAGCACGTCGACCTGGAAGCGCTCTTCGAACGCCTGGCGCTCGAGCATCGCCCCCTCGAACGCGTCGCGCAGCGCGCCGATGGCATCGGTGAACACGTGATCGAGCATGGGTGGCGCAGGCTAGCGCCGCAGCAGGCAACGTTTGCGCCGGTGCGACGGCCAGCTTCGCCGCTCGCGGCGTCCTCGTCCTCGCCGCACGGAACA
>CAYUOL010000344.1:0-6886 GCA_964446345.1 uncultured Iamiaceae bacterium | reverse complement strand
CGCCACCGGCGGCTCCTACCGCGACGAGGAGCTGCACCTGTGGACCTTCGATGCCGACGGTCTGGTGACGCGCCTGCGCCACTACACCGACACGGCCAAGCACGTCGCGGTCGCGGAACCGGGCGCCTGACCTGCGGTCGCCCGGCGCCCTGGAGGTTGCGGCGACAGGCCCCCGCCGCCACACTACGAACCACGGATCGGACGGCCCGTCAGGTCTCCGACGAACGGCCACAGGGGGGCCTCATGGCTGAAACGCAGGGTTGGACCGCGCCGGGGTGGGAAGGGGTCCGCGACGCCTTCCAGGCCAACCTCGACGGTCCCGTCGAGGTCGGCGCCGGCTTCAGCGCGTACCACCGGGGCCAGAAGGTCGTCGACCTGTGGGGTGGCATCAAGGACGAGGACGAGGGCACGCCGTGGGAGGAGGACACGCTGCAGCTCGTGTTCTCGACGACCAAGGGCGCCACGGCCATCGTCGCGAACCAGCTCGCGCAAGAGGGTCGGCTCGACGTGAACGCGCCGGTCGTCACCTATTGGCCCGAGTTCGGCCAGGCGGGCAAGGAGACGATCCCCGTCTCGTACCTGCTGTCGCACCAGGCCGGTCTCGCGTGGGTCGACGACCCGATGACCCTCGACGAGGCGCTGGCCTGGGAGCCGGTGATCCGCGCCCTCGAGAAGCAGGCGCCGTCGTGGGTGCCGGGCACCGAGCACGGCTACCACGCGACCACCTACGGCTGGCTCGTGGGCGAGGTCGTCAGGCGCATCACCGGCAAGAGCTTGGGCACCGCGTTCCGCGACCAGGTGGCGACGCCGCTCGACCTCGACTTCTGGATCGGGCTCCCCGAGTCCGAGGAGCACCGCGTGGCGACGCTCATCGGCATGATCCCCAAGGGCGCCGACAAGCCGCTCGAGAACGGCGAGCCGAACCCGATCGCCGAGATGATGAAGGCGTTCCTGGGCCCGGACACGCCGCTCGGCAAGGCGCTGTTCGCCCCCGGCGGCGCGCTGTCCGACCAGGACGTGTGGAACACGCGGGCCGTGCACGCGGCGGAGATCCCCGCGGCCAACGGCATCACCGACGCGCGTTCGCTGGCGCGCATGTACGGCGCCGTGGTCAGCGAGGTCGACGGCGTGCGCCTGCTGACGCCGCAACAGGTCAAGGAAGCTTCGACGCAGCTCACCGAAGGGCCCAACAACATCCTCATGGGCATGGAGATCGAGTTCGGCCTCGGGTTCATGCTCAACACCGGCATGATCGGCCAGATCGGTCTCGGCGGCCCGAACTCGTTCGGGCACTTCGGCGCCGGCGGTTCGCTCGGCTGGGCCGATCCCGACGCGGAGCTGGGCATGGGCTACGTCATGAACAAGATGGACATCGGCCTCACCGGCGACACCCGCTCGTTCGGCCTGGTCAGCGCCTGCTACGACGCCATCAAGTAGCACCCACCCCCAACGGTGGGGGTGCGGGCCGCCCGGCGGGCGCCCCCACGACGAGCATGCGAGGATCGACGGATGACTGCGATCAACGGCTACACCGCGCCCGGGTTCGAAGGCGTGCGCGACGCCTTCGCCGCCAACTTCGAGCGTGAGCCCGACCCGCTGAACGCCATGCTCGGCATGGACGTCTGCGAGGTCGGCGCCGGCGTCAGCGTCTTCCACCACGGCGAGAAGGTCGTCGACCTGTGGGGCGGCGAGGCCGACCGCCGCACGCACCGCCCCTACGAGGAGAACACGCTGCAGCTCGTGTTCTCCACGACCAAGGGCGTCACCGCGATCGCCGCGAACCTGCTGGTCGCTCGCGGTCAGCTCGACCTCGACGCCAAGGTCGCCGACTACTGGCCCGAGTTCGGCCAGAGCGGCAAGGCGGAGATCCCGGTGCGCTGGCTGCTGAGCCACCGCGCCGGCGTGCCGTGGGTCGACGGCACGATGACCCTCGACCAGGCCCTCGACTGGGGCACTGTCGTCGATGCGCTCGCGAAGCAGGCGCCCGTGTGGGAGCCCGGTTCCCAGCACGGCTACCACGCCACGACCTTCGGGTGGCTGGTCGGCGAGCTGGTCCGGCGGGTCAGTGGCAAGAGCCTCGGCACGTTCGTGCAGGACGAGCTGGCGACACCGCTCGGCCTCGACCTCTGGATCGGCCTGCCGGCGGCGGAGCACGACCGCGTCGCCCCGCTGGAGGCGATCCAGCTGCCCGACGACCCGATGCTCAAGCCCATGGTCGACCAGTTCATCGGCCCGGACTCGATGCTGGGCAAGGCCCTGTTCGCACCCGGCGGGGCGTGGACCGAGAAGATGTTCGACTCGTTCAACCTGCCCCAGGTCTGGGAGGCCGAGGTGCCGGCCGCCAACTGCGTCACCGACGCCCGCTCGCTCGCCAAGCTCTACGCAGCCTGCGTCAGCGACGTCCCCGGAGCCGATGGCACGCCCGTGCACCTCTTCGAGGACAAGAACATCGAGGCGATGATCGAGGTGCAGACCGAGGGCAACGACAAGGTCCTCATGGACATGGACGTGCAGTACGGCCTCGGGTTCAACCTGCCGCACGGGATGCTGAAGCTCGGCGGGCCGCGCAGCTTCGGGCACTACGGCGCCGGCGGCTCCGTGGGCTTCGCGGATCCCGACGCCGAGGTGGGTTTCGGGTACGTCATGAACAAGATGTACCTCGGCCTCACCGGCGACCCTCGCACCGAGACGCTGATCGACGCCACGTACGCGGCCCTCGACGCCGCGCCGTAGCTCCACGATGGACGATCACCCGCAGGAAACCGGCACCCGTCCACGGTCCGTGGAGCGCCGGCGACTCCTCCTGGGGGCGGCCGGCGTGGGCGCGGCGCTCGCGCTCCGGAACCCGCTCGGCGGCCTCGCCTCCGCGCTCAGCGCCGACGGCTTCGTCGCCCCCGCACAGGCGGCGACCTCGTCGTTGCTGGACGAGATCGAGGCCTTCGCCGCCGGCCTCACGACCGTCCCCGGCTGCGCGGTCGCGGCCGTCGACGGCCTGGCCGGCGTGTCGGGGACGTTCGCCACCGGCCTCCGCGACGTGGACAAGGCGCTCCCCTTCGCGTCGGACACCATCCTCACGATCGACTCGGTGACGAAGCAGTTCACCACGACGATGCTCGCCCAAGCCGTGAAGGGCGGACTGGGGCGCAACGGTCCGCTCACGCTCGGCAGCCCGATCGGCCCGTACCTCGCGCCGTACCTGGCCGACGCGGGGTACCCGATGCCCACGCTGCTCGCGTCGATCACGTTGCAGCAGCTCGCGGACTACACCTCGGGGCTGCCCAACGAACCGACGCCGTTCCCGAACCCGCGCAGTGCGTACACGATCCCCGAGCTCGCGCTGTGGCTCAGCAAGATCGACGAGGTGAAGGCCAACCCCGGCCCTGACGACCTCGCGTTCGTCCCGGGGACGGGCTACCTGTACTCCGACGTCGCGGTCGATCTGCTCGGCTTCATCCTCGCCGACCAGCTCCTGCTGAAGAGCCCCGGGACCCCGAACTTCTCCGACCTCGTCACGGCGATGCTCCTGCGGACCGACGTGCTGCACATGGCGGACACGTCGGTGGCTCCCCCGCCGGCGCAACAGCCGCGGGTGGCGACCGGCTACCTCTACAAGGACAAGTCGGCGCCGGCCAACGGCTACAAGGTCGCGACCAAGGTCAACGACCCGCCGACCTTCTTCGGCGGCGGCGGGGTGCTGCGCTCGACCGCGAACGACATGCTGCGGTTCCTCGAGGCGCTGATCGCCCCGCCGCCGGTCGCCCATCTCCAGGAGGCGATCCCCCTCGCGGCGCAGGTCTACTACCGCCACGAGGCGACCCACCTCGACCTGGGGCTCGGCTGGAACCCGATCGAGCACCGAGCGGATCCGACGGGCGGCACCGTGGACGTCTTCCTGAAGGACGGTGGCGGGTCCGTCGGGTGCACCGCGCTCCTCGGGTACGCCCCGAAGACGCAACGAGCGTTGTTCTTCATGACGAACGTCGACGGCGCCGACGTCGCGCAACAGGCGACGTTCATCCAGCTGCTCAGCCAGTTCTCCCAGGCGCCACCGAGCACCACGACCACCGCCTCGACCACGACCACCACCGATCCGGCGGCCGGTGCCGCCGCGAGCACACCGGCGACGGCGGTCGATGCCGCGCCGACCTTCGCCGGATGACCTCGCGGCGCGGGCACGCGGATCGACGCCACCGGCGCGCCGTCCGGGGGGCGCATCGGCGCGCCGTCTTCCTCGCTCTCATGGGCACGCTCGCGGTGGCGCTCGCCCTCGCCCCGTCCCGCCCTTCGACGGCCGCGCCGGCGGCGCCGGCGGCGCCCGGCGTCGCGACCTGGACGGTGAAGTCGGTCGACGGCGTGGACGGCCGCTACAAGGGCCAGGGCCTGGCCACCGTGGTGGGGGCGGACGGCTCGGTCACCCGGTACTTCACCGGTGACTCCTCGGTGCCCCAGTTCATGATCGACGCGGGCTGGAACCACAACGGCGATCCGGACTCCGCCCGGGGCTACCTCTTCGAGGCGTACCAGAGCTCCAACGGCGGCGCGACGCAGAAGCTGTTCCACGTCACCGCCCCCGACGGGTCGATGACCGACCACATCCACCAGAACCTGCCCGGCGAGATGATGAACAACAGCTTCGCGGCCGTGTCCCCGGACGCGCAGTGGATGGTCTCGGGCGAGTGGGAGACCATCTCGCGGTTCCTGATCATGCCGACCCCGATCCTCAACCCGAGCGCACCGGGGCCGGGGGCGGACCTGCCGGTCACCGGCCAGATCCTCTTGAGCCAGCCGGTGGTCAACATCCAGGGGTGCACGTTCCAGACGGCGACCCGGATGTTCTGCACGAGCGACGACCCGATCACCCAGAACGGCATCCCACGCAAGGCGCTGCTGCAGGTGGACCTGGCCCATGCGCTCGACGGCGGCGACGTCGAGGGGACGGTGCGCGTCGTCTTCGCCCTGCCCGTGCCGCCGAGCGACTGCCCGATCGAATCGCCGGGTTCGTGGCCCACCGACATCGAGATCGAGGGCATCGACTACGACCGGTGGAGCGGCCGCCTCGCCGTGCTGATCCTCCCGCCGCGGTGGTGCGCCCTCAACTCCCGCGTCTACAACTACGTGAGCCCGCAGGGCACGGCGACGCACTTCGACGTGGCGACGCCGGCCGCCACCGTGACCGGCACCGAGGTCACGGCGACGTTGACCGCCCGCGATGCGGACGGCGGGGCGTCGTACCACTACGCCGGCACGGCGCCGCTCACGTCGAGCGATCCCTCGGCCGTCCTGCCGGCGACGGCGACCTTCGTCCACGGCCGGGCCACCGTGACGGCGACGTTCCACACGCCCGGTGCGCAGACGATCAGCGTCACCGATCCGGTCGTCGCGTCGATCACCGGGACGGGGGCGCCGATCGCCGTCAGCGCGCCGGCGACGACCACCACCTCGACCACCACCTCGACCACCACGTCGACGTCGAGCACCTCGACCACGTCGAGCACCTCGACCACGTCGACGACCAGCAGCACCACGGCGCCGGTGGCGGCGGTGGCGGCACCGGCGACGCCCGGCGGCGCGGCGGCCGCACCTGGGAGCGCCGCGGTCGCGACCGGTGTGCTGCCGACGACCGGCCTGGACCCCGCTCCGCTCGTCGCGGCTGCGCTCGCCCTGCTGGCCCTCGGGGCGGTGCTGGTGCGGCGAGCCCGATCAGATCCGCGGGGCCGAGCGCAGGACTGACGGCACCGACCGACGACCAGGACGGACGCCGCCGGACCGACGGCACAGAACGGAGCAGGACCGACGGGGCCGACCGACGGGGCCGACCGACGGGGCCGACCGAGGGGGCCGACCGACGGGGCCGACCGACGGGGCGGGACCGCCACCGCGGGACGACGGGGCTCGTCGGCGCCCGACCGCGGCCGCGCGGCGCACGCCCGGGAGGTGCGTCAGGCCTCGGGGTCGGAGCTGGCGGCCTGGCCGCGGCCGCCACAGACGACCTCGATCTCGGTCTCGTCGTCGCCCTCGTCGATGACGTCGAGGGCTCGCTCCCCTGCGGTCGCTCGCTCCGCCGCCGTGCCGTCGGCCAACGCCGCGTCCAGGTCCCGCGCCCGTTGCTGCGCGAATGGGCGCCGGCGCCGTGCGTTGACGAAGGCCTCGAGCCAGGGATCGGAGCGGAGTCGCTCCATCGTCTCCTCGTTGGTCCGCTTGCGCTCGGTCATGCTGTTGTCACTTTCTCGGCGGTCGTGCTGCTGGTTGCACCCAACCAGACCGACCATGAAATCCCGCTGAAGGTGGTCGCCTTCGAGGGGGCGTGAGGGGTTGTCCATCTTGATACGTCACGCCGGTGCAAACGGTTCCCATTACGCAGGCCAGTAGCCTTGCGCTGTGACTGATACGACCCCAAGGGACGCGAGCGAGCAGGCCGCGAAGCGGCGCACGTTCGCCATCATCAGCCACCCCGACGCCGGCAAGACCACGTTGACCGAGAAGTTCCTGCTCTACGGCGGCGCGCTGTCGAGCGAGGCCGGCGCGGTCAAGGCCCGCAGCGGGCGGCGCAGCGCCACCTCCGACTGGATGGCGCTCGAGCAGCAACGCGGCATCTCCATCACGTCGACCGTGCTGCAGTTCCCCTACCGCGAGCACACCGTCAACCTGCTCGACACACCTGGTCACCGCGACTTCTCCGAGGACACCTACCGCGTGCTCGAGGCGGCCGACGCCGCGGTCATGGTGCTCGATGCCGCGAAGGGCATCGAGCCCCAGACCCTGAAGCTCTTCGAGGTCATCCGCCGCCGCGAGCTGCCGCTGCTCACGTTCATCAACAAGTGGGACCGTCCGGGACAGGGCGCGCTCGAGCTCATCGACGAGATCGAGGAGAAGCTGGGGATCGTGC
>CAYUOL010000343.1:5403-6923 GCA_964446345.1 uncultured Iamiaceae bacterium | reverse complement strand
GCGGTGGAGGAGGTGCTGCGGGCGAGCGGGCTCGAGAACGTGCGCCAGGCCGCCATCGACGGATCCCACCCCTACGTGATCGGTGACTGGGTCCACCACGACCCGGCGGTCGCACCGACCGTGCTGCTCTACGCCCACCACGACGTGCAGCCGCCGGGCGTCGTCGAGAACTGGCGGTCCGATCCGTTCGAGCCGCGACGGGCCGACGGCCGGCTGTTCGGCCGCGGGTCGGCCGACGACAAGGCCGGCGCGGTCGCGCACGCGTCGGCGGTCGCAGCGTGGCTCGCCAGCGCGGGCGCGCTGCCGTGCAACGTGCGCGTGCTGGTCGAGGGCGAGGAGGAGATCGGGTCGCCGCACCTCGAGGGGTTCCTGCACGCGCACGTCGACGAGCTCGCGAGCGACGTGCTCGTGCTCGCGGACGCCGGCAACTGGTCGGTCGGCACCCCCGGGGTCACCTACTCGCTGCGGGGCCTGGCCGCGCTCGACATCCGCGTCCGCTCCGTCGCCGGCCCGTTGCACAGCGGCATGGCCGGCGGCGTGGTGCCCGACCCGGTGCAGGCGCTCGCCAAGGTGCTCGCCGCCCTCACCGACGAGCACGGGGCGATCGCGATCCCCGGCTTCCTCGACGACGTCCGCCCGCTCACCGCCGGCGAGCGGGCCCGCATCGCGGCGCTCCCGGCGGAGGAGACCGCGCTGCGGCGGGCGTTCGGCGTGGTCGAAGGGGTCGAGCTGGTCGGCGATCCGGCGCTGACGACCTACGAGCGCCAGTGGTTCCAGCCGTCGGTCACCGTGATCGGGTTCGACTCGCACCCGCTCAAGGGATCGTCCAACCAGATCGTGGCGTCCGCCACCGCGCGCCTCAGCCTGCGCCTGGCTCCCGGGCAGGACCCCGAACGGGCCTTCGCCCTGCTGACCGCGTTCCTGCAGGCGCACGTACCGTGGGGGCTCGAGGTCGAGCTCGTGCTCGGCGAGTCGGCGCCGGCGTGGGTGTGCGAGCCCGAGGGGTGGGCGTTCGACGCCACCGACCGCGCGCTGCGCACGGGGTTCGGCACGGATCCCGTCTACATGGGCGTCGGCGGCTCGATCCCCTTCGTCGGCCCCTTCGCCGAGGCGTTCGGGGGCATCCCCGCGCTGCTGCTCGGGCCGGCCGATCCCACCAGTGCGATCCACGGCGAGAACGAGAGCCTCCACATCGGCGACTGGCACTCCCTCATCGCCGGCGAGGTCGCCCTGCTGGCCGAGCTCGCCGCCGCCTGGCCGACGCGCACCCCCTGACGCGAGCGACCCCGACCCCCCGCCCCCCAGCCCTGTCCAGGTTGCTGTCCAGGTTCCTGTCGAAGTTCCGGGCGAGGTTCGGGACGACGTTCTGGTCGCGGCTCGACGTCGCGGACGACGCCAGGCCGCGACCCGAAGATCGGGTCAGGCGTCTTCGGCGTCGTCCTGCTTGTCGGCGCCGGGGATCTGCGACGTCACCGTCTCGACGATCCGCTTCGCGAAGTCCCGCTGGGACTCGAGGACCC
>CAYUOL010000343.1:0-5303 GCA_964446345.1 uncultured Iamiaceae bacterium | reverse complement strand
GACGTCACCGTCTCGACGATCCGCTTCGCGAAGTCCCGCTGGGACTCGAGGACCCGCTCGGTCATGTCGAAGGCGTTGTCGATGAGGTCGTCGATCTGCGCCGTGTCGCCGGGCGTGATCGACGACACCCGCTCGGTGAACGTGCGGCCCGCGTCGATGATGGCTTGCTGGCTGGTGCGCACCAGCTCGAAGATCTGCTCCTGCAGCTTGTTGACGTCGCTCGCATCAGGCATGGGGGCTCCCGGGTTCAGGTGTCGTGGGCGGTGCGGAGGACGCGCTGTAACGCAGCGGGCCCGTTCGGGCATCGATGGGTGATGGGGAGCGAGCGTAGTGGCCCGATGCCGCCACTGACCGGTGCCGCGCGCACGGCCGCCGACGACGACGCGCGCCGGCCCACCGCGGCGGGCCAGCTGCCAGACTGGCCGCGATGATCGAGGTCAACGGACTGGTCAAGGCGTTCGGCGACAACACGATCCTCACCGACGTCACGTTCAGCGCCCCGGCCGGCGCCACCACGGGGTTGCTCGGGCCCAACGGCGCGGGCAAGACAACGACGATGCGCATCCTGGCCACGCTGCTGCACCCCGACGAGGGGACGGTGACGATCGCCGGCATCGACATCGGCCGCGAACCGATGGCCGCCCGGCGCGTCATCGGGCTCGTCACGGAGGAGCCGGGCCTGCACGACCGGCTGACGGTGCGCGAGCAGCTCGTGTTCGCCGCGCGGGCCTACGGGATGAGCGCCGACGCGGCGCGCTCGCGCATCGACACGATCGCCGAGTACCTGTCGCTCACGAAGGACCTCGACACGCGCGCCGGGACCTTGTCGAAGGGCAACCGGCAAAAGGTCTCGTTGTGCCGGGCCCTCGTGCACGACCCGCCGGTCCTGCTGCTCGACGAACCGACGTCCGGGCTCGACGTGGTGGCGGCCGACGGGCTCGAGGCCCTGCTCGGCCAGGACGAGATCATCGGGGGCAAGACCGTGCTGCTCTCGACACATCGGCTCGACGAAGCGGAGCGGTTGGCGGAGAAGGTCGTCGGCATCGCCGCCGGGCGGGTCGTGGTCGACGCCCGCCCGGACGAGCTCGTGCGCACGTCCGGTGCCTCGACGTTCCGCGAGGCCTTCGTGCGCCTGCTGGGCGAGGCGTCGCTCGGGGCGACGCCGACGTGATCACGCAGGACGCGCCGCCCCGGCCCCAGACGGCACGCGGCCGTCCCGGGCGCGAGATCTGGGCCGTCGCCGGGGTCGAGGCCCTCGACGGGTTCCGGTCGCGGCGCCAGCTGCTGGTGCGGGCGGTGACCCCGATCGTGCTCTTCGCATGCGTCCTGGGCATCACCCTCGCCCTGCGCGGCGCCGACACCCGCACCCACCCCGATGCGTACCGGGTCGCCGTCCAGGGGGACTACGCCGGCGCGCGGCGGACGCTCGACGCGCTGAACCCCGAGCGCCTCACGTTCTTCCCCGCGCCCGACGCGAAGCTCGCCGCCGTCAGCGAGGCCGACGCCGGGATGGCCGTGCCCGACGGCCTCGACGCCACGCTCGAGCAGCACCCCGACGCCGCCCCCGCGGTGCAGGTCTTCCAGGTGACCGTCAACCCGCCGTCGCGCGCCGCCGCGATCCTCGTGCGATCCGGCTTCGTCGACATGGAGAAGCGCAAGGTTGTTGAGCGCCTGGGGGCGGTGGACGACGGCGGTCGCGGTGCGCAGTTCACGCTCGACATCGTGAACGTCGAGCGCACCGAGGCCGGCACCCGCACGATCACGTCGCAGGTCATCCCGGGTCTCGTCCTGCTGCAGGCCGCCATGCTCGTGGCCGGCACGTCGAACCGGCTCGTCAGCCGCCGCACGCGCGGGCTGTTGATGGCCCAACTGGTGCTGCCGCTGTCGCGGCGCGTCCTCGCCCTGGCCAAGGGCCTCGGGGAGCTGGCCATCGGCACCGTCACCGCGGCCCCGGTCATCGTGGTCATCCTCGGCTTCGGGCTCGCGAGCGCCACGTCCGGCGCGACCAACGCCGGCGTGCACCTCGTGCTGACCGCGGTCACGATGCTGGCGCTCTTCGCCTTCACCACGGCGCTCGGCGTCGTCATCGGCACCGCCGCCCGCACCCAGGAGCAGGTGTCGCTGGCGACGGGCGCCGCGCTGATCGTGGCCACGCTCGTCGCCACCACCGTCGCGATGTCCGAGGTGATGCGCCCGACCTGGTTCGCGCTCATCCCCGTGGTCGGCTCGGTGAGCACGCTGCGCGACCTGCTCAACGGCACCGGCAGCGTCGCCGCCGTCGTCGTCGCGGCGGCGTTCACGCTGCTCGGCGCGTTCCTGCTCGTGGTGCCGGCCGGTCGGGCCCTCGATGCCGAGCGCATGGTGATGCGCAATGGCTGACATCGTCGACCGCGTGGGCGTCGAGGTGCGCGACGAGGATGCCGTGCCCGCCCCGCCGCGCCCGGGCACCGACCATCGCCTCTCGCCGCGACGCCCGCGCCACGAGGGCGCCGGCCTGGTGGCCGGCATCACGTTCCGCGAGCTGCTGCGCCGCCCGGGCGGGTGGATCGCGACGATGCTGACGGGCCTGCTCTTCGCGTTGCTCGTCGGTGCGGTCGGCATCACCAGCGAGCGCGTGCAGGACCGCATCGAGGACCGCAGCTTCCGGGTCGCGATCGGCGGCGACCTCGCCGGCGCCCAGCAGGTGCTGGCCGAGCTGAAGTCGCCCCGCCTCGCCCTCACCGAGTCGCCCAACGTGGCCGAGGACGTCACGTTGAACCGCGCGTCCTCCGGGATCGTGTTCCCCGAAGGCGTCGACCGGCGGCTCGCGGCCGGCGAGTCCGTCGAGCTGCAGATGTTCTTCCGCGCCAGCCAGAACACCTCGGTCGAGTCCTTCAACACGGTCGGTGTGCGCCTGCAGGAGTCCGAGCTGACGCGCCTGGCGAAGGCCAAGGGCGTCGCCGTCGCGACGGGCGGTGGTGTGCAGGTCGAGGTGCTGGACCTCCCCCGCGACGAGGCCGTCAACCGCGTGCTGCTCGCCCGCCAGGTCGCCCCGATCGCCGCGCTCATCTGCATCGGCGTCGTCACGTCGGTGGCGTCGGTCTTCGGCGCCGCGCGGGAGCGCCGCTCGATCGAACCGCTGCTCGTGCTCCCCCTGCGACGCGAGTCGATCAGCCTCGGCATCTCCCTCGGCGCCTACCCCCTGGCGTGCCTCCAGGTGCTCGGGGCCGTCGCCCTGCTGGTGCTCACGGCCGCGATCCCGAGCAGCAACACGCACCAGTCGGGTGCGACCGTGGTGGCGATGCTCGTGGCGGGCTTCGTCGGGTCGCTGGTGCTCGCGCTCGTCGCCACCGGGTTCGGGTGCATCGCGGGCTCGCTCGGCACGGGCAGCGACGACGCGGTCAGCTTGGGCGACCTGGTCGCCGTGGTGTTCGTCGTCGCGGGTGTCCTGGTGTTCATGGCGCCCACGATCGGCGACTCGGCGATCTTCGACGCCATCCCCGTCCTCGGCCAGGTGCTGCTCGTCCGCGACCTGGTCAGTGGGGTCGTGGACCCGCTCGGCATCGTCCTCGCGCTCGTCAGCGCCTTCGCCGTCTTCCTCGCCGCGGTGCGCTTCGCCGGGCGCCGCCTCGACGACGAGAAGCGCCTCAGCCGCGCGATCCGGTGATGCTCGCCGCGCCCCCCGATCCACTGCGCCGGCGAGGCGACAGTAGGGTCGAGACATGGGCCGAACCTCGGTGCGCTGCTCGGCGGTCTTCCTCGCTCTCTCGGTCGCGCTGACGGCCGCCGGGTGCGGGAAGAAGGACGATGCGGTGCCGTTGCCGCCCGTGCCGCAGGGGACGACGCCGCCACTGACCAAGGACGAGTACGTCCTGCAGGCGAACAAGATCTGCGCGGCCGCCGACAAGCTGATCACGGGGCTCACCAACGACAACGGCCCGATCAACAACAGCTCCGGTCAGGGCTCCACCGACGCCCTGAAGGAGCTCGTGGCGAAGATCCGCCCGATCGGTCAGAACGCGATCGACCAGCTCAAGGCGCTGACGCCCCCCGCCGCCGACGCGCCGATGATCACCCGGGGCATCACGATGATGCAGACCAAGCTCGACCAGTCGCAGACGACGCCGTCGGACACGCTCGACCCGATCGGCCAGCCCGATCAGGAGCTCTACACGTACGGGCTCTACTCGTGCTTCACGAAGCCGGGAGGCTGAGCCCCGCCCACGCGCGCCGCGGTCAGGTGCCGCCGAGGTCCTTCGTGCTGACGTGACCATGGCGCTTCACCGGGATGCGCTCGAGCTCGTGCAGCTCGTCGATGGGCATCCCGAGGATGACGCGGCCCTCCTCGATCGCCGCGCCCGTGATCGGGGCGACCACGTCGTCGTCGTGGCGCAAGACGTGCCCTTCGCGCAGCACGACGTGGGTGACGTGCCCGTCGGCCGGATCGACGAGGAGCTCGTCCACGTGGCCGACCCGTGTGCCGTCCTTCGAGTACACCTCGTCGCCGCGCCGGATCGTGACCTCGCCCTTCGGGATCCGCTCGAGGTCCGGGTTGTTGAAGCCGTCGAGCGGGGACGCGAAGGGCTCGAGGAAGTACGCGCCCGGCTCGTACCCGAGGTCGCCCGTGTAGCCCGCGTCGGGCACGTTGAACGCGGGCTCGTCGAAGAGCTCGCACTCGCGGAAGGTCTCCTGGGTGAGGTCGACCTGGATCGCGCTCGGGGTCGACGACGTGACGACGCCGAGCGGGACGAGCACGCGCCGGCCCAGCGCCTCGTGGGCCACGACGAGGTGCGTCACCGTCGTCGTGGTGGGATCGATCACGATGGCGTCGACCTTGCCGAGGCCTCCGTCGGTCCCCTCGACCGCGGCGCCCACGCGCAGCTCACCCATACAACGCCTCGATCTCGTCGGCGTACGTGGCCAGCACGCCGCGGCGCTTGAGCTTCGACGTCGGCGTCAACAGCTCGCTGTCGGGCAGCCACTCCTCGCCGAGCACCTTGACCTTCTTGACGCGCTCGGCGTTGTTGAAGTCCGCCATGACCTCGGCGAGGCCCTGCTCGATCTCGGCGATCACCACCGGGTCCTCGGCGAGCTCGGCCAGGGACTTGCCCTCGATCCCGTGCTGGGCCGCCCACACGGGCGCCACCTCGGGATCGAGCACGACGAGCGCCGACACGAACGGGCGCTTGTCCCCGATGGCGCAGGCCTGCCCCACGAGGGGGATGGTCTTCAAGGCCGCCTCGAGGTTCGCGGGGCTGATGTTCTTCCCGCCGGCGGTGATGATCAGCTCCTTCTTGCGGTCGACGATCTTGAAGTAGCCGTCG
>CAYUOL010000342.1:0-6925 GCA_964446345.1 uncultured Iamiaceae bacterium | reverse complement strand
GGACCGGGCGGAAGAAGAAGATCAACCACCTGACCGTGGCGCTGAAGGACAGCGCGAACACGGGACTGATGGCCGGGCCGTCGGGCGGGCAGGGCGCGCCGACGCTCTATGCGCTGAAGCCGAAGGACCTGGTGAACCCGCTCGCCGCGCCGGCCGCGACGGCGCCGGCGCTGGTGACCGACTTCATGCACCAGATCGCGGCGCCGCAATGGGACTGGCACGGCCGCGCGCTGCTGCGGGTCAGCAACTCGCCGCTGCCCTACACCGTCACGGGGGTCACGCCCGATGTGGCGGTGGGATCATGACCGCGATCGAAATCAGACCCGCGACGGTCGCGGATGCGGAGTTGCTGGCTCTCTGTCTGCACCCTGACGACTACGCGGAGGTACTGGCGCTCGGTCAGGACCCACGAGCCGCGTTGATCCAGAGCGTCGAGATGTCAGCGAGCGGCGAGGCGTGGGCTGGCTTAGCCGATGGCGAATTGGTCTGTCTATTCGGCGTCGTGCCACTATCCCTCGTCGGCGTGACTGCTGTGCCGTGGCTTCTAGGCTCGCCTTTAGTGCAGATGCACGGCCGCACCTTCCTGCGCCTCAATAAACAATTCATCGAACGCTGGCGGCGAGACTATCCGGTGTTGCGCAACGTTGTGCATGCGCGCCATCGCCGCGCGGTGCGCTGGCTCCAGTGGCTCGGCTTCACACTCGGCGAACCGGTATCGATGGAACCACACGGAGCGCCTTTTCACCCCTTCGTTATGGAGACACCATGAGGCAAGCTTTTCGACCGATGCCTGGGCAACCGGGTTATTGCCCGATGATGGGACCGGTTATCCCGGCCATATCGCTCGCTCTCGCCGTCGCGGGAACGGCATTGACCGTCAAGGGCCAGATCGACCAGCAAGCATCGATGGGTGCGCAGCAGTCATATCTGCGGCTCAAGATCGCCAGCGCCAGACGCTGGCCAATCAACAGGCAGCGGATGCCATCCAGCGTGGCCAAGTCGCCGAGCAAAAGCAGCGTGATGCCACAGCGCAGCGCATCGGTACGCAACAGGCTGCGCTTGCTGCGCAGGGAACGGACCTTTCCGGTAGCCCGACTGACATCCTGGGCGACACAGCGCGCGCCGGCGAACAGGATGCGTTGACAACCCGCAACAACGCCGCGCGTGAAGCATGGGGTTATCAAGTGCAGGGCGCTGGTTACGGCGCTGATGCCAGCCTGCGGGATAGCTGGAGTCCGTCCTACATCGGCGCGGGCACTAGCTTGTTGATGGGATCGAGTTCGATCGCCGACAAATGGAAAAAATTCCAGGACACCAATCTGTTCGGATCGTCCTACGACCTCAGCAAGGACACCATGCGCACGGCAGGCGACCGCGACTTAGGCGGGTATTACTCGTGATTCTACTGCCACTCAACCGGGGCGGTTGCAGAGCAAGAGCTTACGCCGGTGATGCCATTATAGCCCAAGCTCGTGCGAATGCGCTGTTCGGCGACAGGCTTGATCTTTCGGCCGCGCTTCTCGGCAATGTCGTGGGCCAGCGACGTGATGGTATTTCGGCACATCGTCAGCATCGCCGACGACTCTGCGAGGAATGTGTACGCCGAATACGAAACGATCAACTGAAAACCGTTCTTTTGGTCTTCCACCCGGTACTCGGTGTCCTTGTCCAGTCGCGTCATCGGGCCCTGGCTGTACTGAACAGGAGTTGTGCATCCAGCCAACGCCAGCATCGCCATCAGCGTCAGTCTATTCATCGAATCCTCTCGCCTCACGGCAGGGAAGCTATCACCCCGACAGGAGTCCGGTAAATGCCGATCGCCTGTCCATACCCCATCGGCAAGGCCACCTCTCGGCCGATTCCCGGCGCGGCGTCCAACGTCGCTGCAGCCGGCAACTACAACTGAAGGAGTGACAGATGCGTGATTTGACCGCGACGCGGCCGACGGTCCCGGCGATGAGTGCCAAGGCGATCCACGCGATACGCGCCCTGAAGGAGCGGGCGCAGACCCAGCCGCAGGTGTCGATCGAGGCGCGGCATGCGCTGCATGCCGGGATGTATGCGCGGACGATCTGCATTCCAGCGGGAGTGCTGATCACCGGTGCGCTCAACACGATCCCCACGCTGCAGATTATGAGCGGGCACGCGACGGTCTTCATCGGTAGCGAGGACGTGGAGTTGACCGGCTACGCAGTCCTTCCGGTCAGCGGCGGACGCAAGCAGGCGGTCTATGCCCATGCCGACACTCTGCTGACCATGCTCTTCCCCACGGCGGCGCGGACCGTCGAGGAAGCCGAGCGGGCGTTCACGGACGAGCCTGCAAGCCTCGAGGCGTGTCGCGCGCTTCCCACCAAGGAGCGATAAATGCCGATCGTCCGTCCATACCCGATCGGCGAGGTCTTGCCTCAGCCGCTTCCGAACGCACAGCCCAACGTGGCGGCGGCGGGCGATATCGCCTCGTTCGGCGGGAACCAGGCGCGCGACCTGCAGCAGGCAGGAGCGAACCTCGACCGAGCGTCGGACAACTTATTCGGTATCTACGAGCGCGCGGCGAAGGAAGCGAATGAGAGTCGCATCCAGGACTTCAACAACCAGTTCATCTGGGGGTCGCAGGACATCCTGCGCACCGGCTCTGACGCCTACTTCAAGCTGAGGGGTGCCGATGCCATTCAGGGCGCGGCCGGAGCGACCGAGAGGCTGAAGAACCTGAAGGACCAGGTGCTCGGCCAGACTGCCAACCCCTACCAGCGGCAGCGTCTCGGGCCGATTCTCGACGCCCACTTCGCTTCGGCGACCGACCAGATCGCGCAGCATGTCGACCAGCAGCAGCAGGTCTATGACCGTGGCGTCCATACGGCGTCGATCGAGGTGGCGCAGCGGGAAGCGACGACCAATCCAGAGAATCTCGGCGGCGCCATCACGCGCGCCGCGGACGCCACCCGCAGCTTCTTCAAGGGCCAAGCGCCCGAAGTGGTCGAGAACGAGGTGCTCAAGGCCGTCTCGCGGGTGGTGTCCGGCCCGATCAGGGATCGGCTGGCTCGGAACGACCCTTCGGCCGTGGGGCTGTATCGACAGTACCAGGATCGGCTCGACCCCAGGGACCGCATCGCGCTCGGCGCCGCGGTCGAGACGCTGTCGAACGGCATCGCGGCAGCCGACTGGGTGCGCAGCCGGAGCGCCGGTCCGATTTCGGCGCAAGCCGTGGCGGTCATCAAGACCAGCATGGCGCACTGGCAGGCTGACGGATACAGCGCGCCGGTGGCGGCCGGGATCACGGCGGGCTTCCTGCGGGAAAGCCAGTTCCACGGCGGCGCGGTGAACAAGGGCGACGGCCGCGACGGGTCGGACAGCATCTCGATCGGCCAATGGAACGGACCGCGCGGCGAGGCCTTCAAGGCGTTCGCGGCGGACTATGCGAGGAAAACCGGCCTCGATCCTCGCGACCAGAAGGTCGGCCTCGCTTACGCCAAGGCCGAGATCGACGGCGTCATCCCCTATTCGGTGTCGGGCCTGAGCCCCGACTTCAAGACGAGACTGCAGGCGGCCAGGACGGAGAAGGAAGCCGCCGACATCATGACTCGCGGCTACTTCCGTCCGAAATATACCGAAGGGGAAAGCGCCATCCGGCAGGGCTCGGCGAGTGCGATCCTGGCGCAGTATGGCGGCCAGTCGCCGACTGGCGATACGGCGCTCGATGCCGTTAATGCCGCGAACCCGGCCGTACCGCCGCCTGTGATCTCGTGGGGAGGCAGGCTGTTCGATCAGGAAGGCGTGGCCGACTACCGCCAGCGCATGACCGGGATCGAGGAGCGCCGCCTTGCGCTGACCGCGCTGAACGACCGCGAGTTCGCCGGCAATCCCGCGCGCCAGCGCGCCAACCAAATCGCGATCGACGCCCACACCGCGCAGGACCGCGCCGCGGTGAAAGCCGAGGCGGACAAAGCCTACGCCGATCTGCAGGCGCACATGACGAAGGGTGGCCCAGGCGGCGGCCCGGCTGTCACGTTGCCGCCGCCGACGATCATGAGTCAGTTCACCGACGAGCAGCAGGCCTCGATCGCGCGCCAGGTCAATCGCAACGTCGAAGGTCGCCAGCCGACGACCGATCTCGGCCTCTGGTACGGCCTGTTTTCCGCGCTGACCGGTGACAATGCCGATATGCGCGCGGAAGCATCGAGACTCAACCTGACGCAGTTCGCGGAACATCTGTCGGCGCCCCACTTCCAAAGCCTGGAGACGCTTCAGAAGCGCGTACGCGACGGAGAGGCCACGCAGGTCCTGACGCACGCCGAGAAGGTCAACCTGACGCTGCAGGGCCTCGGCATAGAACCATCTCCGAGAGCCGACAGCTCGCCGAACAGCGACGCGGCCAAGGCAGCACGGTTCCATCGCGCCTTCCAGGACGAGCTGACGATCTTCGAGCACGGCAAGGGCAGGAAGGCCACGCCGCAAGAGGCCTGGAGCATCATCGACGGGCTCGTGCGGGCGGCCGTGGAGAAGGGCATCCACAAGCCGGTATTCCAGATCGAGTTTGCCGACATACCGGTCCAGGACCAGGCAGAGATCGCCGACGCGATCCGCAGCGCCCACGGCATCCCGACAGAGGAGCGCGTTGCCGAGGCCTATCGCCACAAGCTGGCGATGGAGCCGCGCCAGACCGAGATCCCGCCGCCATCGCCGGCATTCAACGTGCGGCTCGGCAGGGAGGCGATCGGTGTGGGCGCGACCGGTCAGGGCAGCGTCGTTCCCGGACCGCCCGGGAGCAGTCGCCTGCCGCCACCGGGCGCACCTCTGCCGCTCGACCAGCGCCTGCCGGTGCCCGGCATCGGACCGAAGCCGCCCGCGTCTTTTTGAGGTGCCATGATGGCTGACGCCAATCCCTACGACGCCCTTGTCGCGACGCCGCCGCCGGCGGCGCCCGTCAATCCCTACGACGCCGTCGTGGCCGATCTCGCCGCCATGGCGCCGGCGAGGGCGAGCCTGCTGGCGGCCCGGGGCAGCGACCCGGAGGTCACGGCGCGCGCCCTTGTCGTGTCGCGCCGGTTCGGCGTTCCGGTCGACATGGCGGAGCGCAACCTCGCCGACTTCGAGGCGATCGACAAGGTGAACCGTTACGACGAGCTGCTGCGCACGTCGCCGACGATGCTGAAGCGCTGGATGGCCGAGCCGGTGAACGCCCGGCTGATCGGCGACGATCTGCCCGCGCTGGCGGGCACGGCGAGCCTGTGGCGGGGCCTCGCCGATGCCGGGCGGTCCGTGGCGTCGGGCGCGATCGGCGGCGTCGGCAGCATGCTCTACGGCACCGGCGAGGCCTACGATGTCGCGGCGCGGACGGTGGGCCGCATTGCCGGCGCCGTGGGCGTGCCGGGCACCGGGGTGGCGCTGCCCTGGTATCTCGACCCCGCGCAGATCCTCAAGCGGCCGGGCGGGACCATCAAAGGCTTCGCCGACGACATCGCGGTGCCGCGAGAGAGACAGAACCTCGTCGACCAGGTCCTCGGGGGCGTCGGCCAGATCGGCAGCCAGATCCTCGCGCTGATGGCAACCGGCGGGGCCGGCGGCCTCACCCTGCTGTTCGGCCAGAGCGTCGACCACGTGCTGGACGACGTCAGGAAGTCGGGCAAGGAGGGCACGATTGCCGGCGATGCCATGCTGATCGGCGGCGGGATAGTGACCGCCATCACCGAGAAGCTCGGCCTCGACGTGCTGGTGAAGCGCCTGCCGCCGGCCATCAAGAACAAGCTCGCCCGAGCCGTGGTCGACATCGCGGCGGCGGGCGGCATCGAGGCGGCGGAGGAGGCGATCGAGCAGGTCGGCCAGAACGCGCTCGCCAACTACTACCTCGAGACGCACCGGCACCTGCTCGACGGCGCGCTGGACGCGGCGATCCCGGCCGGCGGCTCGGCGGCGTTCGTGCGCGCGCTGCTGCTGGGCGGCGGCCGTCTGCGTCGGCGGCAGTTGCCGAATCCCGACCAGGCCGCGACGGACGCCGCCGCGCTGGACCGGATCCTTGCGACGACGCGCAGCACGGGGCTGGCGAGCCGGTCGCCGGACAAGCTAGCGGAGGTGCTGGCCGCGCTGGGCGACGGCGGCAAGGTCCATGTGCCGGCCCACGCCGTGCGGACGTACCTGCAGGCGCTCGACCCGCGGGACGCCCAGCGGCAGGTGGGCGCGCTGGGCATCGACGGCCAGCTCGAGGCGGCGATGGCGACCGGCGGCGATATCGTGATCCCGCTACAGCGCTACGTCGCGCACGCCCCGGCGGCGATGACAGAGGCGTGGCGCGACGACCTGCGGCTGCGCGCGTCGGGCCTGTCGGTCAACGAGGCCCGGACGTTCAGGGACGGAGCCGGGGAACTCGGCGATGCCGTCGCCGGTCGGATCGAGGAGGAGATCCGCCAGATCTCGGCGCGCGAGCAGGTCGTTGCCACGGTCGAGCGGCAGATGCTGGCGGCCGGCGAACCGCCGGATGTGGCGCGGCAGCTCGCGCGGCTCTACGGCGAGCGCTATGCCACGCGGGCCGCGCGGCTCGGGCAGGGCGATGCGGTCTCGCAATATGACCGGTCCGGCGTCGAGTTCCGGTCCGGTCTACCCGAGGTCATCCAGAACGCGACGGCGGACGATCCTGGGCGGTCGAAGCTGGAAGAGACGTGGCGCGCCGCCGGCCTCGACAACTTCATGTCCGAGCGCGACGGCGTCATCACGCTGCACAAGATGGTCGTGCCCGAGGACGAAGGCGATCGGGGCAAGGGCACGGCCGCGATGCGCGAGCTGGCCGATTATGCCGACCGCACGGGGCAGCGCATCGTGCTGGCGCCCTCCGCCGATATCGGCGGCGACAGCAGCCGGCACGTCGATTTCTTCAAGGGCTTCGGCTTCGTCGAGAACGAGGGCGGACACCCAGAGTCCAGCACGCGCGAACCGA
>CAYUOL010000341.1:1823-6934 GCA_964446345.1 uncultured Iamiaceae bacterium | reverse complement strand
CGACGGGCCCATGATCGCCGTGAAGCGCCCCGTCTCGAACTCGACCGTGATCTGGTCGAGCGCCTTCACGATCGTGTCACCCTCGCCGTAGAACTTCGAGGCCTGCCACGCCCGGGCCGCGGCGTTCCCCGTGGACGCAGGTGGTGGCGGGGGAGCGTTGTCGGTGATGGTCACGGGTGACCCTCCTGGACCAGGGGACGGGCACGAACCCGGCGAGCCTACTGCGGGGTGGTGCGCACCGGGCTCCGGCGCCGAGCGCCCGCAACGGCCGGCTCGGCCTTTCTTGACAGCTTCTTGAGCGGGCGGTCCGTGCGCCTTGAGGCTGCGTCGGCACACTGACGGCACCTTCCGCAGAGCCCCCGCCCTGCTGCCGCTCCGATCGAGGACCCCCGATGGACGAAACCACGTACGTGCGTCAAGAGCTGGTCGAGCGCCTCGACAAGCTCGCGGTGCTGATGGAGGAGATCGCGCTCGAGGCCCTCGATGCCGGCGTGGTCGACCTCGCCACCGACCTCTGGGTCGCCAGCGCCCGCCTGCTCTCGACCTCCGACGACCTCTGGGCGCCGGTGCGCGACCGCATGGTCCCCCCGCCCAAGGTCGAGGACTGACCCCGCCGCAACGACCCCCGCGGGCCCGCCCCCCTGGCCCGCCGACCCCGCATCCCCGTGCACAGCCGGGCCCCTCGGGCCCGGTTGCGGTCGTTTTGGGCCCGTTTCGCGGGCTTCTCGGGTCGGGTGTCGGGCCGGGCGCCATGCGCCGAAGGGGTGTGACCGACAGCATGTTGACACCTTCAACTGTCACAGTTCACCATAGAACGCATGACCTCCACGCTGAACCCCTCCACCGCCGCCGTCGCCCCCGACGCCGGCTCCGCCGTCGCGATGGACAAGGTCGCCGAGAAGGCCCGCCGCCTGGTCGTCGCCAGCGAGCGCCAGACCTTCGACCCGTTCACCGAGATCGACTGGTCCGTCCCGTTCGAGGACGACGCCTACTACCTCCCGCCCGAGTTCCTGCCCCTGTACGGCACAGCTGTGTGGGACACGATGACCCCCGAGGAGCGCTTCGCGTACAGCCGCCACGAGTGCGCCTCGCTGTGCTCCGCCGGCATCTGGTTCGAGAACATCCTCATGCACATGCTGGTGCAGCACCTCTACGAGCTGCCCGCCACCGACGGCTCGCACCGCTACCTGCTGGTCGAGACCGCTGACGAGTGCCGGCACTCGTCGATGTTCGGCGAGTTCATCCGCCGCGCCGGCACGCCGGCCTACATGGTCAAGCCGCTGCTCAACTTCGGCGGCAAGTTCCTGAAGGCCACCACCAAGGGCCCCGAGTCGTACATCGCGATCCTGGCCGCCGAAGAGCTCCTCGACGCCACCAACCGGGCGACGATGAAGGACGAGCGGGTGCACCCCACCTCGCGCCGCATCGCGAAGATCCACGTGATGGAGGAGGCCCGGCACGTCTCGTACGCCCGCACCTACATCGCCGAGGTGTGGCCGACGCTGTCGTGGATGCGCCGCACGCTCGCCATGGTGCGGGCCCCGTTCGTGGTGATGAGCATCTGCGACGCCGTGTCCAACCCCGCGGTCTACGAGCAGCTCGGCATCGAAGACGGCGCCAAGATCGCCAAGGCCAACCCGTACCACCAGCAGCGCGTCATCCGCGACCTCGGCAAGCTCACCGACTTCCTGACCGAGATCGGGGTCATCAACGCCGTGACCCGGCCGCTGTGGCAGGCGTTCAAGCTCGTCGGCGCGCTGAACGGGTCCGACCCGACCGCGAAGGGCGGCGCCGACGAGGCATCCGGGGCCCCGAGCGCCGGCGCAGCCGGATCCGACACCACGATCGACCTCACCCACGCGCCCGTGTCGGTCGGCGAGACCGTCGCCGAGTCGGTCGAAGCCGTCGTGGGCACCGTGGTCGAGGCGGTCGTCGACACCGTCGCCTCCCGCACCACGCGGGTGCTCGCCGGAACTGCCGCCGCGACCATCGTCGCGACGGCGTGGACCCTGGCTGGCGGCAGCAGCGGCTTCCGTTTGTCATGATGGTCGGCGTGCCCGCCTCCTCCGACGACACCGAACCGGATGACGCAACGGTGACGTCCGAGGCGGACACCCCTGCGGACGACGAGCGGGCGCCCACGCCGAACGGCATCCTCGGCAGCGTGGCCTCGATCGTCTCGACCGGCCTGGATGCGGCGGTCGCGGTTGCCGATGGCGTGGCCGAAGGCACGGCTGGCATCGTCGGGGCCGCCACGGGCGACCTGCCGGCGACGGACGAGGACGACGGGCTCTTCACGATCGACGAGCTGGCGGCCGAGACGGGCGTGCCCAGCCGCACGATCCGCTTCTACCAGTCCAAGGGCACGTTGCCGCCGCCCGAACGACGTGGGCGGGTCGCCTACTACAAGCCCGAGCACGTCGAGCGCCTCAAGGTCATCGCCGAGCTGCAGGACCGTGGCCTGCGCCTCGACGCCATCCGTGACGCGCTGCAGCAGGTCGAGCAGGGCGGCGACTCGCTGCAGGCCTGGCTGGGCATGGGCGACACGCTGCAAGCGCCTTGGTCCGACGATCACCCCATCGTGCTCACCGAGGAAGAGCTGTTCGAGCGGGTCGGCGGCCACCGCCCCGGCATGATCGCCGAGCTGCGCGACAACGGGATGATCGAGCGGCAGGGCAACAGCCGGCCGGCCACGTACATCGTGCCCAGCCCCGGCCTGCTCGACATCGGGATCCAGCTCGACCGCGCCGGCGTCGACACGGCGATCGGCTACGAGGCCGCGGCGATCATGCGCAACAAGATCGGTCGCATGGCCGACGAGCTGGTCGACTTCTTCGCCGAGCGGGCCGGTCAGGGCTTCGCGTGGCGCGGCGAGCCCGAAGACGTGGCCCGGGCGTTCGAGGCCCTGCGTCCCGAGGGCATGCGGGCGGTGCAGCTGATCTTCGCCCAGGAGATCGAGCGATCGCTGCGCACGTTCGTCGAGCGCGGTGGCGCGATGCCCCCGCCACGCAAGTCGCGCAAGGGCGACGAGTCCAGCCGCAGCGAGCGCCGCGCCGAGCGCAAGCGCCACGACCGGTCGTCCTGACGCCCGATCCCGCCGGACCTGCGGCGCGGACGTTCACCGCGGGGTGTTGTCGATCGCCGGCAGGATCAGGTCGTGCACGATCCGCGTCGAGGACCGGACCGCCCGGCCGCTCCCACCCGTGCGGTCGTTGACGAGGAGGACCCCGTACGCGTGGCGCTCGCGGTCGATCCACGGGTAGAAGCCGACCGATCCCGACCCGCTGACCATCTGCGTCGCGTCCGCCGCATCCGCCCGATCGCGCCACGTGCCCAGGCCGTACGTGCCGAACCCGGTGATCTGCACGGCGAAGTCGTCGTGCGTGTCGAGGCCCTTGACCTGATCGGCCTCGATCTCGGCGACCGAGGCCGCCTGCAGGATCCGCGTGCCGTCCGGGGTGACGCCGTCGCCCGCCATCATCGCCACGAACTTCGCGTAGTCGTCCATCGTCGACCACGCGCCGGCCGCCGGCACGGGGTTCGACGACGACCCGTCGCCCGGTGGCGTGAACGTCGTGGCGGTCAGGCCGAGAGGCGTGGCGATGCGGGTGCGGAAGAGCGTCGCGAAGTCCGCGCCCCCGGCCACCTCCGCGGCGGCGGCCGCGACCGAGTAGCCGGCGTTGCCGTAGTGGAACTCCTGGCCGGGCGCGTGGTCGAGCTTCGCCTGGGCCATCGAGACGGCGCACTCGCGCAACGTCATGTCGGGATCGCCCAGGCACGGCGCCGAGCCCGGCACGCCGGCCTGGTGCGAGAGCAGGCGGCGCACGGTGACGCCCTCCTTCTCGCCGGACCACTCCGGCAGGTAGGTCGCGACAGGGGCGTCGAGCGAGAGCTTGCCCTCTTCGACCAGCGTCATGATCAGCGCCGACGTGAGCCACTTGCTGGCCGATGCGATCGGCACCGGCGTCTGGTGCGTGTACGAGCCGTAGCTCCGGTCGTGCAGCACCTTGCCGTCGCGCACCGCGAGGTCGACGGCGCCGGGCAGGTCGTCCGACGCGAGGCGGGCGCTCATCGCCGCGTCGACGTCGTCCCACGAGATGTCCGCGCGGGGGATCGAGGTCGCGCCCCCCGCCGCACCGGGAGCGCCGGGGTCGCGGTGGCGCACGCAGGCGGCGGCCACGGCGACGACGATCACCGTCACGACGGCCGCGACCCCGAACCGCGTCACGTCTCGCGCAGCCCTTCGTAGGGGCCGAGGAACGTCGGCTGCGGATGCGTCACCTTGGCGGCGATCACGGCCTTCGTGCGCGACAGCCACTCGCGGCTCATGTACGACGCCTCGATGTCGCTCGTCCACCACTGCGACTGCGCCTTCTCGGGCCGGTGCTGCCAGTCGGAGATGCGCAGCCCGACGGCGTCGATGCCGAGCTCGCGGCACGTGAACAGCGCGCGGCTCAGGTGGTAGTCCTGCGTCACCAGCACGGCGTCGCGCACCCCGAACACGTCGCGGGCGCGGTAGCAGCTGTCGTAGGTGCTGAAGCCGGCGTAGTCGCGGGTGATCGCCGACGCCGGCACCCCCTCGGCCACGGCCTGGTCCTTCATCACGCTGACCTCGTCGTAGGCCATGGTGCTGTGGTCGCCCGTCATCAGCACGTGGGTGACCTTGCCGGCCCGGTACAGCTCGACCGCGCCGTGCACGCGCTCGGCCAGGGCGGGGGTGGCCTTGCCGTCCACCACGCCGGCGCCGAACACGATCGCCACCGGCTTCGCGGGCACCGAGGCGACGTCGTCGTAGCCGGTGCCGTCGACGGAACGGGTCACCAGCAGGTTCGTGAGCACGAGGCCCCCGACGGCCAGCACCGCCAGCGCGAACGATCCGACCACCAGGCGCACGATCCACCGCCGTCGCGACCGCGCTTCCCCGGGCGGCGCCGTCGCCCCCCGCTCGTCATCGCCTCCGTCGGCCATCGCACCGGTGTACCACGGGCCGTCGGCCGATCCGGGAGCAGGGTCGGTCTGCGGGCGGGGTCGTGCCGGGAGCCGGGTCGATGCCGGGAGCGGGTCGATCCGGGAGCCGGGTCGAGCCCGGGGGTCGGGTCGATCCCGGGAGC
>CAYUOL010000341.1:0-1723 GCA_964446345.1 uncultured Iamiaceae bacterium | reverse complement strand
GGTCAATCCGGGAGCATGGGCATGTCGAGGTGGTGACGGCCGAGCAGCACCGCGCGCGTCACGGCCTTGGTGCCGAAGCGGTCGCGCACCTCGTCGAGGGCGGCGTCGAGGCTCGCCACGTCGGCCACCGGCACCAGCGTGCCCGCGTGGTCGTGGTGGCGGTCGAACGGCAAGGTGAGCTGGATCGCGCTGGCGTCGTCGAGGTTGCTCACCGCCATGCCGATGAGCGTGATGCCCCGCTCTTCGATCAGCGGCGTCGCCGTGGCGACGAGCGCGCGCAGGGCCGCGAGGATCGTGGCGGTCTGGGCGGTGGAGCGGGCGAGCGTGTGCGACCGCGTGACCCGGGTGAAGTCGTCGAAGCGAAGGCGCAGCGTGACGGTGCGGCCCACCCGGTGGGCGCTGCGCATGCGGCGGGTGACCCGATCGACGAGGCCGACCACCACGGCGTCGATCTCGGCCGCGCTCTTCTTCGAACGGCCGAGCGCATGCTGCGAGCCGATCGACCGCCGGCGTTGGCGTGGTCGGACGCGGCGCGGGTCCTGGTTGTGCGCGAGCGCGTGCAGCTGGCGACCCGTGCCGGGGCCCAGCATCGCCGTGAGCGCGCCTTCGGACATCGAGGCGACCTCGCCGACCGTGCGGATGCCGCGCCGGTGCAGCTTCTCCTCGGTCTTCGGGCCGACGCCCCACAGCCGGCCCACGGGCAGCGGGTGCAGGAAGTCGAGCTCCTCCTCGGGGGGCACGACCAGCAGGCCGTCGGGCTTGGCGACGCCGCTGGCGACCTTGGCCAGGAACTTCGTGCGGGCGACGCCGACCGTGATGGGCAGACCGACCTGCTCGCGCACGGCACGGCGCAGGCTCCGGGCGATGGTCTCGGGCGAGCCGGCGATGCGGCGCAGGCCCCCCACCTCGAGGAACGCCTCGTCGATCGACATGCCCTCGACCGACGGCGTGGTGTGCTCGAACACCTCGAACACCGCCTTGCTCGCCTCTGTGTACGCCGCCATGCGCGGCGGCACCACGATGGCGGTCGGGCACAGCTGGAGGGCCTGGCGCCCTCCCATCGCCGTGCGCACACCGAACGCCCGCGCCTCGTAGCTGGCCGTCAGCACCACGCCGCCGCCGACGATCACCGGCTTGCCGCGCAGGTTCGGATCGTCACGTTGCTCGACCGAGGCGAAGAACGCATCGAGGTCGGCGTGCAGGATCGTGGCCTCACCGAGCACGAACATACGTTCGCACAGCGAAGGCCGCCCGACAACCCGGACCGGCGGGTCCTCGGGCACGACCCGACGGCCCCTTGGGTAGGGTCCCCCTCATGCCCGGGTTCGAGCACCATCCCAAGAAGTGGATCGTCGGGGAGTCCTTGCCGAACGCGGTGTACTCGCTGACCCGCTACTTCCAGGACTTCACCGGTTCGTGGTTCGACCGCCTGGCCGGAGGCTCGCCGCCCAACCAGCTCACCCCGGCCGATCTGCTGGCCGTGAGCATGCTGTCGGTCACGGTGCCGGCGCGGGCCACGGTCTGGATCCTGCACGAGGGGGCGGACGAGATCGAGGGGCTGCTCGCCCAGGTCCCCACCGACGTCGACATCTGGGACGACGGCGGCGCGATCGCCGACGACGGTCCGCTGTGCGCGCTCTGGACCCGCTTGCAGCAGCCGTCGGCCCAGTGGGAGGGCGGCGAGGACGCGAACGGCATCGGCGCGGTCATCGCGTCGAAGCTG
>CAYUOL010000340.1:0-6992 GCA_964446345.1 uncultured Iamiaceae bacterium | reverse complement strand
TTCTTCTTGGCGGGAGCCTTCTTGGCTGCTGCCTTCTTCTTGGCAGGAGCCTTCTTGGCCGCTGCCTTCTTCTTTGCTGGTGTCACCGGCGCCTCCTCGGCGTGAATTTCTGCTTCTACGTTTGTAGCAGTGATCGAAGGTGCTGTGTTGGCTTTCGCACTCGCAGCGCGCGCACCAGACGAACCTCGTGCACCACTGCCCACCCTCGACCGATTCGCGACGTCATCGCGATCTCTCGCGTCGACAGTGGAACCGTCGGCGCTTCGTTCGTCGTCTTGAGCGTTTGCATCGCGCGCGTCGCCTTGCGTCGTGTTGCTCGCGGCGTTGCGCGCGTTCTCCGCGTCTTCGCGCGTGATCACCAACGCGAGGTCGATGCCGCGGCGCGGCGTGTCGAACGCATGCACGGCGAAGCGACGTGTGTCGCCGAGCGCCATCACGTCCTTCGCGCTGCGCGGCGCGGGGTCGCCCATGAACTTGAGCGGCACGTAGCAGAGCGCGTCCGCCGCGCGGATGTAGGCGCCGTGCGACGCGAACTTCTCGACGACGCCGTCGAGCATCGAGCCGACGGGATGGTTGGCGACGAACTCGATGAACGGCAGCGGCTCGTTGATGGGTTCCATGTTGGCGAGCTTGCGCTCGCGCTCGGCGATCTCGCGCGCCTCGTCGGCTGCACGGGGCCGCGGTTGGTTCGGCGCGTTCGCCGGCGTGCGATCGCGTCGGTTGCGACCACGCCCGCCGCGACTGCGATCCGAGGTGCCGCCGGGGGCGCCGGCATTGCCGCTGCGTGCTTCGCGCGTGGCACGCCGGCTGGTCGGGCCCCGGACCGGGGTGCGCAGGAGGAACACCCACCCCACACCAGGGACGGGCTTGCCGCCCATCAGGCGACCCTCGTCGAAGAGCCACGTGGCTTGCCCGTGGAACTCCTGGAACGAGTCGTTCGAGAGGATGGTGGCGTTGGCCCGCTCGGCGATCTGCAGCACGAAGGCGTCGCCGCGGCCGATGGCGCCGGCGGGCGGGGTGATCAGCTCGTTGGCGAGGATCGCCTCTTCGTACGCTTCGCGCTCGGATGCATCGATGCGATGGCCGAACGTGGCATCGACGATGACGGTGAGGTGCTCGGTGGGGTGCTCCGCCAAGAACGCCCGCACAGCTTCGTCGAGCTGCTGCAGGCTGGGAAGGCTGCGGCCTTCGGTCGCGATGTTCGAGCCATCGACGACGACGTGTTTGAATTCCATGAGAGAGGTGGTCAGCTCCGGTAGGTGGGTAGGCGCCGACCCGGACGATCCGACGTGACCTCGACGGTGCGCCGCCACCGCGCTGCTGATGCAGCCACGGTGCGGCCACCGATGTCAGGGTGTCGAAGAACTCCGGCCGACAAAGGCGAACGGCAGCAGCCTACGCTCAACCCGGCCCAGGTACTGGCATCGCGCCAGATCGCGTCACGGGCGAACGGGGAAGGTGACCATCGAATGCAGGCGTCCGAAGAGCAACCGCACCTCGTCGACGAAGCGGTCGAGCTGCTGCAGCACCTCATCCGCAACGCGTGCGTGAACGACGGTGACGTCGCGTCCGGTCACGAGGAGCGCAGCGCGACGCTGCTGCGCGACTACTTCGACGATGTGCCGATCGACGTCGAGACGTACGAGCCGGCGCCGGGGCGCACGAGCCTCGTCGCCCGCATCGAAGGTCGCCGGGCCGACGCGCCGACGCTGCTCCTCATGGGCCACACCGACGTCGTGCCCGTGCTGCCCGACCACTGGCGCCACGACCCGTTCGGGGGCGAGCTCATCGACGGCGAGGTCTGGGGTCGTGGCGCGGTCGACATGCTCAACCTCACGGCCACGATGGCCGTGGCGACCAAACACCTGGCCAAGAGCGGGTTCCGTCCGGACGGCACGCTCATCTACCTCGCGGTGGCCGACGAAGAGGCGCTGGGCTCGTACGGCGCCGAGCACCTGGCGGCGCACGAGCACGATGCGGTTGCCGCCGACTACGTGCTCACCGAGTCCGGCGGCATCCCGATCCCGGCGCCGGCCGGCCTCAAGCTGCCGGTGATCGTCGGGGAGAAGGGAGCGTTCTGGTCGACGTTGCGCGTGCGCGGCGTCGCCGGGCACGGCTCTCAGCCCTACCGCACCGACAACGCGCTCGTGAAGGCGGCCGAGGTCGTGCGCCGGCTCGACGCGTTCCGGCCCGAGACGCAGATCCACGACGTCTTCCGGCGCTTCATCGAGTCGATGGGCTACCCCGAGGAGATGACCGGTCCGCTGCTGTCGCCGGACACCTTCGAGGAGTCGCTGACGGTGCTGCCCGACGCCATGGCCCGGCAGTTCCACGCGTGCACGCACACGACGATCGCGCCGACCGTGATCGACGGCGGCACCAAGATCAACTCGATCCCCGACCGCGTCGACCTGCAGGTCGACATCCGCACGTTGCCCGGCCAGACGAGCGACGACATCCGCGAGATGTTGAACGAGGCGCTCGGCGACCTCGCCGAGGACGTCGAGGTGATCCCGATGCAGGACGACGAGTCGACGGCGTCACCGGTCGACACGCCGCTGTGGGACTCGTTGGCCCGCGTCACCAAGCGCTTCTACGGCGAGAGCGAGCTCGTGCCGTACCTCACGGTGGGCGCCACCGACGCACGCTTCTTCCGCCGCATGGGTCACACGGCGTACGGCTTCGGCCTGTTCAGCGAGAACCTCAGCTTCGAGGACTACGGCACGATGTTCCATGGCGACAACGAGCGCGTCGACGTCCAGTCCCTCCAACTGTCCACCGACCTCTGGGATGCGGTAGCAAAGGACCTCCTGCAGAACTGAGGAGCGAGTGTTGGTTTGCACGAAGCGCGCATCGAGCCCGACCCCTGAACGTGGTCGCAGGGGCCTGGCCCCCGGGGAGGCGACTCGACGGTTCGAATGGAAGTCGCAGCCGTCTGCATCGAGGGATGCGTTCGGTGCCCTGCGGGTTCCATTCGAATTGGACGGAGTCGTGAGCCGACTGGTTCGAGCGGCGGAGCCGCCCCTGTTCCCTCCAGTGAGCGAAGCGAACCCCGGGACGTTCGCCGCAGGAGGCCGAGCGCGGCGAGGCGTCCGAGGACGATGACGATCAGAGCGGCGTTGTTCGACTTCGGTGGCGTCATCCTCTCGTCGCCGTTCGAGGCGTTCGCCGCGTTCGAGGCGGAGAACGGGTTGCCGGCGGACTTCCTGCGCACGGTCAACGCCACGAACCCCGACGCGAACGCCTGGGCCCGGCTCGAGCGCAGCGAGGTGTCGTTCGACGAGTTCGGTGACCTGTTCGCGGCCGAGTCGCGGGCGCTGGGGCACGAGGTCGACGGGCGGGCCGTGCTCGGCCTGCTGCAGGGCACCTTGCGTCCCGAGATGGTCGAAGCGGTGCGCCGCTGCACCGAGAAGCTGGTCACCGGCCTGCTCACGAACAACTTCGTGATCGCCGGCGGGGCGGCGCACGTCGACCGCGAGGACGAGATGACCGCGGTGCTGTCGCTCTTCGATGCCGTGATCGAGTCGAGCAAGGTGGGCGTGCGCAAGCCCGACCCGCGCTTCTACGAGCTGGCCTGCGAGCTGCTGCAGATCGAACCGAGCGAGGCGGTGTTCCTCGACGACCTCGGCGTCAACCTGAAGCCGGCGAAGGCGATGGGCATGACGACGATCAAGGTGGGCGATCCGGCGGTGGCGCTGGACGAGCTCGAGGCCGTCGTCGGGTTCCCCTTGCGCTGAAGGCACGCCGCCGCCTCTGGGCTGACCCCCAGGGGCATCTGGGGGATCACACCCCTGGGTGATCGGGGGCTGCTCCTGCACGGTGGGCGGAACGCCTGCCCGCACCGAGGAGCCCGACCGTGCCTGTGTCCCTGCCCGCCGCCCCCGCCCTGCCCCCGACCGATGCGCCGGCGCCCCCCGCCGAGCGCGATCGGTACATCGACCTGCTGCGGGGCGTGGCCATCCTGTTCGTCGCGATCGGTCACTGGCTGGTCGTCGTCCCGAGCTTCGAGGACGGTCGCTTCGACGGCGTCAACGCCCTCGGCACCGTGCCGGCCATGCGCTGGCTCACGTGGATCTTCCAGGTGATGCCGCTGTTCTTCATCGTCGGCGGGTACGCGAACGGCACCTCGTGGCGCAGCGCCCGCCGCAAGGGCACGACCTACGCCGATTGGCTGCGCACGCGACTCGTGCGGTTGCTGCGACCCACGCTCGCGCTGCTGGGGGTGTGGGTGGCGCTGGGGGTCGCGTTGCGCGGCGTCGGCATCGATCTGGTGCTGGTCCACACGATGGCGTGGCTGGTGGTCGTGCCGCTGTGGTTCCTCGCGGTGTACGTCATCGTCGTGGCCGCGGCCCCCGCGCTGCTCGGGGCGCACGAGCGGTGGGGCGTCGGCGTGCTCGGCGTGCTGGCGGCGCTCGCCGTGGTGGTCGACTGGCTGCGGGTGGGCGTCGGCGTCGACGGCATCGGGTACGCCAACTTCTTCTTCGTGTTCCTGTTCGCCCAGCAGCTCGGCTTCTTCTGGCTCGACGGTCGCCTGGATCGTCGCCGCGGGGTGCCGGTGACGCTCTTCGGGGCAGGGGTGACGGCCCTCTGGCTGCTGACCCACGTCGGTCCGTATCCGATCAGCATGGTCGGCGTGCCCGGGGAGTCGATCGCCAACAACGCCCCGCCCACGATCACGCTCCTGGCCCTCGGGCTCGCGCAGGCGGGCTTCGCGCTGATGCTGCGCCGGCCGGTCACCGCGTGGCTCGAACGTCGGCGGGTGTGGTCGGGGGTGATCGCGCTGAACGCGCACGCGATGACGATCCACCTGTGGCACTTCACCGCCCTGGTCATCGCCGCCGTCGTCCTGCTGCCGCTGGGCATCGTCCCCGAGCACGCCGTCGGGTCGTTCGGGTGGTGGGCGGTGCGGGTCGCCGCGGTCGTGGTGCTCACGTTCCCGTTGCTCGGCCTGGTCGCCACCTTCGGTCGGATCGAGCGTCGGGCGCTGCTGGCCCCGGCCGCTCCACGGTCAGCGGCGGCCAGCGGTGGTTCGACCGCGCGGATGCTCGCGGCGACCGGGTTGCTCGCGGCGATGTTCCTCGTCGTGACGCTCGACGGCCTGAGCATCGTCGACGGTCCGGCAGGTCTGCCCGTCACCGCGATGGTGCTCGGCGCTCTGGGACTCGCCTGCCTCGGTCGGAGCACCACGAGCGCACCCGGAACCCCGTCGTTCCCGTCGCGCCAAGGCGTCGTCCACGACGCCTTGGCGCGACCAGAAGATCGTTCTCGGGGCCTGCTCGTCAGTCGACGGTGAGGATCTTGTGGAAGAGCTCGGCCTGCTCTTGGTCGGAGATCCGCTTGGATCCCGTCGCCGGGCTGCCGGACTCGGTGCGGCTCACGCGCGTGATCGAGTGCGTGTCCTCGTGGGCCTCGTAGAGGCGGCCCTTGATGAAGTTCCAGGCGCCCATGTTCTCGGGCTCCTCTTGGAGCCAGAAGATCTCTTTGGCGTTGGGGTACTGCGCCAGCACGTTGGCGACGCCCTCGTACGGCCAGGGGTAGAGCTGCTCGACCCGGGCGATCGCGACCGGGGCGCCGCCGAGCTTCTCGCGGGCGGCGAGCGCCTCGATGCCGACCTTCCCGGACGCGAACACGACGCGGCGTACGGCCGACGGGTCCTCGACGCCGAGGCCGCCCGGATCGGGGAGCACCTCTTGGAACGATCCGCTGAGGAAGTCCTCGACCTTCGAGCGCGAGGCCTTGGCCCTTAGCAACGACTTGGGCGTGAACACGATCAGCGGCTTGCGGATCTCGCGCTTCATCTGCCGGCGCAGCAGGTGGAAGAACTGCGCCGAGGTCGTGGCGTTGACGACCTGGACGTTGTCCTCGGCGCACAGGGTGAGGAAGCGCTCGATGCGCGCCGACGAGTGCTCGGGGCCCTGGCCCTCGAAGCCGTGGGGCAGCAGCATGACGAGGCCCGAGGTCTGCTCCCACTTGTCCTCGGCCGCCACGACGAACTGGTCGATGATGACCTGCGCCCCGTTGACGAAGTCGCCGAACTGCGCCTCCCAGATGACCAGCGCGTTCTTGTTCTCGACGGAGTAGCCGTACTCGAACCCGAGGGCCGCGAACTCGCTGAGGAGCGAGTCGTAGAGCCAGTAGCGCGAGCCGCCGTCGCGGGCGAGCGAGAACAGCGGGTTGTGCTCTTCGCCCGTGGCGTAGTCGATGAGCACGCCGTGGCGGTGTGAGAACGTGCCCCGGCGGGAGTCCTCGCCGGCCAGGCGCACCGACGTGCCCTCGTACAGCAGCGAGCCGATGGCGAGCGCTTCGCCGAGGGCCCAGTCGACCTCGCCCTCTTCGCGCAGCATCTTGGTGCGGCTCTCGAACTGCTTGGCGAGCTTCGGGTGCACGGTGAAGCCCTCGGGCACGGTCTCGAGCGCGGCGTAGACGGTGTCGAGCTCGTCCTTCGAGATGCCCGTCTCCACGTGGGGGAGCACCCCGAGCGTGATCGGCTGCGTCAGCAGGTTCACGTCGGCCGGGGGCGCCGCCTGCTTGGTCTCGTCGAGCGCGGCCTGCAGCCGGGCGTGGAAGTCGTCGAGCGCGGCCTCGGCCTCTTCGATGGAGATGTCGCCCCGCTTGACCAGGCGCTCGGTGTAGATCTTGCGCACCGAGCGCTTGGCGTTGATGCGGCGGTACATCTCGGGCTGGGTGTAGCTCGGGTCGTCGCCCTCGTTGTGGCCGTGGCGCCGGTAGCAGACCATGTCGATGACGACGTCCTTGTGCCACCGCTGCCGGTAGGCGTAGGCGAGCCGGGCCACCCGCACGCAGGCCTCGGGATCGTCGCCGTTCACGTGGAAGATGGGAGCCGACACCATCTTGGCGACGTCGGTCGGGTACTCGGAGGACCGCGCCGCGGTCGGTGGTGTCGTGAAGCCGAGCTGGTTGTTGATGATCAGGTGCACGGTGCCGCCGACGCGGTAGCCCTTGATGAGCGACAGGTTGAGCGTCTCGGCGAC
>CAYUOL010000339.1:0-7009 GCA_964446345.1 uncultured Iamiaceae bacterium | reverse complement strand
AGCACCGGAGAGTCCGTCGAGACGATCGACCGAGACGTGCGCATGGCGCTCGCCAACTTCATCAGCGCTGGCATCCTGCACCCGCAGCAACCGTTGGCACCGCCGACCGATCCGGCCGCCGAACTGGCCGCTGCAGAACACACCGCCGCAGCGCAGGCCGACGCCGATCGCCGCCGCGCCGCGAATCGCTCGAGGGTCGCCCGAGCGCTCGAGCACCAAGCCTGGTGCGCGAACGTGGGGGCTCGACAGGTCGGCGCCACCACGGTGCTGGTGCGCACCAACGACGCCGAGATCGCCAGCCACCTCGACAAGGTGCTCCCGAGCCTCCCCGCTGCGGCGAGCGCTGCGTCCACGATCTCCGTGGTCGACCGCGGACGAGACGGCACCCACCGCTACCGGATCATCATCGACGACGAGATCCGCATGCGCCGACCGACGGCAGGCGAGGCGGCCGACCACGTGCTGACCGAGCTCAACCTGCTGGCCATCGCCAACACGCCGGACAAGATGCTCTTCCACGGAGGCGCTGTGGAGCGCGACGGCGAGGTCGTCGCCGTGCTCGGGGTCAGCGGCCAGGGCAAGAGCACGCTCACGGCCGCGCTCGTGCAGCGTGGCTGGAACTACCTCAGCGACGAACTGGTGATCGTGGACCCGGCCACGTACGACGTCCACCCGTATCCCAAGGCGCTCGACCTCAACGAGGAATCCGTCGCGCTCCTCGACTCGGTTCGCCCGATCTCGACCTTCGCAACCGGCAAGGTGCAGGTGTCCCCGGAGTCGCTCGGAACGACGTCGAACGGCGGCCGTCTCGTCCTGCTGGTCATGCTTGCGGTCGCCGACGAGGACGACCCCGGCGACCCGACCGCTGCGGTCACCTCGCTCGCACCGATCGAGTCGCTGCAGCAACTCATGATGAACACGTTCCGCGAGACGATGGCGCTTCCGGATGCACTCGAGCGCCAGGCTCGTCTTTGCACAACCGTGCCCTCATTCGCACTCGCTCGGACCAGCCTCGACCGAAGCTGCGCCCTCATCGAACAGACCTTGCGCTCCGTCGCTGCGGTAGGCGACACGCACGAGTTGCAGTCCTAGACCGTCGCCGCAATCGGCAGGTGCGGACGCGTCCTCGCGTTCGATGGGAAGCGCCTCGTCGGCGGCAGCAAGGCGAACAAAAGCACTTCAGGGCGCCCGACGGCGCCCTGAAGCAATCAGATGGATGGGCAGCACCCGGCGTAACGCGCCTCAGGCGAGCCAGATGTCGGAGTAGCCCGACAGGCCGCTGCAGTTGTAGATGAAGACCTCGACAGTGTTCGCCGTCGTGGCGGAGCTCTGCAGGAGGCTGGTGATGTTGATCGGTGAGCTCTGGCCAGCCCCGTTCCATCCAGGAGGCGGGCTCAGCTGCGTGAGGCCCGGCAGGTTGGCTGCCGCCCACGCGGCGAGGTTCGGGCAGATCGTCGGCGAGGAGATGTTCCACGGGCTCCAGTAGGAACCCACGAGGAAGCTCGCCTGCGTGGTGTCGGGCCGCGTGACCCGAATCGCCAGGTAGTCGTCAGCCGCGAGGTTCGCCGTGCCCAGCGAGTTGCCGGCGATGAGCGTGCCGGTGCCCCCCGTGAAGTAGCAGAACGTCACCGCTCCGACGAGGGTCGCTCCGTTCGGCCGGAGCACCGACGGCTGCGCCGGTGCGATGAGCAGCGGCGGCGGAGCACTCACGCAGTCGCTCGCACTTGCCGCCGCAGCCGACGACATCGAAACGACCTGGGGCAACGCCCACGCCGCAGCGCCGACTGCCGCCCCGGTCTTGATGAGGCTGCGGCGATCCATGCCACTCGCTCCGCCGTCGGTCCCTTGCTCTTCCGCCGTGTTCCCGTCCAGGTTCTCCATGGCGTCGGAATTTAGCATGCCAGAGAGGCCACGCAAGGTTCCGCACCCGTTTTGTTTCGCAGCGAAGGCAGCAAGTTCGCCGGGCGTGCTGCCGGGACCACTATCCGCGGCCAGATTTTCGGCATTCACCCCACGAGGACCCGGCGCCCCGCACACGCAGAACCCGTCTCGCCTCTTGCCCGACTCGCGCCGCAGGATCTACCATCCGGCGCCGAAGGGCGAAGCGACGGCGATGGCGGGGGCGGAAGCAGTGGATTTGGAACCGACTTTGGAAACGACGGGGCGAAGCATCGTCACGAAGGGCTCCGCCACTGACGCGACGAAGTGGACCGGCCCCGTGGTGCAAACCCTGGCATCAGGGCCGGATGCAGCCTCGCCACCACCCAGCTGACGACTCCACACGGTCGCGCTAGGTCAGCGGTTCCCGGGCACCGGACGCCCGCCCGACCAGCTGGCACGCGGCGTTCAGGTCGCCGTATTCGAGGCGATGGCCCGGGACAGACCACGCCAGCTCGACGAGGCGCACGAATCCCTCGTAACCGATGCGGTCCAGGTTCATCGTGCCCGAGAGCAGGTGGAGCAACGTCTCTGCCGGTGTGAGCGCATCGAACTGCTCGGTTGCCCCCGGCCGGTACGCCGGCACGACCACGGTGGTGACGGTGCCTCCTGCCGACCGGCTCCCCACACGGATCTCGTCGGGGTGCACGAACCAGACCTCCCCGCGGTCGCGCTGCGGGTCGGACGGGGTCTCGGGCGCGAGGTGCTCGAAGTAGGGCTGGCTTCCGGGCTCGAGGCAGAACGGGAGCGGGTACGGGACGATCGCACCCGAGACCGGGTCGAACGCCACCACTTCTTCGGTGACGTACCCGAAGCCTTCCGCGACCAACGCGGCCGCCATCGTGGTCTTGCCCGCTCCTGCCACCGCGGTCAGGACCACGACCTCTCCGCCATGCTCCACGGCGGCCGCGTGGACGGCGAGCAACGGGGTGTCCTCCACCGCGTGCTGGTTGACGTACCACAGCACCATGCCGACCAGATCGTCGGCGCTCGAGAACGTGTACAGGTGATCGCCATCCACGTAGAGCTGGGTGAAGCCGATGCTGGGCCCCGGGCCGACGATCCAGTAGTCGTGAACCGGTCCTTCCGTCGTGTCGAGTGGCGCGAGCGCCGCGGCGACGGCGCCTCCGAGGTGCACATCGTCGGCGAGCACGCGGAACCGGTACCCGAGCGCGTCGAAGGTCGCGGAGACGAAGCCCGGGGATCGAACGACGAACGCGTCCGGGTCGATCGCGGGGACGTCCACCGGCGGCGGACGCGGGTGCCACCGCCGGCCGACCGGGCCGACCGGGTTGGTGATGGCGCGGTTCTTCGTGCGGGCGTCGATGAGCGCCCCGGCGTCCATGAGCTGGAGCGCGACGGTGACCACGTCGCGCAACATCTGCTCGGGATCGACGCCGACCTCATCGGCCAGGTGGTCCGCGATCGATGCCACGGTGGCGTGGCCGTCGCAACGCAGCCAGACCATGGCCGCTTCCGAGCTGAGGTGATGCGCCAACTCGTGCGCGGCGTCGTAGAGCACGAGCTCGCCGTCGAGCTGGGCGCTCCACACGCGGTCGTGCGCGACGGGCTGCACCGCGAGGGTCGGATCGGTGGGTGTGTTGCGAGCCACGCGGGCGTCGAGCTCGTGGGCCAACCGAGCCCGCCAGCGACGCCAGGACGGAGTCGGCGTCGGGACATGCTCCGCCGAACGTGTCGCGTTGCGCGCCGCCTGGCGAGCCCGGAGGAACGCATGAGCTGGGGCGGCGGCCGCCACGTCGGCGAAGACGCGGTGGCGGAGGGTCCACGCTTCGGTCCCGGGCAGGAACCGACGCAGCAGCGTGACGGCAACCAGCAGGTCCGTGGCGGGAGATGCAGCCTCAAGGTACCACCGATCGATCGCCAACTTGGTCGGGAGCACCGCATTTCGGTACCCCGCGCTGTCGGGCGAGGCGGAGATGACCTCGCGCTCCCAGTCGCTCACGATGAGCTGCGTCGGCCCGGCGATGCCGGGTGGCACGGAGAGCACCTCGCGCCAACGGTCCTCCTGGAGGTTCACGAACTCCGGCGTCTCGGGACGCGGACCGAGAAGGCTCATGTCCCCCGCCGCGACGTTCCAGAGCTGCGGGAGCTCGTCGAGGTGATAGGAGCGGAGCCGGCGTCCGATCGCGGTGATGCGATCGTCGTCCGCTCCGTTCGTGAGGTTGGAGCCGGCCGCGAGCCCGTCCGCCGCGGTCGCCCGCATCGATCGAAGCTTCCACATGCCGAAGGTCTTCCCTCCGCGACCCGTCCGCGGCACGCGGATGAGCGGCGGCCCGCCGTCCTCCCGTCGGATCACGAGCGCCAGCACCGCGACCAGCGGGGCAGTGAGCACGGCGGCGAGTGCCGCCAGCAATCGATCGATCACGACGCGCCGACGAAGCCAGAGCGTCGGCTCCGCGAGACCCGGCCTCGAGGACGAGGCCTGCCGTTCTCCGCGCGTTCGGGGTTCTTGCGAACGGCTCATCTGCGCGTTGTCACTGGGAGACGCGTTCCGCCTGCTTGCGCACTTGCCATGGTTCAAACCGTGCTTTCCCGCCCTCGTCTGCGATCTCGAGGAGGCGAACAGACGAGCACCTGAGGCCAGGCTCTCTGCGATCGATGTCTGGGGCGCCCCCCGGACCCCGGCCCGCCTCGGCAGCCGCAACGCCGTTGCGAGATTGTAGGGTCTCGAGGTCCCGACGACGAAAGCCATCATAGTGCCTGCAAGTTCTTTCGCCCCGATCCCGGTTGCACCGCCGGCCACTCGCCGCAAGCCGGACTTCTTCACCGGAGCCGTCGCTTTCGTCGCTGCTCACGTGGTGTTGGGGATCGCCGCGTCACAGGTGCCGATGGTGGCCACGATCCATGGTGCGCTCACCGCCATCACCGCGGTGATCGTCGCCTTCACCTCTCCCCGCATCGACCGCATCGTGGCGGCGGCTGGCTACTGCGCCATGTGCGACGTGTTCTGGCGGATGTCGAAGTCGGCCATGCCCTGGGAGGCATCGAAGTACCTGAGCCTCCTCGTGCTCTTGATCGCCTTCTTCCGGTTCGTGAAGCGACCGCACGACATCCAACTCCCGGCGCTCTACCTGGCGCTGCTCGTCCCGAGCTGCCTCATCGGGCTCGTGTTGCTGGGCCCCGCGGTCGCTCGCGACCAGATCTCCCTCAACATCGCCGGCCCTGCGCTCTTGGGCGTCGGCGTGATCGTGATGCGGCAGCTCATCGGCACCGAACGCGAGATCTCGTTCATCTTCTGGGCGATGATCGGCCCGATCGTCGCGATCGTCACGATCGCGACCCGTAGCACCGTCACCTCCGACACGCTGAAGTTCACATCGGCTTCGAACTTCCAGACGTCGGGCGGATTCGGCCCCAATCAGGTCTCGACTGTGCTCGGCCTCGGGGTGCTGCTCTGCGTCCTGCTCAGCCTGGTCAAGACGACGACCAAGATGTTGGCCCTCCAGATCGGGCTCGGGGCCTGGTTCGGCGCGCAGGCCCTGCTGACGTTCTCGCGGGGCGGGCTCTACAGCGCGGGAGCCGGCGTGATCGCGATCGTCTTGGTGGCCATCGCGACCCAGGGGGCGCGCACCCGGGTGATCGCGGGCGTCGTCATCGGGCTCGTCGTGGCGATCGCGCTGTTCCCGTCGCTCAACGACTTCACGGGTGACGCCATCGGTGCCCGGTTCGAGAAGTCGGGCACGAGCGGTCGTGATCAGATCGCCAACGCGGACTTCGATCTGTTCGTGCAATCCCCGCTGTTCGGTGTCGGCGTCGGGGTCGCGAAGACCGAGCGGGCGAACACCGCGACCGCATACGACGTCGAGGCAAAGGCCCACACCGAGTGGACGCGCCTACTGGCCGAGCACGGCATCCTGGGGTTCGTCGCCGGGGCTCTGTTGTTGGTCATGGCGGTGCAAGGCATCAAGCGATCGACGACCCGGTGGAACCGCATGGTGGCGGCATCATGTGCGGCCTGGTCCTTGGTGACCATGGGCCACAGCGCGACATCCGTGGCCGCCATCAGCTTCGCGTTCACGCTGTCGCAGATCCGGCTGACGACGGCCGAGCGGACCTAGGGGTGCCTTCTGGTCGCGGGAGTGCGACTGGTAGGGTCTCCTGGTTCATTGTCCGGCCATCGAACGAGAATGCCTGCCCGTGCAAGTTGACACCGCGATCGCCCCTCCCCCAGGGCCCATGTCCGACCTTGGCGGCGATGCTGGCCAGCTCACGCGCTACCTGGGGGCCATTCGTCGCCGCTGGCCCATCCTCGTCGCCTGCGTTGTCATCGGGGCGCTCATTGGCGCCGTGACGACCCAACAAACCGAGGCAACGCGCTCCATCACCACCAAGAACTACTTCAAGGCCACGCACACGCTCATCTCGGACTCCGTCTTCGTCCCAGTGGACGACAAGGCAGGGACCGGAGCCGGCAACCTGTCCCAGGATGCCTTTCTCGTCACGACGGGCGAGGTCCCGGTCCGCACGGCCAACAAGCTGGGGCTCCCGCCAGAGGTGATCCTCTCGTCTGTCACCGCATCGCCCCGCGGCGATGTTTCGTCCCTCGAGATCACGGCCTTCGCCGCGAGTCCTGACGACGCCGTGCGGCTCGCCGACACTTCGGCGACGGAGCTCATGGCCTACCTGGGCGAGACCGCCTCCGCTCGCTACAACAAGCAGCGTGACGACGTGTTGGCGCGGCTCGACGACCTGAAGAAGCAGCGGACCGTACTCGAGCAGCAACTGGCCGTGACACCCGTCGACCAGCGCCCGCTGGCCACGCCCGAGCTTGATTCCGTCATCAATCAATATCGAGTCACGTACGAGCAGTTCCAACAGCTCGCGGCGCAGGGCCAACCGTCGGCGGGCCTGCGCACCATCCAGGCCTCCACGCCCATCGAGATCACGTCAGACCAGTACGCGAGCGAACGCTCGCAGATCATTGCGGGTGCAAGCGCTGCTGCGCCGACCACCACGACCACGGACGTCAAGAAGTCAGCGTCCTCCGCACCGGCACCGCCCGCCAGTGCACCGGTTCGCGCTGGTGCGGGAGGCTTTCTCGGCCTGCTCG
>CAYUOL010000338.1:0-7023 GCA_964446345.1 uncultured Iamiaceae bacterium | reverse complement strand
TGCTCTTCAACCAGCTCGTGAAGCCGGCGACGGTGGGCCTGACGTCGAGCGCGCCGTAGTCGTGCGCGAGGGCGACGAGGGCCTGGAGGTTCGCCAGGCGCTCGGCGTCGGCCGCGCTCGCCCGGCCGGCGGGCTCGTCGTCGTCGATCCACGACGCGCTCGAACCGGGCGGCGTGCTCGGGTCGGCGGTGCTGGGGCCCAGGGGCACCCGGCGCCCGGCCCGGGCCGCCGCCGTCTCGAGGTCGGTGAGCGCGACGGCGAAGTCGTCGCGGGCCGTGCGCAGGTCGCGCAGCGCCTGTTGCACCTCGGGCTGCTCGAGCAGGCTCGAGCCACCCTTCACCCGGAACGGGATCTGCGCGGTCTTCAACGCCGCCTCGATCACCGCGGTCTGCGCGTTGGTGCGCACGAGGATCGCCTGGGCGGACCACGGCGCCCCGGGGGCGTGGTGGTCGCGCACGGCCCGGGCGATGGCGTGGGCCTCGGCCTTCTCGTCGGCCAGCATGCGCACCGTCGGGACCGGCCCGGCCGGCCGGTTGGGACGCAGGGCCACGACATCGGTGGGCGCGGCCGCCCGGCCGCTCGCGCGCTGGGCGCCCAGGCCGCCGGCGAGCACCGCGTTCGCGACGGCCAGCACCTGGGGGGACGAGCGGTAGTTCTCGGACAGCCGCACCACCTCGCCGCGCTGCCACCGCTGCGTGAAGTCGGTGAGGTACCGCGCATCGGCCCCGTTCCACGCGTAGATCGCCTGGTTGGGGTCGCCCACGACGCAGAGGTCGGAGCGATCGCCGAGCCAGGCGTCGAGCAGGGACTGCTGCAGCGGGTTCACGTCTTGGTACTCGTCGACGAAGAAGTGCCGGAAACGCCAGCGCTGGGCCGCGGCGACGCTCGAGTCGCTCTCGACGTCACGCACGCAGAGCGAGAGCAGGTCGTCGAAGTCGACCATGCGCTTGCGCTTCTTCTCGGCCTCGTAGGCGTCGATGATCGCGGCGATCTGACGGGGTTCGAGGGGCGGGGTGCGACTGGCCGCCTTCGCCGCCGACGGGTAGTGCTCGGCGCTCACGCGCCGCGCCTTGGCCCACTCGATCTCGGCGGTGACGTCGAGGGCGAGCGTGTCGCGCCCAGGCCGAGGGCTGCGCCCATCGCGCCGGATGGCGCCGGCCGCCGGCAGCAATCGGGCGACGAACCCGACCTTGCGGTCGAGCAGCGCCGGCGGGGTGATGTTGCGCTCGGCCCAGCGGGCGCGCAGCTGGGCGTAGGCCACCGCGTGGAACGTGCCCGCGACGACCGAGTCGCGCAGCCCGAGCGCCCGCAGCCGCTGGGTGAGCTCACCGGCGGCCTTGCGGGTGAAGGTGAGGGCCAGCACCCGTTCGGGATCGTGCTGCCCCGTCGCCGCCCGATAGGCGATGCGCCGCGTGAGCACCCGCGTCTTGCCGGATCCGGCCCCGGCGAGGATGCACAACGGCACGACCGAGGTCTGCACCGCGCGGGCCTGCGCCTCGTTGAGCCCTTCGAGCAGTCGGTCCGCATCCACGCCGTGGACCTTAGTCAGGGGGTCTGACACCGCTTCCGGGCGCGCCCCGGTTGCGTCGATGGGCGGGATCCGACCGTCGGCCCGTCGCTCGTGGTCGGTTGCGGGATCAGCGGGGCGCCGCGTCGCGCAGCAGCGCCCGCAGCACCGGCGCCAGCTGCTCGAGCTCGGCGAGGTGGCGGGCGGACAGCTGCTCGAGCACGCGGCGACCCTTGGCGGTGAGCGTCACGCGGACGACCCGCCCGTCGTGGGCGTCCTTGCCACGACGGACGAGGCCGAGCGCCTCGGTCCGGTCGACGAGCCCGACCGTGCTGTGGTGCTTGAGCAGCAGCACCTCGCTGATCTCGCCCACGGTGGGCCCGGGATCGCCATCGAGGCCGCGCACCGCGAGGAGCAGCTGGTGCTGCGCCGAGGTCAGGCCGACGGCCGCGGCCTGCTCCTCGCTCCAGTGCAGGAACCGGCGCAGGCCGGTGCGGAACGCCAGCAGGCGCCGGTAGTCGTCGTCGGTGGCCGTCTCGCTCATGGTCCCGGAGCCTGCTCCTCGTCCTGTCCGCTCGGGCCGTCGTCCCCCTCGCTCGGGGCGCCTGCGCGCTCGTCGCCGGCGTCCGTGCGACTTGCGGCCAAGACGCCGGTGCTGTCGTCCACCCCGGACGCCGCGCCACGGTCGCGCTGGGTCTCTATCACGTGCACGCGCTCGCTGAGGAAGAGCGTCACGACCGCGGCGACGATCGTGGTGGGCAGCAGCGCGATGCCCGCCATCTCGGTGACCACCAGCGTCGATCCCAGGGGCGTCTTGGTGACGCCGACGCAGAACGCCACCATGAGACACGCGGCGACGACTGATTCGTTCGCCGACGGCACCACCGTGTGGACCAGCTCGCCCGCGGCCGCCCCCAAGAAGAAGAGGGGGATGATGAAGCCGCCCTTCCACCCGGCGACCACCGTCACGATCGTCCCGGCGAGCTTGGCCGCCATGGCCACCACGAGCGCCGCGACGGTGAGCTTCGCGGCGAGCACCTCGTTGATCTGCTCCTCGCCGTTGGTCAGCACGTAGGGCGACCCGGCCGCGAGCACCGCGAGCGTGAGCCCCCCGACCATCGGACGGACGCCCGACGGGACGAAGCCGAAGAGCCAGCGCCCACCGTCGACGAGGCGGGCGAAGGCCCAGGCGAGCACCGCGCCGGCGACCCCGGCGGCGACGGCCCAGGCCAGGTCGGTCGACGAGATCGCTCCTGCTCCGGGGAAGTGCCACACCGGCTCGAGCCCGGCCCGCAGGAGCACCGCGGCGACGGCGTAGCCCGCGAGCGACCCGAGCAGCGCCGGCATGATCGCCTCGTAGTACTGCAACCCGCGCCGGTGGAGGATCTCGAGGGCGAAGAGCGCGCCGCCCAGGGGGGCGCCGAACAGCACCGTGAACCCGGCGGCCATGCCGGTGATGGTGAGGATGCGCGTGGCGTCCCGATCGAGGGACGCGCGCAGGGCCCACCAGCTGCCGAGCGTGCCGGTCGTCTGCACGAGCGGGGCCTCGGGGCCGAGGGTCCCGCCGGCGGCGACGCACACCAACGAGATCGGCACCATCGACCGCGTCTCGCGCACGCCCTCCGCACCGCCCGACACGTGGATGTTGTCGACGAGCAGCTCGACGTTGCCCGTCGGCCCGAGCGCCCGCGTGCCGAGAGCCACGATGCCGCCGGCGCCGACCAGGACGAGCCCCTGCAGCCACACCCCGTGCCCTTCCGGTCCGAGCACGTGCTGAAGGGCGTGCAGCACCGCGAGGTACGCCGCACCCGCCAGGCCGCCGACGAGGCCGACCAGCAGCACCGGTCCGATCAGGCGGCGCCGCACGTGGATCGTGACCCGGCGCCACGTGGTGCCCTGGTCGGCCAGCCAATGCGTGAACATATCGTAATACGATAGAGTTTGCGGGTGGGGAGGGCCACTCCGGGACGGGTCCGTGCGGCCGGGGGTGCGCGCCGGTCGCAGGACCGGGGTGGCACAATGCCGCCGTGAGCAGCCCGGCACGCGACCGTCGTCCGTCGCGCCGCCGGCAGGTCCGTCGGCGGGCGGCGCTGGTGGTGCTCACCGCCGTCGTGCTCGTGGCGATCGTCGCGCCGGCCACCGGTGCGCCCGCTGCCATCGGCCGATGGCCGTCGGCGACCGCTGCGGCGCAGGACGCGCCCGGCGAGACCCCGACGACCGGCACGCCGCCGTCCACGCCCGCCACGCCGCCGACCTCGTCCGCCACCGGAGGGTCGCCGCCCGCCGAAGGACCGAGCGGCACCGGTCCGAGGTCGACGGCGCCCGTCACGGTGCCCGTCGAGGAGGCGACGCCCATCGCGCTGCCGCGCGCGGCCGTGCCGGTGATCGACGACCCGCGGGTGGCTCCGCAGCTCGCGTGGCTCGGGGTCGACTCGCCCGAGTACCGCCAGGCGATCGCCTCGTACCAGAGCACCGAGGCACAGCTGAAGGACGGCGAGGCCCGCCAGCTCGACGCGACGAAGCGGTACGACGCCGCGGTGGCCGAGCTGGCGCTGCTGGCCCAGGTGCGTCCTGCCGTGGCCGGCAACTTCACGGCCGCGACGCGACGGCAGGCCAAGGCTCGCGACGCGCTGGCCGCCGCCCAGACGAACGTGCAGACGATCGCCATCGGCCTCTACGTGACCGGCGGCGTGGACCAGTCGCCGGCGGCCATGCTCGACCTCAACCACGTCGACGACGTCGCGAGCCGGCGGGTCTTCGTCCGCTCCGCCGAGCGGCACCACTTCTCGTTGATCGCCGAGGCGACCCGCGTCGAAGGCGAGCAGACCACGTTGCTGGTGACCTTGCAGGCGGAGCTCGACGAGATCGATCGACGCGCCCGCGAGGCCACGACCGCCCGCGACGTGGCGGCGAAGGACCGGGACCGCGCGATCGCGGACCAGATCCGGTTCCGCAACGAGCTCGAGCAGAAGAAGAAGGGCGTCGCCGACGCACGGCTCGCCGCCAAGATCGAGGGCATCGACTTCCCCTTCGTCGTGCTCAACGCGTACGTGAAGGCGGCGAACAAGATGGCGGTGGAGTCGCCGGCCTGCCGGGTGCGCTGGAGCGCGCTCGCCGGCATCGGGCGCACCGAGTCGAGCCACGGCACGTTCAACGGATCGAAGGTGGATGCCGAGGGCAACGTCAGCGAACCGATCTACGGCCCGAAGCTCGACGGGTCGGGCGGGTTCGCCTCGGTCCCCGACACCGACGGAGGCGCGCTGGACGACGATCCGGGCGGCGACCGTGCCGTGGGGCCGATGCAGTTCATCCCCGGCACGTGGAAGCGATGGGCGCAGGACGGCAACGACGACGGCAAGATCGACCCGCAGAACATGTACGACGCGGCGCTCGCCGCGGCCATCTACATCTGCCTGAAGGGCCCCGGGCTCGACACCGATGCCGGCCTGCAGCGCGGCTTCTTCAGCTACAACCCCGATCAGTCCTACGTCGCGGTGGTGCTGGGGCGCGCCCACCACTACGACCGCTACACGCTGCCGACCAGCTGAGCGCGTGAGCAGGTCGCGGCGGGGGCGCTCGGCGCCGGTGGCGGATGGTCCCGCGGTGCCCGGGACGCCCGGGGTGCCCAGGGTGCCCAGGGGATCCACGGGGTCCAGGGTGCTCGTCGTCCTCGGGGTCGTCGTCGTGCTGGCCGTGGTCGCCGCAGCCACGGTGCTGCTGACCCGCCGCACCGAGCAGACCGCGCGGCCGCCGCGCGCGATCGAGGTCGCCCCCTGGCGCCAGGAGCGGCGGGCCGTCGACCCCGCGGCGCTCGTGCTGCACGTCGCCCCGGACGGCGGCGGCGCGGACTGCAGCGCAGCGCTTCCGTGCTCCCTGGTCGGCGCGCGCGACCACCTGCGGTCACTGCGCTCAGCGCCCTCCTTCGGCGCACGGGACGTCGTCGTGCGCCTGCGGGGCGGCACCTATGCGATGGCGGCGCCGCTCGAGCTCGCGCCGCAGGACTCGGGTGCGGGTGGGGGACGAGTGATCTACGAGGCCGAGCGGTCGGAGGAACCGCCGGTGCTCAGCGGCGGCACCGCCGTGACGGGGTGGAGCGAGACCGAGCCGGGGTCGGGCACGTACCGGGCCGCGGTTCCCGCGGAGCTCGACACGCGCCAGGTCTTCGTGGACGACCGCCGCGCCGTGCGCGCCCGGGGGCCTCAGAACCCGACGGGGTGGGGGCGCACGGCAACCGGGTTCGTCACGCCCGATGCGTCCATGGCCGGGTGGCGGAACCCGTCGGCGATCGAGGTCGTGAGCTTCAAGGAGTGGAAGAGCCTGCGCTGCCCGGTGGCGCAGGTGGTCGGGCGCGACGTGACGATGGCCCAGCCCTGCTGGAAGAACGCCAATGCGAAGGACCCCGACACGATGACCGCGGTGACGTGGATCGAGAACGCCTACGAGCTCCTCGACGAACCGGGGGAGTGGTACCTGGACCGCTCCCGTCACGAGCTCTTCTACCGACCACGGCCCGGCGAGGACCTGGCGACCGCGCGGGTCGTCGCCGCGACGACCGAGACCGTCGTGTCGATCGCCGGCACCGTCGACGAGCCGGTGCACGACGTCGAGCTGCGGGGCCTGACGGTCCGCGACGTCGGATGGGTCGGCCCGAGCTCGCCCGACGGCTATCCCGTCGTCCAGGCCGGGTGGCACACCTACGGGGACGCGGTGCCGGTCGACGAGCGCAAGTTGCACCGGGTGCCGGGCGCGGTCTCCGTGCTCTACGCGCACGACATCCGCGTCGAGGACAGCACCTTCACCCACCTCGGCGGCGCAGCCCTCGACCTGCGCGTGGGCGCCCAGGGCATCGGGGTGATCGGCAACCGCTTCCGCGACGTGTCGGGCCACGGCATCCAGGTCGGGGAGACCGACTACTTCGTCGACCGGCCCTCCCTCGCCGCCGACCGCCTCGATCGCTTCGACATCAGCAACAACGTGATCGAGGACGTCGCGGTCGAGTACCTGGACAACGTCGGCGTGCTCGTCACCTACGCGTCGAACGTCTCGATCCTGCACAACGAGATCGCGCACCTGCCCTACACGGGCATCTCCGTCGGGTGGGGCTGGGGCACCGACTCGTACGCCCGCCACAACGTCATCGCGTTCAACCGCGTGCGCGACGTGATGCGCACGTTGAACGACGGTGGGGCGATCTACACGCTCAGCTCCCAGCCGGACTCGCTGATCTACGCGAACCACGTCGACGGCGTCGTCCACATGAACGGCGCGATCTACCTCGACGAGGGCACGCGTGACTACACCGTGGCGCGCAACGTGGTCGAGCGGTCGCCGCGGTGGCTCCACCTGTGGACCGACACGATCCGCGACGACGTCGTCGTCGACAACTTCAGCGACACGGACGGCATGAAGAACGAGGGCGTGAACATCACGCTCGACAACAACGCCGTCGACCTCGACGAGTGGCCGCCCGCGGCCCGCGAGGTGATCGACGGTGCCGGGCTCGAGCCCGCCTACCG
>CAYUOL010000337.1:0-7046 GCA_964446345.1 uncultured Iamiaceae bacterium | reverse complement strand
AGCCCTGCCGGGTGACGCGCTGGGGGCGACGACCCAGAGCATCGATGCATCGACGCTCATCCTCGACTTCTTCGCCGCTCATCGACGGTGAACGCGCGATCCCTTCGACCGACCGTGGGGGCGATCGGCGCTCGCTCGGCGAGGCGCGGCCTGCCGCCGCCCCGTCAGGGCATGAGTCAGGTGACGGCGTAGTAGCCGACGGCGTCGGCGACGATGTCCACGGTGCCGAGCTGGTTGGCGAGCGCGATGCGCCCGTTGGCCGCGATCTTGACCGTGACGAGGTTCGGGATCGTCTCGCCGGCCCCGAAGTTGACGTTCGAGCTGTTCGGTAGCGGAACCCCGTCGGGGAAGACCGTGACGAAGCTGTTCGCCGTGCCCCCCGTGGCGGTCACGTTGGTGACCAGCCCGGTGGCGCCGGCGGGGATGCCGGTTCCCGCCGCGCCGGCGACAGGAAGCGCCCGGGTCTGGCCGGCGCCCCAGGCGCCGGCGAGCCCGATGGGCACGCGGTCGTCGAGGATCCGCGTGGGGTCGATGGGGTGGAACCGCGACCCCTCGGTCGGGTCGAAGTAGCCGACCACGTCGACGATCACGTCGGCGTGGCCCACGGCGTTCGCGAGCCGGATCGCCCCGTTGTCGCCGATCTTGACGATGGCGAGGTTGGGGATGGTCTGGCCCACGCCGAAGTTGAGCGTCGACGCCTCGGGACGGGGGAGCCCGGAGGGCCACACCGACAGGTAGCTGCCGTCGCTCGCGCCGGTGACGGTCACGTTGGCGATGACCGCGGTTGCGGTGGCCGGCACGCCGTCGGCGTTGCCCGGCTGACGCACGACCAGGTCTCTCGGTGCGCCCGCGACGAGCGGGGCGTTCCACCCGCCGGTCGCGGCGCGCGAGTCCAACAGGCGTGTCGGGGTGATGCCGGTGAAGCGGTCGCCGCTGTCCGACGCGTCGTAGTAGCCGACCACGTCCGCGACGACGTCGGCCGCCCCCACGGCGTTGGCGAACGCGACCTGGCCGCCCGATCCGAGCTTCACGGTGACGAGGTTGGCGATGGTCTGCCCGGGCCCGAAGTTGAGGTTCGACGCGTTCGGGGTGCTCGTCCCGGCCGGATAGGTGGTGACGAAGGAGCCGGCGGACCCGTTGGTCACCGTCACGTTCATCACCACCGCCGTCGCGGTGCTCGGCACGTTGGCATCACCGCCCAGGTCGGTCACGTACAGGCTGCGGGGGGTACCGGCCGTGAGCGGCGCGCCCCATCCGCCGATGGCGCCGCGCGAGTCGAGGATCCGCGTCGGGGCCACCGGGTGGTAGGTGGCGCCGTCCCACGGCGTGACGGGCTCGGACGCCACCGACGCCGCGCTCACGCCGGCCGCGTTCGTCGCGGTGACGGTGAACGTGTAGCTCATGCCGCCGGTCAGCCCGGGGACCGTGCAGGCCAGTGGGCCGCTGGTCCACGAGCACGTCGCTCCGCCGGGCGACGCCGTCACGGTGTAGCCGACGATGGCGGCGCCGCCGTCCGAGGCCGGCGCGGACCATGCCACGTTCGCGCTCGTGCGGCCGGCCGTCGCCGTCACCGCCGTGGGCGCTCCTGGCGCGCTCACCTGCGTTCCGATCGAGCCGATCGAGCTGTTGCCGGCGCTGGCGAACCACATGTTCCCGTCCGCGCCGGCGGCGATGCCTCGGGGATCGCTGATGCTCCGGCCGCCGTACCGGGTGACGACCCCCGTCGGCGTGATCCGTCCGACAGGATCGGTGCTGCCGCTCAACGTGAACCACAGGTTCCCGTCCGGACCGGCAGCGATCCCATGCAGGTACGCGGACCCCGTTCCGATGGGGAAGGCCGTGACGGAGCCGGTCGTGGTGATCCGACCGATGGACCCGTTCCCCTCGTTCGTGAACCACAGGTTCCCGTCCGGACCGACAGCGATGTCCGTCGGCCGATTGAACCCCGTCCCGATCGGGAAGTTGGTGATCACCCCATCGGTCGTGATCCTGCCGATCCAACCGAAGTCGTGGTTGGCGAACCAGAGGTTGCCGTCGGGCCCGGCTGCGATCCCTCGGGCGCCCGCGATCCCGGTCGCGCCGTTGCCCTTGTAGATGGTGACGACCCCCGCGGGTGTGCTCCGTCCGACTGCGTCCGCGGTCGTGAACCACAGGTTCCCGTCCGGGCCGGCTGCGATGTCGGCCCCGCTCGTCGCGCCTGCGGCGTAGGTGGTGACGATGCCGGCCGGCGTGCTCTTCCCGATGGTCGCCGCGTAGCCGGGCGGCGACCCGGCGCCGACGAACCACAGGTTGCCGTCGGGGCCGGTCGTGATCCCGGCGGGGTGGTCGATCCCGGCCGCCGTGAAGGTGGCGACGCCACCTGCCGTGGTGACGCGGCCGATGCTGTTCCCTCCGTTGTTGGTGAACCAGAGGTTCCCGTCGGGGCCGCTCGTGATCCCACTGGGTTGCAGGATCCCGTTGCCCACGCTCGTGTGGTTCGTGACGGCTCCTGCGGTGGTGACGCTCCCGATGGAGTTGCCCAGCACGTTGGTGAACCACAGGTTGCCGTCCGGGCCCGCGGTGATCGCGCGCGGCATGACGATGCCTGTCCCCGAGTACGGGGTCACGACCCCGGCCGGCGTGATCCGGCCGACGGAGGCATCGAGGTAGTCCGGGTCGGTGCCCAGGTTGGTGAACCACAGGTTCCCGTCGGGGCCGGCCGCGATCGCCGACGCCGCCTTGATCCCCGGGTCCGTGAAGGACGTGAGCACCCCTGCGGGCGTCAAGCGCACGATCGAGCCGCTCTGCTGGGTCACCCACACGTTCCCGTCGGGTCCTGTGGTGATCGCCGACGGGGAGCCGCCACCGCTCGAGAAGTACGAGACGGTCCCGTCGGTGGTGATCCGCCCGACCGAGGCGCCGATGAAGCCCAGCTTGGCGTTGTACTCGCCGCCGTTGAGGAACCACATGTTGCCGTCGGGTCCGGCCGTGATGCGGGACGGGTGGTCCTTGTAGGAACCCGGGGGGACGAAGATCGGGTGCGGCGCCAACGGGTAGTCGGTGATCGCCCCGGCCACGCTGATCCGGCCGATCGAGTTGCCCGTGCTGTTGGTGAACCACAGGTCCCCGTCGGGGCCGGCGGCGATGTCGGTGGGCCCCACCACGGTCGCGGCGGTGAAGAACGTGAAGCCACCGGCCGGGGTGAGGCGGCCGATCGAGCCGGCGCCGCTGTTGGTGAACCAGAGGTTCCCGTCGGGGCCGGCCGCGATCCCCGCGGCGCCGCGGATGCGCGTGTCGGTGAACCTCGTGATCTCGCCGCCGGGCGTGACCCGGCCGATCCACGGCGCCCCGGCGTTGACGAACCACAGGTTGCCGTCCGGGCCCGCCGTGATCGCCTCGGGGTGCACCACACCCGTCCCGGGCACGATCGTGACCGTGCCGAGGGGGCTCGCCGCCTCCGCCCGTGCGCCGCCAGAGGCCACGACGAGCGACGCCAGCACCACGAGGCACCACGCCAACCCGCAGGCCCGCCCGACCTGCCCGCAGGTCCGCAGCGGTGATCCGAAGCTCCCGCGCCGATGCACCATGAGCACCCCGTCCGTGTCCGCGCCGCGCAACTCGCCGCCGCCCCCTCGGCGCGACGCTACTAGGTCAGAGCTCGGGCTTGCCCGCCACCGTGGCCAGCTTGGTGTCGGCCTCGTTGTTGCGGATGATCGTGATCTTCACCTGCGCACCCGGCTCCTTGCGCCGCAGCGCCACGATGAAGTCGTTGTAGCTCAGCACGTTGTCGTCGTCGACGGCGACGACCACGTCGTCCTGGCGGAGGTTCGCAGCGCGGCTGGGGCTGTCGCTGTCGATCCACGTGATGCGCATGCCGCCGACGATGTTCATCTGGTTGGCGGCCTCGCGGTCGATGTCGATCCCCCGGAGCCCCATCCAGGGCTTGACGACCCCGCCCTTGTCGGCGAGCTGCCCGGCGATGTCCCACGCGTAGTCGGCGGCGGTGGCGAAGTGCAGGGCGTTGCCCTCGTCCTGCGAGGTGGACAGCGAGCCGGCGACGGTCTTGGTGCCGTTGATGCTGGGCGTCGGAGCCGCCGCCGGCTCGGCACGGCTCGTGATCATGCCGATCACGGTGCCGCCGGTGTCGATGAGCAGGCTGCCGGCGCTGCGGGGTGTCACGCTCGCCCGGGTGGTGGTCTGGATGAGGCCGTAGACCGTCGGCTTCTCCTGCGAGGTGACCTCCGTGCTCTCCTTGGTCACCACGCCCACCGTGATCTCCGGGCCGCGCGTCGGCTTCGAGGCGTCGATCATCACCGTGCGGTCACCGAAGAGCACCTTGCGCTGCGTGCCGACCGCCACCGGCAGCCCGGTCTTGTCGACCTTGAGGATCGAGATGTCCGCCTCGGCGGATCGTCCGGCGACCGTGGCGTCGAGCTTCGTGCCGTCGTTCAGGTACACGACCACCTTGCTCGCGTCGACGAGGTCGGCGGTGGTGATGAGCTGGCCGTCGCTGCGGAACACCACGGCCGTGCCGTTGACGACGCCGCTCGGTCCGGTGGCCTCGACCCGGGCGACCGCCGGGAGCACCTTGTCCGCGATGGCGAGCTCGGTCTGGCCGGGGGAGAGCGGGGGGACCTCGCGCAGCTCGACCGAGCTGGTGCTCTTGTTCTCGCGCACGAACGCGTCGGTCGAGGCGACCACGGCGAGCGTGGTCGCCGCGCCCACGAGGCTGGCGAACAACGCGATAAGGATCGTGCGGGCGACGGACGTGCCGCCCTTCGAAACGAGCACGATGTGCTGCTTCGCGCCGTCAGAACCCATCTCGGACGGATGCCGCCAGAGGCGGTCATCGGGCGGAAGGGGCGCGCCGAACGGGGCGTCGTCCTCCGCATCGTCGTCGAGAGCCATGGAGGCGCAGATTAGTGATCGCCCACCGACCTGGGGTCGCGGGTGATGGCGCCGAGCGCCGCGCGCGGGCGGTGCAGGTGCGCGCGGAGCGGCCCGTCGGGAGGCCGAGCGGCGCCGCGGCCAATGCCGGAGCGACGCGCGCCCCGCACTACTCTTGCGCGCCGTGGACAGCTTCCCTCCTCCGGCGACCGGCGACGATTGGGTCGGCCTCACGACCCGCGTGCTGCCGGTCGAGGCGGCCGGCTCCTGGGTCGTGCTGCCGTCGTGCGGAGCGGTCGTGACCTTCAGCGGCACCTCCCGCGACCACTCCGGTGACGCGGCCTCCGGCACCGCCCGCGAGGGCGTCACCGTGCTCGAGTACGAGGCCTACGACGAAGAGGTCGTTCCTCGGCTGGCGGCGATCGTCGCCGAGATGCGCACCCGCTGGCCATCGCTCGGGCGCGTCGCCCTGCTGCACCGCACGGGCCCCGTCGCCGTCGGCGAGTCGTCCGTCGTGGTGGCCGTGTCGGCGCCCCATCGCGATGACGCGTTCGCCGCCGCCCGGTTCGGCATCGACACGTTGAAGGCCACGGTGCCGATCTGGAAGAAGGAAACATGGGTCGACGGCGCGGAGGTCCGCTCCGAGTGGGGCCTCGATGCGCAGCCGATCACCGATCTGCCGGCGAACCCGGCCGGCGCCTCCCCGGCGGTCGGCGCTCCCGCCCGCCACGAGGGTGCGGCGTGAGCAACCTCGCCTACCTCCTGATCGCGGTGGGGTTCTCCGTCGTGGTGTCCCTGATCGTGTGGGCGTCGCGCTACCGCAAGCCCAAGACGTTCATGTCCAGCATCGACGACTTCCAGCGCGAGATGGGGGCGCTCGGCGGCGATCTCGACGGCCGCCCCCGCAAGAAGGCCAGCCAACGCCCCGAGCCGATCGTCCCGGCGCCCGAGCAGGGTGACCTCGCCCGGAAGCTCAAGGAAGCGCGCCAGTACCAGTCGAAGAGCGAGCACCCCTACCTCGACGAGGAGCGCTGAGCCCTGGCCCGCGACCTCGCAATCGATCTCGGCACCGCGAACACCCTCGTGTACGCGCGCGGCGAGGGCATCGTCCTCAACGAGCCGTCCGTGATCGCGCTCAACAGCCGCACGCAGGACGTCCTCGCGATGGGAACGGAGGCGTGGCAGATGATCGGCCGCACCCCCAGCTACATCGTCGCCGTGCGCCCGCTGCGCAAGGGCGCCATCACCGACTTCGAGGTGACGCAGCGGATGATCCGCCTGCTGCTCCAGCGCGTGAAGATCTCCCGCTTCAACCGCCCGCGCGTGGTCATCTGCGTCCCGTCCGCCATCACGATGGTCGAGCAGCGCGCGGTCATCGAGGCCGCCCGGCGCGCCGGGGCCACCGAGGCCCACCTCATCGAGCAGCCCATGGCGGCGGCGATCGGCGCGGGGCTCCCGATCAACGAGCCGCTCGGCAACATGGTCATCGACATCGGTGGTGGCACCACCGAGGTGGCGCTCATCTCGCTCGGCGGCGTCGTCGCCCTCGAAGCCGTGCGGGTGGGGTCCTTCGACATCGACGCCAGCATCCAGACCTACATCCGGCGCGAGTACGGCATCGCGATCGGTGAGCGCACGGCGGAGGAGATCAAGGTCACGATCGGCTCCGCCTGGCCGACCGAGCAGGAGTACTCCGCCGAGGTCCGCGGCCGCGAGCTGATGAGCGGCCTTCCCAAGACGGTGATCCTCTCCGCCGAGGAGGTGCGCGAGGCGATCGACGAGCCGGTCTCGGCGATGGTCGACGCCGTCATCGCGTGCCTCGGCCAGGCGCCCCCGGAGCTCGCGCAGGACCTCATCCAGCAGGGCATCTACCTGGTCGGTGGGGGCGGCATGCTGCAGGGCCTCGACCTGCGCCTCGAGCAGGAGACCGAGATCCCGGTGCACCTGGTCGACGCCCCCCTCGAGTGCGTGGTGCTCGGTGCCGGGCACTGCGTCGAGGCCTACGACGACCTGAAGGTCATGTTCATGGAGTGACACGGCGCGCCGCCCTGCGCCGGGGCGGGGCCGCACCGCCCTCGCGCCGCGGCGCCGGCTCGAGGCAAAAACGACCCGCCATCGTTCCTTTCGTGCAGCCCGACAAGCGAACGTGTCAGAGTGTGCCGCCCTCGTGGGGCGACCAC
>CAYUOL010000336.1:0-7059 GCA_964446345.1 uncultured Iamiaceae bacterium | reverse complement strand
CACGCCGCGGGGTGGAGCAGTCTGGTAGCTCGTCGGGCTCATAACCCGAAGGTCGCAGGTTCAAATCCTGCCCCCGCCACCATCTGAAACAGCAGGTCAAAGGCCCTTTCCGAGGAATCGGGGAGGGCCTTTCTGCTGCCTGTTCCCCCGATCTTCTACCGGGTTTTCTACCGGATCGGCTGGTACAGCCCACGAAGGTCCGTGACGGGACCTTCCGGGCCGGGATGACGGCCGTCCTTGCGTGGCCTGGGTTCGGACCGCTCGCGGGGCTTGGGGAGGGCGGTTGGGGTGATCTTCGGGTTCTCGGTAGAACGCGCGGGTCGAAGGGGCCGGTAGACCGTTCCCCCGAGTGGGCGTAGGCTGATCGGCACAGTCCCGCGTTGCCCGTCGAACGCCCCGGGTGCGGACGCAAGGCTGCTCGGCGTTCCTTCTGGACTACCTCGAAGGAACAGCCATGCGCGGCTATGTCGTCAAGAAGGGCAAGAGCTACTACGCGGTCGTCTACGACGGTGTCGACCCCGGTACGGGCAAGGAGAAGCGCAAGTGGGTCTCGGCGGGTCCGCGTCGCAGCGACGCGGAGAAGCTGGTGACCGATCTGGTGAAGCGCCGCAACCAGGGAGTGTCGGTCGCGACCGAGAAGCTGACGCTGGGTGAGTACCTGACGGGGCGGTGGTTGCCGATCCAGGAGAGCCAGATCCGCAAGAGCACGTTCGATTCGTATCGGCGCAACATCGAGCTGCACGTGTTGCCGGCGCTGGCCAAGATGCCGTTGGAGAAGCTGACCGCGAGCGACCTCGACGCGTTGTACGCGTCGCTTCTGGTGCGGGGCCGCAAGGCGGCGACTCGCACCGGTGAGGGTCTGGCACCGAAGACGGTGCGGTCGATCCACCTGGTGGTGCACAAGGCGCTCGCGGACGCGGAGCGCAAGGGCCTGGTGATCCGCAACGTCGCCGCGCTGGCCGATCCGCCCAAGGTCGGCGCCCGCAAGCAGATCGAGATCAAGGCGTGGACCGCGGAGCAGCTCGACGTGTTCCTCGAAGCGATCGAGGCGCACCGTCTCGCCCCGGCGTTCCATCTGGCGTCGTACACGGGGATGCGCCGGGGTGAGTTGTTGGGGTTGCGTTGGAAGGACCTCGACCTCGACGCGAACCGTCTGTCGGTGCGCCAGGCGTTGGTGTCGGTGGCCTATGAGATGCACATCTCCGATGTGAAGACCGGGTCGGGGCGGCGCACGATCGACATCGAAGAGGAGACCGTCGAGGTCCTCCGCCAGTGGCGCAAGGCCCGTGAGCTCGAGGCCGGTGGACCGATCGGCGAGGAGGCGTTGGTGTTCTCCAAGCCCGACACCACGTGGATCCACCCTGACGTGTTCAGCCAGACCTTCGACCGAGTCGTCGCGAGGATCGCGGTCCCCGAGATCACCTTGCACGACCTGCGCCATACCCATGCGACGCTGCTGTTGCAGGCGGGGGTGTCGGTGAAGGTGGTGTGCGAACGGCTCGGGCATTCGAACCCGGCGTTCACGATGTCGGTGTACCAGCACGTGTTGCCGGGCATGCAGGCCGAAGCGGCCGTCGCGTTCGCGCAGGTGCTGCGCAACGCCCACATGGTCAGGAACGCGATGGGGACCGCCGTGGCGACGGTAAACGGGCCGTCAGGGAAGGTGACCCCACTCGGTGTCGAAGGTGTGCTCGAGGCGTTGGGTGGCATTGAGGACCCCTCGACGATGGCGGAGATCGCGGCCGAAGCGGTGCGCATGATGAACCGCGCCACCCTTGCCGCGCCATCGGCGGGCACGGTTGGGTGGCAGGACGTGGGCGACACCTACCGGCTGTTGGGCGAGCTGGGTGTGCTCGTCGACCGACTGCCCCAGGTGTGTGATCAGCTGGCCCGCACGTTCCAGCGGCCCGCGTTTCGGTCATCGACCCGCAGCGATTCGGAGACCTCCGAGACAGCGACGTCGTTGCTGGCTGTCGCGGCGGACGAGATGGTCAGAGCCGACGAGTACGGGCGGGCACTGGGCCGCTGCATCGCCGCGGCTCATGCCGCCGTGTCGCACCTGGCCCCGCTCGGCGACGACACCCCCGTCATGGACACCTCGACGGAGGCCACAGTCGTGGCCGAGAGCGGAGAGGGGGAGCGGTCGTGACCAGCGATGTGAACGTGATCGAGGTGCTGGGACACGACCTTCTGTTGGTCGAGACCAGCGGAGCGGAAGTGCACCTGGCGTCGCTGTGCGACGGTGATGATCGGCGGGCGGCGGTGAAAGCGACCGGCGCCGAGTACGTCGAGCCACCGGAGGTCGTTGCCGGCTATGACCAGGCTGCGCTGTATCGCGAGCGCTGGTCGCCCAAGACCTTGTGCGGCCGTGGGTGGGTCGAGATGGCCGCGGGTGACGGCGGCACGTTCCGTCGTTGGCAGGTGATCTCGCTGGTGCCGACGTGTCGGTCGTGTCTGCGGGTGATCGACACGTGGTTCGCGCCCGTAGAAGCTCCCGACGGGATGGAGTTGCTGGCGTCGGTCGTGGCCGACACGGTGGAGACGTTCGGGTGCTCACGGGTGGTGGGCGCCCCGGTCGAACACGTCGAAGCGCTCCGCCGGGCGATCCGCAAGCACCTCCGCGCCCGGGGCTACCGGGCCGAAACCCACCACGTCAACGGTGTGGTGCACGTGTTCTCCGAGGGCGCGTACGCGGCGATCGCCCCGGACGTGCTCGCGCAGCGCGACCGCGAAGTCGCTGCCCGGATCGGCCAGATCATCTCGGGGATCGTTCGCGAACCGGCCCGGCTCCAAGACCAGCCCGACGTCGTCTTGTGGAGCACCTGGGTCCTCGACCTGTGAGCCAGCGGTCGCCTGGCCCGACCGGCGTGGTGCGGTCAGCCAGGCGCCGCGGCCAGGCGTCGACCCGATGGGGTCAGCTCGTAGGGGACCGTGCGGCCGTCGGCCTTGGGGCCGGCGTGCTTGCGGACCAGGCCCTTGTCGGCCAGGCGACGCAGCGCCTGGGTGACGGTCTGGCGTGACAGCTGGAGCGTGTCGGCCAGCTCGCTGGGCAGCATCGCGCTGGGTGCAGCCGCGAGCTCGGCGAGCAGAACCTCGTTGGTGGGCACCGAGGTGCTGCGTGCGGCTTCGGCCGCGGCTTCAACGACCAGCGCAAGGGCGTGGACCGCGCCGCGGGTCTCGGCTGCCATGACCGGGTCGGTCGTCGTCGCGGCCTCCGATGCCAGGCGGTGCTCCCACGCGCCGAGCTCTCCGAGCAGCTCGAGCAGTGCCGGTCGTGATGGCCCAGCGATGAGCGTGCGGCCACAGCCACGAGCCAGGGAGTCGGTTCGCGTTGGGGCACCGATCAACTGGATCAGGTCCGTGGCCTTGGCATCGGTGGGAGATGGGCGGGGCATCGGGGCACCTCCTCGGGTGCGCTGTGGTCTCGAACCCAATGGTACGAACCACCAACCGAGATAGCAACTATCTGTTTACTATCCGTGGTTCAGGGCCAGGGGTTCGGGATGAGACGGTGGCCGTCGAGGTCGACGAGGACGACCCCGGCGGTATCGGTGCTGGCCATGAGGCGCGGTTCGGTCCGGTCAAGGGGCGTGCACCAGATCGCCGTGGCGACCTTCGCTGGTGGCCGGTTCGGTTGCTCGAAGGTCGGGGGTCCGTTGGCGACGAGCGCGAAGCCTCCGGCGTCGACGGCGACGGCCTCGGCGCCGCGGGCCAGGTTCGTGGTCTTGGGTGAACAGGCCGGGACCACCAGCAGGTTCACGCCGAGCTGGGCCAACGCGTCGGTGATGGCAGGGTCGCAGAGGTCCCGGCAGATACCGATGGCCATGCGCCACGGCCCCGAGATGTGCACCGTGATCGTGGATGCGACATCGGTCAGCGGCTCGGTTCCCAGCGCCCCGTCGTATGGGACACGCTTGAGAGTGCGGATGGGCTGGTCGGGCGGGATCGTCCCGTCGGGTCGAGCGATCCAGGTTGATGCGACGTTGCGGAGGGTCTTGCCTGTCGACTCGTGGCCGCTGCCAGCAACCACGAGGGTCGGTCGCTGCGGGCGTGCTTGGCGCAGCCGGTCGATGACATCGACGTACCCGCTGAACTCGGGCAGGACCACGACCGCCGCGTCGAGGCCAAACGCGTCGGCCACCACGCGCTCGGTGGCTTCGAGGTGGCCGGCACGGTCGCGGGGCCGGATCGGTGGCCGGTCGAATTCCCACTCAGCGCTCGACGCGTTCGGTACCCCGGCGACCCATGGACGTGCCCGCTGGTCACCGGTCGCGAGCGCCGGCGCAAGCACTCGGCTGAGCGAACGATCCACCAGGACCGAAGGGACTCCCGGCTGCGGCCGGTAGATCCCTGCCCGGCGCGTCCGGCCTGCACCGTCAGCGGCGCGGAACCGAGGTGCCGAGAACGCCCGTCCCAGCGAGTACAGGTCAGCGATGTGATCGCTGCCCGCGGACATGACGATGTCGCCCGGCTCGATCTTGTCGCCGCGCGAGGCCAAGAGCTCGGCCCACTCCGCGGCCAGATCATCGCCCCAGATGTCATCGACCGCTCGGGCACACGCCACCGCGGCGACCAACGGGTCCACGTCGTCGAACGCGGCGCCCACCGTGGTGAGGTGGGCATGAACAGTCTCAGCGGCGAAGTCGAACACCGCGATGCCGGGCGGCTCGGTGGCGACTGCTGATCGGATCGCGTCCAGCATGTCGCGAGCCCCGACCGCGACCTGCGTCCAATCGCGGCCCTCGGCCAGCTCCTCGCAGCGGACGAGCAGTGCCTCGAGGAACTCGATCAAGTGAGCCCCGCGGGCCTGGCCTGGTGCGGGTAGCCACCCATCGAAGCTCATGACCGCCATTGTGGACCGATCACGCGACGGCCTGAGACGGGCCGTGGCGACCCAGCAGCCGGTCGAGATCGGCGCGGGGCACCCGGAGTGTGCGGCCGATATCGATGCAGGGCAGGCCGGTCTCGCCGCCGGTGGCGCGCCACTGACGGGCCGCCGCGTAGGCGGCGTTGCGGCTGATGCGAAGAATCGCCGCCGCTTCCTCGACGGTGAGGACCTCGGCGGGGGTGTCGGCAGATGCGGTGGTCATCGGACTGGGCCTCCTGTGCGTTTCCGTACCTGGGTAAGCCGCGATCGGGGGTCAAAATCGACAACAAACCCCGCGGCGTTACCGCTCGATCGCCTGACCGGCCAGAGCAGGGTCGACGGGGTGGGCGAGTTCCCAGGCCGTGAGCTCGCCCGTGGATCGGTGGAGCCGGTCGGCGACGGCGATGTCGGCGGGTGGGGCGGGGATGCGGGGGAGGGCTTCGCCGTCGAGTGGGTCGTTGGCTGCGGTGAGGTAGAGGTGGTTGGCGTTGCGGCCTCGAGTGATGTCGACGTAGGTCTCGGCGCGGGTGGCCGTGGCGTCGACTCGACTGGTGGAGACCGATCTGGTGGAGCCCTGCACGGCGTAGCTGGTGAGCGCGTAGGCGTGGTCGATGCCGACCTCGACTCGGCCGGCGGCAGTGCGGTGGTGGTCGAAGAAGCTGCGGGGCAACTCGATGGTGCCGATGCCGTCGAAGTCGACGGTGACCCGATCCGTCTCCGGTCGCTGCGGGTCGTGGCGAGTGGCGGTGATGGTGCCGAGGGCGCCGTTGCGGACATAGGCGTGGCGGTCGCCGTCGACGTGGAGGGCCCGGTTGGGGGCGCGGGCGGTGACGCGGTCGCCGGTGGCGAAGCTGCGTCCTCCGCTGGCGGGGATCTGGTCGTCGCCGAGTTCGCCGTTCACTTGGCGCAGGAGGTGGGCAAGGCGGTTGAGCTGGCGGCGGGTGGTGTTGCGCCGGTCGACCATGGGGTGGTCGTCGCCGTTGCGGTGGGCGTCCCACCAGCGGCCGAGGACCTGGCGGTACATGGTCAGGTCATCACCGACGACGTGGAGGTGTCCGGCTGCGGCGAGGGCGTCGAACGCGGTATCGATGTCGCCTCGACGGAGCGCATCGGCGGCGGCTCGGTCGCTGGGGTGTTGGAGCCTGTGGCTGGTGGTCAGTTCGGGGGTGATGTGGGGGTGGCGTTCGCACAGCACCCGGAACATCCCTCCGGCGGCGATGGCGCCGTGTTGAGCGGGGTCGCCGACGAGACGCACGGCGGCCCCGGCGCGAGTGGCCATGTCCATGAGCGTGTCGAGGGCTTGGTCGTGCAGCGTGGAGGCTTCGTCGATGACGAGGACGGTGCGGGCGTCGAGGGGTGGGTGGTCGGGGTCGGTGTGGGCGAGGTACCAGGCGACGGTCTCGCACTCGATCTCGGTGGCCGCCGCGAGGGTGCGGGCGGCTTCGCCCTTCACCGCGGCACCGACGACGCGGTAGCCGGCGGCTCGCCAGGCATCGGCGCAGGCAGCGACGGTGGTGGTCTTGCCGGTGCCAGCCCGGCCGATCGCGGGTTGGAACCGGTGGCCGCTTTGGCACCACGACCGAACCAGGTCGCGCTGTTCACCGGTCAGATGCGGGTGGCCGGCGAGCGCGGTGGCGAGGTGGTGGTCGGTGACGTGGTGGGTGCCTTCGTGGCGACCGGCCCGGAACCGTGCTGCGATGCGGTTCTGCATCTCGAGCATCGCTCGGGTGGTGAACAGCGGCTCGTCGCCGTCGGTGAGCGCGACCACATGACCAGACGCGAGGAACCCGTCGGTCAGCTCGAGGACCTGGGTCGCGCCACCGAGGAGTGGTTGGGCGACACCGTCGGGATCGGGGACCCCGACGTTCGCGACCGCGGCGATGGCGTCGGCTCGGGCGAACACCGACCCACCGGCACAGATCCCGTCATCGGCTGCGAGGAGTCGGTAGACGGTCTCTGTCCTATCCCGCTGGCTATCCGGTTGGCTATCCCGTTGGGTATCCGGTTCACGGATGGGTGGGGCGAGCCGGTCGAGATCATCGCTGGTCAGACCGGCTCTTTCGGCGCGTGCCCGCCAGTCGGCGATGAGCTTGTCGGCGGGGGTGTGGTTCTTGGCGGGGCGTGTACGCAACACGATGTGTTCGACCTCGCCGGGATGCGCGCCACGGCCGATCTCGGTTTCGAGCTCGGCG
>CAYUOL010000335.1:0-7069 GCA_964446345.1 uncultured Iamiaceae bacterium | reverse complement strand
TGGTTGAGGCCAGGGCGGTCGCCGGGGAGCTCTTGGCGGCGACCGGTCGCCGTCTCGTCGACCTCCTGCTGGACGCGTCCGTCGTCCTGCCCTGGGGAACGGTCTGGCCGATCTTCGACGGCCACCACATCGTCGGCCTCGGCCACGGCACGAGCGGGATCATGCTCGCCCTCGACCGCTCGGCGCCGATCCTCGATCACCGGGTCGACGAGATCGCCGGGGTCGTCGACGCCACGATCGCGTTCGAGGACGCCTCGTTCGATGAGCGCATCGGCAACTGGCGTGACGAACGCCAGCCGGATGACCCCGAGCCGTGGAGCTGCTGGTGCTACGGCGCGGCGGGCACCCGGTACGTCCGGCAGCGTCTCGGGCGCTCGGCACCCGCCGAGTGCCTCGACCCCGTCGACGGCCGGTTCCCGGCGGCCGATCACCTCTGCTGCGGCCAGGCCGGCCGGCTGCTGCTGGCGGGCGCGACGGACCCCGCCGGGTTCGCCGAAGGCGCCCAGGCGCTCGCGGAACGGGTGCTGGACGATGCGCTCGTCCTCGTCGGTGACGCGAAGGGCGGGGTGCCCCCCGGCGCCCGCGATCGAGTCGGTCGGCGCTGTTCGACGAGCCTCTTCCAGGGGCTGCCGGGCATCGCCTACACCTTGGTGCAGGAGCCGACCGGGGATGCGGCTGCCGTCCTGACCCTCGGCTGAGCGCGTCGGGACATGTGTCCCTACCGCCGATCGAGCGCGACCACGCACCATGGTCACGAGCACGTCGCGCGGGCCACGCCCGTCGTGACCGAGCCCCGTGCACCTGACGACCAAGGAGACACGCCCGTGAAGACACCGAAGAAGCCGGCCCCGAGCACCAAGCGCCTCGAGCTCGAGCGTGAGGTCGTCGCCGACCTCGAGGCGACCGATGCCGAGAGCGACTCGATCCGCGGCGGCGCGAACTACACCCGAGCCGTCTCAGGCGCGCTCTGACGGTCCTCTCTCCACGCGCCGGCGGTCACCATCGACCCGGCGGCGTGGAGGCCGGAAGGTGTCGTGCTGAGACCTCCGAGGGCGACTGCTGAGGCAGTCGCCCTCGCGCGTCCGCCGGCCGTCTTCAGGAACCGCCTCCCACCCCAGAACCGGAACGGCTCGCGCTGCGTAGGAGATCGCACGCACCCGAGCCACTGGAGGCGGTCATGAGGGCGGCGAAGCTGTGCGCACCGAGATCCCACCCACCGACCACCATGGGGAGCGGTCCGACATGGAATGCTTTGGCGGTGCCAACCGTTGCGGGTCCGGGCCTCCCCCTGGTCGAGCGTGATCGCGAGCTTGCCGCGCTCGACGCCGTGGCCGCCGACGTCCGGCGGGAACCCACGACCCGGCTGGTCCTGCTCACGGGCGACGCGGGTGCCGGCAAGACGCGGCTCGCGGCCGAGCACGTCTCGCGCCTGCCTGCGCCGTGGACTCGTGAACGCGTCGGAGGGGACGCCACCGCCCCCTCGCTGTCGGCGCCGTTCGGTCCGCTGCTCGACGAGGTGGATCCCTCGGGCGACCCCGCTCGCGCGCTGGCCCGCTCGCTGGCCGACGGCCTCGCCGAGCGCCGAGCGGACGGTCCCCTCGCGCTGATCGTCGACGACCTGCAGTTCGTCGATCCGGTCACCATCGGCGCCCTCCAGCACCTGCTCTCGGTGACGCAGGGCGAACCCATCCTGATCACGGCGACCTACCGGCTCGGCAGCCACCCGCTGGGGAGCCCGCATGCGCGCGCCGTGTCGACCCTGCTGCGCCACCCCCTCGCTACCGAGCTGCGCGTCACCCCCCTCTCGATCAACGGGGTGGCGACCCTCGCCGGGGCCGCCGGGTACGCAGGCGACGTCGAGGCGCTCTTCGCCCGCAGTGGCGGCAACCCCTTCCTGGCCGAAACGCTCATCCGAAGCGGGGCCACGGCCGAGGGGTCGCGTGCTGCGGCGGTGATCGCCGGCGACCTCGCCAGCCTCTCCCCCGCGGCCATCGAGCTCGCGACGTCGCTGGCCGTGGCCGGGGGCCCGCTCGCGCTCACCATCGTGCGCGAGCTCGACCGGGACGGCCGGGCTGCGTCCGAGCTGCTCGGCCGCGGCCTCGCGCTGTCCGACGGGCAGTCACTGCGGTTGCGCCACGGGTTGCTCGCGGACGCGCTGCTGACCCCCCTCGCGCCGGGCGAACGTCGGGCCCGCCATCGCGAGATCGCCGAGGTCCTCGCCACCGAGGTGACGAGCACGGACGAGGATCTCGCCCGGCACTGGGCCGCGGCCGGTGAGCTCGAGCGCGCGGCGCCGGTCGCGCTCCGGGCCGCCGATCGACGCCACGGCCAGCGCCTGCACGCGAGCGCGGTGGAGCTCTACCAGATCGCCCTCGCCGGGACCGATCCCGATGACGCGCGCACGCGCGCACCGCTGCTCGAACGGGCGGCGGCCGCCGCGGCACTGGCCGGCGACACGGTGCTCGCCCAGCGCTGGGCTGGGCAGGGGCAGGCGGCCGACCGAGCCACCGGGCCGTCGTTCACCGCCGCGGCGACGTGGGGCAACCCGTTCTTCCAGCGCATGGCGCGCGCCCAGGACGGCCGCAGCACGGGCGGGGCCGCGTCCGCCGACGAACCAGCCGGGACCAGCCCGGGGGATCCGAGCTCGGGGGGTGCGAACGGCACGGCCGGGGCCCTCGAGGCCGCCCGCGCAGCCGCGGCGCGACCGGCCCCCGATGCCGCCACCGACGCCGAGCGGGCAGAGGTGTCCGCCCGCCTCGTCGAGGCCCAGCGCCTCGCTGAGGCCGGGTCCCACCCCGAAGCGCTCGCGCTGGCCCGGCAGGTCGCCGCCGAAGCCCACGCCATCGGGGACCCGATGGTCGAGTCGGACGCCCTCCTCGTGGTCGGCTACGCCGGCGACCTCGAGGGGGCCGCGGCTGCCTTCACAGCGGCGGCGACGAAGGCCAAGGCGGCGGGCGAGCTCGCCACGGCCACGGTCGCCCTGGGCCGCTCCGCACGGATGCACCTCGCGCTCGGCGACCTGGCCACCGCCATCGACGCGAGCCGGGACTCGCTGTCGATCGCCCGACGCGCCGGTGGACCCGACTACTGGGGCAACATGCAGACCGGCACGGCGTTCATCCACGCGATCCGCGGCGAGCACGAGATCTCGTCACGCCTCGCGGCCGAGCTCGCGGCCCTCGAGCTCCCCGTCCTCACGCTCTTCAGCCAGGGCGTGGAGTGGATCGCCGCCGTCACGCGGGGCGACCAGGAGGATGCGGTTCGTTGCCGTGACATCGTGCTGCCGGTCGCCGAGGCCTTCGACGACCGCTACTTCCTCGTGCCGATGCTCATGCTGGCCGGTCGCACCCACCTGCTCGAGGGCGACCCGACCGCAGCGATCGGTGCCTTCACCAGGTCGTCCGCCGCCATGTGGTCACCGATCCAGGAGCAGACCGTCGACGTGGTGCACCCGTGGCTGATCGCGACCACGCTCGTCGGCGATCGCGACGGGCTCGCCGCGCTGCGCGAGCGCGCCGACGAGCTCGCCCGCGTCGTCGCGCAGCCCGGCATCCGCGCGCTCGCAGACCTCGCGGAGGGCCTCGTCCGCCGGGCGGACGACGACCACCGCGGCGCCGCGTCCTCCTTCGAACGGGCCGGATCGGGCTATGCGATCGCCGAGCGCCGTCCGCTGGCCCTCGATGCGTGGAGCCTCGCCGCCGAAGAGCACCTCGCGATCGCCGAGTGCCAGGGCCCGCTCGATCCGGCGCGCGCCGGGGCGGCGGCCGCCCTCGCGAAGGCCGAGCAGCTCGTGCACGACTTCGCGCTCGGGCAGCACGTCGCCGATCTGGGCCTGCTGCGCGAGCGCCTCGACGCGATCCCCGCCGTCGTCGCGGATCCGTTGGCGGCGCTCGACGAGCGGGCGAGGACGATCGTGCTGCTGGCCGCGGCGGGACGATCGAACCGCGAGATCGGGGCCGAGCTCTTCATCGCGGAGAAGACCGTGCGCAACGTGCTCACCGGTGCGTTCGCGACGCTGGGTGTCCAGCGGCGCACCCAGCTCCGCGCCCTGGTGCACGGAACGGAGCCGACGGCATCGTGATGATGACCGATCGTCCGGCGCTCGTGGAGCGAACGAGAGAGCTCGACGCGCTGCGCGGGGTCGCCGAGCAGGTGCGGACGGAGGGCATCCGGCTGGTGCTCGTCACCGGCGAGGCGGGCTTGGGCAAGTCCACGCTGCACACCGCCTTCCGGAGCGAGCTCGGCCCCGAGTGGCAGGTGGAGTTCGTCGACGGCCATCGCACCGAGCGGTCCTTCGACGCCCCGTTCGGCCGCTTGGCGGGCACGATCGATCCCCGCGACGAGCCCTCGCACGCGCTCGCCGATGCGGTCGCGAGCGTGGTGCGCTCGCTCGTCGCCGGCGGGCCGGCGCTGCTCGTGATCGAGGACCTCCACTTCCTCGACCCCGTGACCGTCCTCGCGCTCCCACCGCTGCTCGACGCGCTCGCCGACGTCCCGGTGCTGCTGGTCGTCACCTCGCGGCCGTCGTCGCCGTGGGGAGACGGGGCGCACACGGAGCTCCTGGCGGCGCTGCGCCAGCACGACCGGGTCACGGAGCTCGCGCTCGAGCCTCTCAGCGTGGCGGGCGTCGACACGTTGCTCCGCCGCGCCGTTGTTCTCCGCGCCGACGCGACACCGCTCGACGGCCTCGACCCCGATGGCACCGGCGAGGTCCGTGCCGAGCCGGCGGACGTCTCGACCGATGCGCACGAGCTGCATCGGCGCACCGGGGGCAACCCGTTCTTCGTCGATGCGCTCCTGCACGCCGACCCGACGGATCGCTCGGTGCCGTGGACGGTCGCCGAGATGGTCTTCGACCTGTTGGAGGACCTCGGGCCCGAGCCGCGCGCCGCGGCGGAGCTGCTCGCCGTCGAGGGCGGGCCGTTGCCCGTCCCGTTGTTGGACGCGACCGCGGCGGGGCCCGGCGCGAGCGAGGCGCTGCGCCGGAGCGGCCTCGCAGTCGTCGTCCCCGCGGCGGACCGCGGCGCCTCCCAGGTGCGGCTGCGGCATGCGCTGGTGGCCGACGCGATCCGTTCCGTGCTCGATCCCGTCACGACCGTCGGCCGCCACCGAGCGCTGGCCGAGGTCATGGAGGCCGACGGAGCCGAGCGCGCCGAGGACCTCGCGCGCCACTGGGCCGCGGCGGGTGACTCGGGTCGCGCCGCGCCCTGGGCCGCCGTCGCAGCGGACCGGCTGCTGGCGAGGGGCAGCCACCAGCGGGCGACCGAGATGTACGAGGTCGCGCTCGTCCACCCGCCCGACACGCTGCGCGACCGTGCGGCGCTGCTCGAGCGAGCCGCGATGGCTGCGGCCTACGCCGGCCGGGCTGATCAGGCCCGCCAATGGGGCGAGGCGGCGCGCCACGCGCGCGCCAACGACGAGCGACCGTGGGAAGCCGGGCGTGGCTTGGTGAACGCGGTGCTGCTCCGCTCGGTCGAGGACGCGCACCGCGGCGCCGCGAGCGACGTCGACGAGACGGTGCAGCAGGCCCAGATCGAGCAGGCGAACGCCGCCCTCGCGTGCATGCTCGAAGGCGACCTCGCGGAAGCCGAGCGCCTCCTCGTCGAAGTGATCGAGCGCACCGAGGCAGGCGGCGACTTCGCCCTCGCCAGCGTCGCGTGGTCCCGTCGGGCGCGGCTGCGGGCGGTCGCCGGTGACTGGGGCGGGTGCGTCGCGCTGAACGACCGCGGCCTCGCGCTGGCGCGGCGCGCCGGCGGCCCCGAGCTGTGGGCGAACCTCGCCCTCTCCTCGGCGTTCCTCACGGCGCTGGGCGGGAACCTCGACGACGCGCTCGCCCGCTGCGCCGAGACCGACGGGCTCGACCTCCCCCTCGTGTCGGAGCTGGCCCGTGCGGCGCGGCTCGCCGTCGCGCTCGAACGGGGCCACCTCGACGTGGCCGGCGACGAGCTCGACGTGCTGCGACCGCTCGTCCGCGCGCTCGGCGTGCCGTACTACTCGGTGCCGGTGCTGTGCCTCGACGCACGGTTTCGGCTCCTCACCGGCGACCTCGAGTCGGCGGCGCACGCGCTCGAGGAGATCGAGAGCTTCGGCTGGGGTGCGCACCACGACTACAGCCACGACGTCCTCGTGGCCCGGGCGATCGTGGCGAGCGAGCGGGGTCGCACCGACGAGCTGCTCTCCATCCAGGCCCAGGTGGCCGCCCTCGCCGAGCAGCACGGCGGCCAGCAGTGGCGGGCGGCGCAGCACTTCACGAAGGCCCTCTCGGCGCCGGCCGCAGGTGCGAGTGCGGCGTTCGCCCGAGCCGCGCAGCGGTGGGAGGCGGCCCCGCGCGCCGGGTGGGCAGCCGACGCCTGGTGCGCAGCCGCGCGCAGCGCCGGTGACGCCGCCGCCCGCGACGCCGCGCTCGAGCACGCGACCACCCTCGCAGATCGCCACCGGCTCGACCGCGTCCACTGGCACGTCGCCGTCCTGCGGGCCCAGGCACCGGACCCGCGGTCGTCCAGCAGCCGGGGCGTCGCCGCCGAGGCCCTCGAGGCGCTGACGGCGCGGGAGCGGGCCGTCGTGGTCGAAGCTGCCGGGGGTGCGACGAACCGAGAGATCGCGGAGACCCTCGGGCTGTCCGAGCGAACGGTGCGCAACTACCTCTCGAGCGCGTATGCGAAGCTCGGCGTCAGCCGCCGGGCGGAGTTGGCCGCCCTGCTGGGTTGAGCGCGGCGCACGCGGTCGACGTGCCCCCCCGGCCTATCGTCACCGCCATGACGACCTGGGTGTGCGGAACGGAAGAGTCCACGATCCCGGCGACCGAGGGCGCACTGCCCGGGCGGCGCGGATCCCAGTCGAGCGGCGCGGCGCTGCAACGGCAGCCCGCGGGTCCGTGGCACGCGATCGACGCGGACACCGGACGGCCGGCGTGCGGCACGTCACGTCTGATCGAGGTGTTCCCGGCCATCCCCTGGAGCTCACCCGAAGGCACCGACCGGTGCGCACCCTGCCTCGGGCGGGTGCCCGTCGGCTCGTAGCGGCACTGCGTCAGAGGGGCAGCGGCGTCGGTTCAGTCGGCTTCGGATCC
>CAYUOL010000334.1:0-7102 GCA_964446345.1 uncultured Iamiaceae bacterium | reverse complement strand
TGGGCGCGGGTCGCGTCACCAAGATCCTCAAGTAAGCGCCCCGACGAACACCCTGACATCCGCGAAGTGGTCGTGCCGCAAGGTGGGCCGATACCATCGAGCGGTCGAATCGAGAGCAGGAGCAATCCCATGGCCAAGGCCAGTGACAAGCGCATCGGTGTGACGCTCGAGTGCACCGAGTGCAAGCGTCGCAACTACATCACCAAGAAGAACAAGATCAACGACCGCGAGCGCATCGAGCTCAAGAAGTACTGCAAGTGGGATCGCAAGCACACGACCCACAAAGAGACCCGCTGAGCGGGTCCGCCGTCCCGGTCGAGATCGTCGAGCGCCGCCCTTCCGGGCGGCGTTCTTCGTTGTCCCGCCCCTGCGGAGGGTTAGCCTCGGCGGCACGGATCCGCCGCGCTCCGGGCGGGTCGACACGGGATCGTCACGTAACAGAACGTCCTTCCGAAAGGTCGAAACCTTGATGCCAGTTGCCATGGCCGAGCTCGTCGCCGCTGCGAAGGAAGGCGATCGCGAGGCCTTCGACGAGCTGGTGCGCAGGACCTACGCCGACACCTACACGCTGGCGTACCGCCTGACCGGTGACGAGGAGGACGCACGCGACGTGGTGCAAGAGGCGTACCTCCGAGCCTTCCGGGGCCTCAAGCGCTTCCGGGGCGACGCGCAGTTCTCGACGTGGATGTACCGCATCACGGCGAACTGCGCCGCCACCTTCCTCGGCAAACGGGGCAAGCACCGCCACGACGAGCTGCACGAGGACCTCTCCCTCGAGGACGTCCGCCCCGCGAGCAGCCCCGAGGTGCAGCTCGAGAGCGGGGCCACCCGCGCCGACCTGCAGGCCGCGCTGCGCCGGCTGCCGGCCCGCCTGCGAGCCGTGGTCGTGCTGCGCGACGTCTACGACCTCCCGCACGAGTCGATCGCCGCCGAGCTCGGGATCTCCGAGTCCGCCGCGAAGGTCCGCCTGCACCGCGCCCGGCGCAAGCTGCGCGAAGACCTCTACCCCCTGCCCGACGAAGTCTCGAGTGCTGTCGATGCCGACGCCGGCGCCGATGCGGCGAAGGGAGACGCCCGTGCGATGTGACCAACTCTCCGAGGTGCTCTCGGACGCCGCCGACGGCACGCTCCAGCTGGACGACGCGCAGCGGCGCCACGTCGATCAGTGCCTGCGCTGCCAGGCCGAGCTCGTGCAGTATCGCAAGCTGCTGCGCTCGTTGCGGGCGATGCGCCTGCAGGTGCTCGAGCCTGCGCCCGGGCTCGTGCCGGAGATCCTGGCCTACATCGAGGAGGCCGGCGAGCGCCGCGCCCTGCGCGAGCTGCTCGACGGGCGCAAGGTCGCGTACCTGGGCGGCCTCGCAGCGGCGACGGCGGCGGGCGTCGGGGGGGCGATCGTGATCGCCAGTCGCTCCAAGCGACGGCTCCGCCTCGCCAGCTGAGGTCATCCGCCGCCGGCCCTCCCGTGGCCGTCGCATCCACCGGCTTCCCCGAGCCTCGAGGACGGGGGTCTCGGACCGCGCCCGCAGGCACGGGTCCCTCGGCCGGTCGGCACGGTGGTTCCGACCGTGCTCGGTGGGGTTTGGGGTGCGCCGAGCCTGGCGTCTACGCTCGACCGCGCCGACCGGATCGCAGGGGTCGTTTGCTATCCTGCCCAGGCACCTGTGCCGAGGCACGGTTGGAAGGTTCGTTCCCTAGGGCAGTAGCTCAATTGGTAGAGCAACGGTCTCCAAAACCGTAGGTTGGGGGTTCGAGTCCCTCCTGCCCTGCACCGTCAGGTCCCCCGGGGCCACCCCCAGTTCTCCCTCAGGTTCTCCCCCGCAGGCTCTCCCTCTGGGCCCCGCTCGCAGGCCCTCTCCGAAGAAAGTGCCGTCATGGCCGCTCCCGCCAATCGAGAAGAAAAGCGCCGTGCCCAGAAAGAGGGCAGCGCCGGCACCGACCCCGAAGGCGGCACGACCGCTCGTCGTGCGCGCCCGTCCGCCAAGGACGCGCCCACCAAGAAGGAAGAGCGCACCTCCCCCCGCCAGTTCGTCAAGGAGATGCGGGCCGAGCTGCGCAAGGTCGCCTGGCCCACGCGGCAGGAGACCCTCAACTACTCGCTGATCGTCGCGGCCACGCTGGTGTTCATGACCCTGCTGATCTTCGGGCTCGACACCCTCTTCAGCGACCTGGTCCTGCGACTGTTCGACATCAAACCATGAGCTCAGAAAACTTCGACGACCTCGAGTCGTCCACGGATCCTTCCAGCGCGGACGCGCCGAGCGCCGAACTGGAAGCCACAGCCACCGAAGCGAACGCCGCCCCCGCCACGGGCGACGAGCTCGACGAGCTCGAGGCGGCCGCCGACGAGGTGATCGATGCCCTCGAGGCCGACGCCGAAGAGCAGATCGACGCGGCCGTCGAGCTGGTCGAAGGCGCCGAGGAGATCGCCGAGGCTGCGGTCGCCGAGGCGGTCGGCGAGGCGATCGAGGACATCGTGGAGGCGGCCGATGAGCTGGCGCATGCCGTCGAGGCCGGCGAGCTGACCGAGGACGCCGCCGAGGCGCTGCTCGAAGCCGTCGTCGAGGCCGAGCTCGAAGAGGTCGAAGAGGTCATGGTCGAGGCCGAGATCCTGGTCGAGGTGGCCGAAGAGATCGCGGCCGACGCCGCCGAAGAGGCCATCGAGGAGCTCGAGGTCGCCGAAGCGATCGAAGAGGCGGTCGAGGCCGCCGAGCTGGCGGCCGAGCTCGAAGAGGTCGAAGAGGCCCTGGTCGAGGCCGAGATCGAGTCGGAGATCGAGACGGAGATCGAGTCGGAGCTGGCGGCGGCGATGGATCCGCCCGACGACCCCGATCCGGTCGGTGCTGCGGGCGAAGGCGATGACGATCCGAGCGGGCCGGCCGGCGATCTGGCCGCAGCCGCCGATCCGGCTGAGGGCGACGACGAGGTCCTCAGCGAGGACGAGCTGCTCGAGAGCAGCGCCCCGCGCCCGATCAGCCCGTACGACCGTCCAGGGGCCTGGTTCGTGGTCCACACGCAGTCGGGCTACGAGAAGAAGGTCAAGCAGAACCTCGAGGCGCGCACCCAGTCCATGAACATGGAGGAGCGCATCCACGAGGTCGTCATCCCGATGGAAGACGTCGTCGAGTTCAAGAACGGCAAGAAGGTCGTCGTCCAGAAGAAGATGTTCCCGGGCTACCTCCTCGTGCGCTGCGCGCTCGACGACGACTCGTGGTACGTGATCCGCAACACGCCCGGCGTGACCGGGTTCGTCGGCCAGGGCGCCAAGCCGTCGCCCCTGCCGCGCCGCGACGTCGAGTCGTTCCTGCAGGTCAAGCCCGAGGGCGAGGAGAGCCCCGGCGCCAAGCGCAAGCCGAAGCTCGAGTACGAGCTGGGGGAGACCGTGCGGGTCAAGGAAGGCCCGTTCGCCGACTTCTCGGGCGAGATCGTCGAGATCAACGAGGACCAGCTCAAGGTCAAGGTGCTCGTCAACATCTTCGGGCGCGAGACGCCGGTCGAGCTCGAGTTCAGCCAGGTCGCCAAGCTCTAGCGCCGCCGCGCCGCGGTCGACGAGACCGCGACGGCGCACCCTCCCATCCCGCTCACACCCTCCTCGCGCCGCCCGCGAGTTGTCGAGGATGCCGGTTCCGCGGCAAACTCGTCCGCTGTTTGTGCCCCGGCCCAGGCAAGCCCCCACGTTCGTAGCGCCCGGCCTCACGGGCACCCCCATCAGCAGCAAGGCAGAAGAACCATGGCGAAGAAGAAGCTCTCTGCGGTCGTGAAGATCCAGATCCCCGCCGGAGGCGCCACCCCGGCCCCGCCCGTCGGCACGGCGCTCGGCCCGCACGGCGTTGCCATCATGGACTTCTGCAAGGCCTACAACGAGAAGACCGAGGCCCAGCGCGGCACGATCGTGCCGGTCGAGATCTCGATCTACGAAGATCGCTCGTTCACCTTCGTGCTCAAGACCCCGCCGACGTCGACGCTGATCAAGCAGGCGGCCGGGCTCAGCGCCGGCTCGCAGACCCCGGGCAGCAAAGAGGTCGGCACGATCAACGACGCCCAGGTGACCGAGATCGCCAAGACCAAGATGCCCGACCTCAACGCCAACGACCTCGAAGCCGCCAAGCTCCAGGTCGCCGGCACCGCCCGCAGCATGGGCATCGCCGTCGTCTGACCCGACGCCGGGCACCGACACCGCACGACCCGCAGTACCTGGATCCGGCCGACGCCGGAACCCCGTCGCCGGACGACCTCGCCGGCACGGTCCACCGCCCGGCCGACCACGGCCGGGCCTGACCCGAGGGAGCCTCCATGGCGCAGCACGGCAAGAACTACAAGGACTCCTCGAAGGGGTTCGACCACGAGATGCTGTTCGACCCACCGGCCGCGCTCGGCCTGGTGAAGGCGAACGCCAAGGCCAAGTTCGACGAGACCGTCGAGGTGGCGATCCGCCTGGGCGTGGATCCCCGCAAGGCCGAGCAGATGGTCCGCGGCACGGTCGCGCTGCCGTCGGGCACCGGCAAGGACGTGCGCGTCGCGGTGTTCGCCGCGGGCGACGCCGCCACCGCCGCCCGTGAGGCCGGCGCCGACTTCGTCGGCGCCGACGACCTCGTCGCCCAGGTCGAGGGCGGGATGATGGACTTCGACGTCGCCATCGCGACCCCCGACCTCATGCCGCAGGTCGGCAAGCTCGGCCGGGCGCTCGGTCCCCGGGGTCTCATGCCGAACCCCAAGACGGGCACCGTGACCACCGACGTGGGCAAGGCCGTCACCGACTTCAAGGGCGGCAAGGTCGAGTACCGCACCGACCGCTACGGCAACGTCCACGTGCCCCTCGGCAAGGCGAGCTTCGGCGACCAGGCCCTGCTCGCCAACTACCGCGCCGTGGTCGACGAGCTCGAGCGCGCGAAGCCCGCCTCGGCCAAGGGCCGCTACTTCCGGCGCATCACGGTCACCTCGACCATGGGTCCGGGCGTCAAGATCGATCCCCTGCGCCGCTCGCTCATCGCCGACGAGTAGCGCGCCGTCGCCCGAGCGGTTGGCGACGCACGAGCCGCCGAGCGTAGAGTTCCCGATTCACAACTGAACAAGATCTGCTCGCCGAAGACATCCGGTGCGCGCCGCCCCTCGGCTTGGCCGGGGGTGGTCGCTGAAAGGGACCAGGGAGACCTGCCCCGCCAGACGAGGTGAACTCCTCCGAGGTACCTGCTCAGGGGCGTTCGCTTGCGCGAGCGCCCCGGTGTCGTTCTGGCACCGGGTCCACCGTGAGCGAGGCCCGCCCGAGCGGCCCCCGGTCACCTGAGCATGAAGAAGGAGGTGCAATGGAGAACCCGAGACCAGAGAAGGTCGCGGTGGTCGACGAGGTGCGCACCAAGCTGTCCGGCAGCCAGGCCGCGCTGCTCACCGAGTACCGCGGCATCACGGTCGCCGAGATGTCCGCCCTGCGGCGCTCGCTGCGTGAGGCCGGGGGTGAGTACAAGATCTACAAGAACACCCTCGTCCGCCTCGCCACGCGAGAGCTCGGCCTGGAGCTCGACGAGCTGCTGACCGGCACCACCGCCATCGCGTTCGTCCCCCAAGAGGGCAACGGTGACGCGGTGTTGGTGGCCAAGGCCCTGCGCGACTTCGCCAAGGGCAACGCCAACCTGATCGTCAAGGGCGGCGTGCTCGGCGACAAGCTGCTGTCGCCCGACGACGCGAAGGCGTTGGCCGACGTCGCTCCCCGTGAAGAGCTGCTGTCCCGTTTCGCTGGTGGCCTGCAGGCCCCCATGCAGAACATGGCCGGTCTGCTGCAAGCCCCGCTGCGCGAGATGGCGGGACTGCTGAAGGCCCTGCTCGACGAGAAGGGCGGTGCTCCCGAGAGCACCGACGCCCCCGAAGCCGAGGCGACCGACGCGGCCGACTCGACCGAACCCACCGCATCTGCTGAGACCCCGGCCGCCGACGACGCGGCCACCACGACCGAGGCTGCCGACGCAGCCCCCGCCGAGGCCGCCGAGGCCGACGCAACCCCATCGGAGGATTGAGAACAATGGCAACCAAGGAAGAGATCCTCGACTCGATCGCGAACCTGACGGTTCTCGAGCTGAGCGAGCTGCTGACCGAGTTCGAAGAGAAGTTCGGCGTCAAGGCCGCCTCGGGTGCGCCCGTGATGGTGGCCGCAGCCCCCGGTGCGGGTGGCGGCGGCGGCGAGGCCGCGGAGGAGCAGGACGAGTTCGACGTCATCCTGACGGCCGCGGGCGACAAGAAGATCCAGGTCATCAAGGAGGTGCGCGCCCTCACGAACCTCGGCCTGAAGGAGGCCAAGGACCTCGTCGACGGCGCCCCGAAGCCCGTCCTCGAGAAGGTGTCGAAGGAAGACGCCGAGAAGGCCAAGGCCCAGCTCGAGGCCGCCGGCGGTTCCGCCGAGCTCAAGTAGTCCGCGCCCTCCGGGGCGCGCACGGGCGGCCAGTCGCCCGACATCTGCACGAACGACACGGCGTCCCGCACCTGCGGGGCGCCGTTCGTCGCTTTGCGCTCGCGCCCACCCGGTGCCTCGCCCGACGGGCGCCGTGGCCCTTGCCGAGCGTCGGGGGCGGGCCCTGGTCAGGTGGCGGCGAAGTAGCCCGCCACGTCGAAGACCACGTGCGTCGAGCCGGCCGCGGTGCGGAACGTGAAGCCGCCGGCGGGTCCCACGGTGGCGGCGACCAGGTTCGCGGTCGTCTGGCCGGCAGCGAAGTTCAGGTTGGACGCGCTGGTCATCACGGCCGGGCCCGAGGGCAGGACGGTGAGGAAGCTGTTGGCGCTCGACTCGGTGACCGTCGTGTTGGCGATCACCGCGGTCGCCCCGGCGCCCACCCCGCCGCTGGCGGTCGCGGCGAGGCTGCGCGGGGACCCGGCGGCGAGCTTCGCGTTCCACCCGCCGACCGTCGTGCGCGAGTCCAGCACCCGCGCGGGGGTGAGCGGGTGGTAGAGCGCGCCGGCGGCCACGTCGAAGTAGCCCGCGACGTCGACCACGACGTCCACGGCGCCGACCGCGTTCGCGAACGACACCTGACCCCCGGTCCCGATCTTCGCCATGACGAGGTTCGCCACGGTCTGGCCGGCTGCGAAGTTCAGGTTCGACGCCGTCGGCACGGCGCTG
>CAYUOL010000333.1:0-7118 GCA_964446345.1 uncultured Iamiaceae bacterium | reverse complement strand
CGATGGCACCGGCGCCGCCCATCGCGATCGTCGGCGTGATGAACGCATCGTCGCCCGCCAGGAGCGCGAAGCCCGGCCCGCACCGTGCGAGCACCTCGAGGGTGTCGACGTCGAGCGCGCCGACCGCCTGCTTGACCCCGATGATCAACGGGTGCGTGCTCAGCTCGAGCAGGGCCGAGGCGCCCAACCCGCGCCCGGTCCGGTACGGGATGTTGTACGCCACGACTGGCCGATCGGTCGCGTCCGCCACCATGGTGAGGTGCTCGACGACCGCGCGCTCGGACGGGCGCGTGTAGTACGGGACGACGACGAGGGTCGCGAGCGCCGCGATGCCTTCGGTCAGGTGCTGGACCTCCTCGATCGTGCCGTGCGTGCTGTTCGTACCGGCGCCGACGATCAGGCCGCGACCGGCCGCGCGGCAGGCTGCGTCGCACGTCTCGACCACGCGCCGCCGTTCCGGCGCCGTGAGCGTCGCCGGCTCGCCCGTCGTGCCGAGCGCCACGAGGCCGGCGACGCCGTCGCCCAGGAGCCGGTCCGCGAGCCGCCGCAGCGACGCGAGATCGACGTGGCCGCGCGGGTCGAACGGCGTCACGATCGGCACCCAGAGGCCTTGGAGCGAGAACGAGGAGCTGGTGTTCATGTCCGTAGGATGACGGCGCTGGACACCAACGAAAAGTTCTGATCTGTTGCTGATGCCGTAACGTTTCCTTCTGATGATGGATCTCGTCCAGCTCAAGTCCTTCGCCGAGGTCGCCGGGCGCGGCACGATCGCGGCTGCGGCGGCGGCGCAGGGGTACACGCCGCCGGCCGTCTCGCAGCACATCGCCAAGCTCGAGGCCGGCCTGGGTACGCCCCTGTTCGACCGCGTCGGCGGCCGGGTGGTGCTGACCACGGCCGGCCGCGCCCTGGTGCCCATCGCGCTCGAGATGCTCGACCTCGACGAGCGCGGGCGGGCCGCCGTCGCCGAGCCCCAGGCCGTGCCCCACGTGGTGATCGCCGGGTTCGCGTCCGCCCTCACCACCGTGGTCATCCCGCGGCTCGAGCAGCTGCGCCGTCACGCCACCGTCGAGATCACCGAAGCCGAGGACAGCGAGGCCCTGCGCGACCTCGCCCTCGGCGCTGTCGACGTCGTGCTCACCCAGGAGTACGACGGGGCGCCGTCGCCCCGGAACCCCCGCTTCACCTCCACGCCGCTCGTCAGCGACCAGCTCAAGCTCGTCCTCCCGCCGGACATGCCGGCCAGCACGAGAGTCGCGCAGCTGGGCGACGAGCCGTGGCTGCTCAACGGCCGAGGCACCCGCTGCGCCGAGGCGACGACGAGGATCCTCGGCCGCGCCGGCATCACGCCGCGCGTGGTCGGCACGGTGGCGGACAACGCGACGCTCTTGGCGCTCGTGGCGGCCGGCCAGGGCGTGACGGTGGTGCCGGCGCGCGTGCTCGACCACGGGCGCCACGACGTGACGGTCGCGGCGCAGGACCTCCGCGTGCAGCGAACGATCCACGCCGTCACCCGGGCCGCGACGACGCCGTCGGTCACGCGCCTGCTCGACGAGCTCGTGGCCGACGTGCGCGCCCGTCCGCGCTCCCCGACCCGCCGCCCGGAGCCCGCCTAAGCTCGCGCTCGTGGCGACGTGGCACGAGCTCGAGGAGGCGGAGCCAGAGCTCGCCGCGCGTGTGCAGCGGCTGTTCGATGCGGGCCGCCACAAGACGATCGCGACGATCCGCGCCGACGGGGCGCCGCGCATCTCCGGGATCGAGTGCGAGTTCGTGGACGGCGAACTGCGCTTCGGTTCGATGTCGGGCGCCCGCAAGGGCGCGGACCTCGAACGGGATCCCCGGTTCGCGCTGCACGGGCCCACCTTCCACCCGGAGGAGGGCAAGGAGCGAGAGTGGCCGGGCGAGGCGAAGATCGCCGGGCTCGCGATCCCCGCCGGGCCGGTGAGCTCGAAGGAGAGGGAAGACGATGCCTCGGGCGGTTCGGACGAGCAGCCCGACGGGCAGCTCTTCGTGGCCGACATCCGCGAGGTGGTCGTCACCGGGCTCGATCCCGAGGCGACCAAGCTCGTCATCGAGTCCTGGACCCCCGAGCGCGGGCGTCGACGGATCGAGCGGGATTGACGAAGGTGGGCGCGACGGCCGCCTGCGCCGCATCGGCGGTGGCGCGCGTGCACGCGGCGACGGGACCGGCGCGGGCACGATGACGCCGGCCGCGACGATCTCGACGACCGACGTGACGATCGTCGTCCCGCTCGACGGATCCGAGGTGGCCGCGCGCGCCATCCCGGTCGCGGTGCGGCTGGCCCGCGGCGTCGACGCGGACGTGCACCTCATCACGACGTCGTTCGATGCGGATGTCTCCGACGAAGAGGCCCGCCTCGCCGCGCAGGCCACAGCGACCGGCCTTCCGCGGACCCGGTCCTCGGTCCTGCGCAAGGTGTTCCCCGCGCGCGGCATCGTCGAGACGGTCGAGGCACAGCCGAACGGCGTGCTGTGCCTGACCACGCGCGGACGTGGCGCCGTGGCCGAGCTGCTGCTCGGCAGCGTGTCCGACGAGGTGCTGCGCGACACCACCCGGCCGGTCGTGCTGGTCGGCCCGGCGTGCGACGTCGAGGCGGTCGCAGGAGCGCGCAGCTTGGTGATCGCGGTCGACGGATCCGCGGGGAGCCTCGACGTCGTGCCGGTGGCCTCGGCGTGGGCCCGCGCCCTGCCGCTCGAGGTGCGCCTGGTGACGGTCGAACCACACGGGCTGCCCGACGAGGCGTACGACCCCGCCACCAGCAAGGTGCTGACGACGGCTGCGGGGATCCTCGAAGCCGCCGGGGTGCCCTTCGAGCGCCACCTCCTGGTGAGCGCCCACCCGGGTGATGCGCTCGTCGGCTTCGCATCTGGAAGCCCGGCGGGGCTCGTGGCGATGGGCATGCACGGGACCGGGCCCGCGGGCGCGGCGCTCGGTCGCGTGGCTCGGCACGTGGTCCGTCACAGCAGCAGCCCCGTGCTCACCCGTCGCACGGCCCACTGAGCCGCCCGACCGCCGACACCGTCGCGAGCGTCACGACGTGACAGGATCTCGCGAGTGAGTGCCAACGACCTCGCCCGCCTGCAGTTCGCGACCACCACGCTCTTCCACTTCTTCTTCGTCCCGATGACGATCGGGCTGTTCTGGCTGACGGCGTTCATGCAGACGGCCTGGCGGCGCCACGGCAACGAGGCCTGGCTGCGGCTGACGCGCTTCATGGGCAAGCTGCTCGTCATCAACGTCGCGATAGGCGTGGCGACGGGGCTCGTGCAGGAGTTCGAGTTCGGGATGAACTGGTCGTCGTACTCCCGCTTCGTCGGTGACGTGTTCGGCGCGCCGCTGGCCATCGAGGGCCTGGCGGCGTTCTTCCTCGAGTCGACGTTCCTCGGGATCTGGATCTTCGGGTGGAACCGGCTGAAGCCGCGCACCCACCTCGCCACGATCTACCTGGCCGCCATCGGTTCGACGCTGTCCGCCGTGTTCATCATCGCCGCCAACTCGTGGATGCAGCACCCGGTCGGCTACTCGATCAACCCGCAGACCGGCCGCGCCCAGCTCGAGAGCATCGGGGCGGTGTTCACGAACCCGATCTTCATCTGGGGCATCGCGCACACGGTCTTCGCGGCCTTCGTGGCCGGCGGGTGCGTCCTGCTCGCCGTCGCCTGCTGGCACCTGAAGAAGAGCCGGGACGTCGAGCCGTTCCGCAAGGCCGCCACGCTCGCGCTGATCGTGCTCTTCCCGGCGACCGGGCTCTCGCTCATGACCGGTGCACGCCTCGCGGTCACGATCACGCAGCTGCAACCGATGAAGACCGCCGCGTTCGAGGCGCTCTGGAACTCGGAGAGCCCGGCCTCGTTCTCGGTCGTGCAGTGGGGCGGCATGACCGCCTACGACCAGACCCCCTCGTTCGACATCGAGATCCCCTACCTCCTGTCGATCCTCGCCACGAACACCGCCAACGGCGAGGTGGTGGGCATCAACCAGATGCAGACCACGACGCAGCAGCAGTACGGCGACGGCAACTACATCCCCGTCGTGTACTTCACGTACTGGGGGCTGCGCGTCATGGCGTACGTCGGGAGCTTCGTGCTGCTCGTGTCGGTGGTCGGGCTCTTCCTCGTGTGGCGCAAGAAGCTGACGACCTCGCGGTGGTTCCTGCGCCTCGGGGTCTGGATGGCGGTCGCCCCGTTCCTCATCAACGCCGGCGGCTGGATCCTCGCCGAGACCGGTCGCCAGCCGTGGATCGTGTGGGGGTTGCAGAAGACGACTGATGCGAGCTCACCCAGCGTGTCGACCGCCCAGGTGGCGTTCACCCTCGGCGGCTTCGTGCTGCTCTACCTCGTCCTCGGCGTGCTCGACGGGTGGCTCATGATCCGCGCCGCGCGCCGCGACCTCGACGAGGTGCCCGACGAGTGGGGCCTCGACGACGAGGACGAGGACGACCCGCGCCACGATCACCGACCGACCAAGATCCCGGCCCTGAGCTACTAGCACCCGACCGTTCGAGAGGAGGATCCGATGGCCCTGCAGACGACCTGGTTCATCTTCATCGCACTGCTGTGGGCGGGGTTCTTCGTGCTGGAGGGGTTCGACTTCGGGGTCGGCATGGCGGTGCCGTTCCTCGGCCACGACGACGTCGAGCGCCGGGTGCTGCGGCGCACGATCGGGCCCTTCTGGGACGGCAACGAGGTGTGGCTGATCACGGCGGGCGCGGCGACGTTCGCGGCCTTCCCGGACTGGTACGCCTCGATGTTCTCGGCGTACTACCTGCCGCTCTTCCTCGTCGTCGTCTCGCTCATCTTGCGCGCTGTCGGCTTCGAGCTCCGCGATCGGGTCGAGGCATCGCGGTGGCGGCGGGTGTGGGACGGCATCTTCGTGGGCAGCTGCCTGCTCGTGCCCCTGCTGATCGGCGTGGCGTTCGGCGGGCTGCTCAACGGCATCCCGATCGACGGCCAGATGGAGTTCACCGGATCGTTCCTCGACCTCGTGCAGCCCTATGCCCTGTGCACCGGGGTCGTGTTCGTGGCGCTGTGCGTGATGCAAGGCCTGCTGTTCCTGCGCATCAAGACCGAAGGGGTGCTGCACGAGCGGGCCACGCGAGCGGCCGGGCCGGCGGCCTGGATCGTGGTTGCGCTCCTGACCGTCCACATCGTGTGGACCCGCTTCGCCGTCGGCGACGGCACCATCATCCCCGGCCTCGGCGCCTGGGTGGCGCTGACGTTCGCCGTGACGGCGGCGTGCCTCGCGTACCACGAGGGGCTGCGCGGCATCGCGTTCGGGTGCAGCGCGGCGACGATCGCGACGTACCTGCTCGGCTTCTTCGGCGACCTGTATCCCAACGTGCTGGTCTCCAGCACGGCCGCCACGGACAACATCACCATCGCCGACAGCTCGGGGTCGTACACGCTGACGCTCATGACGATCATCACGGTCGTCATGCTGCCCGTGGTCATCATCTACACGGCCTGGAACTACTGGGTGTTCCGCCAGCGGGTGACGGTCGACGACGTCGCGCCGCCGGCGCCCGTCGAGCCGTCTGCCGCCTCGCGGACAGAGGCGGGGCACGGGCACGGGGACGCGTCTTCGTAGGCCCGCAGGACCGCGCCGGGACCCGTTGCAGGGCTTGGTTCGCTGCGGGGGTCACCGCCTAGGCTGCCCGCCATCGCACCAGATCTCGCGGAGAGCCCCACCCGCGGCTTGCGCCCGTTCGACCCGCGGCTGCTGCGCCGCACCGCCGATGTCCGGTGGGTCATGGCCGCGGACGTCGCGGCCGGGCTGCTCGGCACCGTCCTCCTCCTCGCCCAGGTCACCTTGATCGCGGGGGTCGTCGCCGACGTCATGGCCGGCAGCCCCGCCGGTGTGCCGGGCCGGTTGGTCGTCGGGCTCGTCGTCGTGATCGCGCTGCGGGCCGCGCTGGCCCACGTCGTGGAGTGGACGGGGCGCCACGCGGCGGGGCAGGTGATGTCAGGGCTGCGACGCGAGCTGGCCGCGCGGTACCTGGGCCGCCACCGACCGCAGCAGGCCGACGTCGGCGATCTCGCGACCACGGCGGTGCAGGGCGTCGACGCCCTCGAGACGTACTTCGCGCGCTACCTGCCCCAGGTCGTCCTGTCGGTCACGGTGCCCGTCGCCGTGCTGCTGTGGACGGCGGTCGTCGACCCGCTGTCCGCCGTCATCATGATCATCACGTTGCCGGCCATCCCGGTCTTCATGGTGCTGCTCGGCCGGGCCGCGGCGCGGCGATCCCACGCGCACTGGGAGGCGATGGTCATCCTCTCCGCCCACTTCCTCGACGTGGTGCAGGGGCTCGCGACCTTGCGGGCCTTCAACCGGGGGCGGGCGCAGATCCCCAAGATCGCGGCGTCGACCGAGCAGTACCGGCGCACCACCATGTCGACGCTGCGGCTGGCCTTCCTGTCGGGCACGGTGCTGGATCTCGCCATCACGCTCTCGACGGCGTTCGTAGCGGTCACCCTCGGCGTGCGCCTCGTCGAAGGCGACGTGCGCCTGGGGCCCGCCCTGACGGTGCTGCTCCTCGTGCCCGAGCTGTACATGCCGATCCGCCAAGTGGGCGCGCTCTTCCACGCGAGCGCCGACGGCCTCGCCGGGGCGCGCCGCATCCTCGACCTGCTCGACGAGCCGGCGCCGGCGACGCCTGGCGATCGTGCACCGGCGCCCGCCCGGCTCTCGCGCAACGATCGTGGCCTCGGTGACGGCGCCGCCCCCGTGGCCGCGCTGCCCAGCCCCCAGGACCACCCTGTGCGCCTCGATCGGGTCACCGTCGCCTACCCCGGGCGCGCCGTGCCCGCCCTCGACGAGCTCGACCTCGAGATCGCGCCCGGCGAGCTGCTCGTCGTCGGTGGGCCCAGCGGCGGGGGCAAGACGACGCTCGGACGCCTGCTCGTGGGCCTCACCCGCCCCACCAGCGGGCGCGTGACCGTCGGCGATCGGGCCCTGCTCGACGAAGACCTCGACCAGTGGCGCCACCTCGTGTCCTGGTCGCCGCAACGTCCGCTCATCGTGCACGACACCGTGGCTGCGAACATCGCGCTGGGGCGGGCCGACGCCGACCGGGACGCGATCGAAGCGGCGGCGCGTGCGG
>CAYUOL010000332.1:0-7234 GCA_964446345.1 uncultured Iamiaceae bacterium | reverse complement strand
CTTCTACTACGCCGACTTCGTGTCGATCCCCGGAGCCGTGGATTGAGCGGTCGCTGTCCGTCGCGCGAGCTGCCGCGCGCCGTGGTCGAGGAGGCCCGCCGATGATCGCCGAACGGGCGTTGATCGTCGGCTTCGGCATCACCGGGGAGGCCATGGCGCGCGCCCTGACGGCACGCGGCGCGGACGTCCTGGTGGTCGACGACCATCCCTCGCCCGAGCGTCGGCGGCGAGCAGAATTGGCCGGCGTGGAACTCCTCGAAGCCCCTGATCGCGAGCAGTGGCGCACCCTCGTCGAGGGTCGTTCCGCCGTGCTCCCGACCCCGGGGCTCCCCGAGGTGCACCCCGTCTTCGCCGAGGCCGCGCGGGCGTCCGTGCCGGTGCTCAGCGAGTTCGATCTCGCCGCCGCGTGGGACGACCGGCCGGTGCTCGCGATCACGGGCACGAACGGCAAGACGACCGTCACGATGATGGTCACCGACATGATGAACGCGTCGGGTCGATCGGCGGTCGCCGTCGGCAACACCGAGACCCCGCTCGTCGCGGCGATCGACGACCCCACCGTCGACGTGTTCGTGGTCGAGGCGTCGTCGTTCCGGTTGGCGGCGACCCAGCGCTTCGTGCCGACCGCGGCCACCTGGCTGAACTTCGCGGCCGACCACCTCGACGTGCATGCCTCGCTCAAGCGCTACGAGCACGCGAAGGCGCGCATCTGGTCGGATCTCGACGCCGACCACGGCACGGCCATCGCGAACGCCGACGACGAGGTCGTCATGCGCCACCGCAACCCGCAGGCGCGCACGCGCACGTTCGGCCTCGGTGACCGTGCGTCGGTCGACTACGGGGTGCGCGGCGAGCAGCTCCTGGCGCCGGACGACGAGCCACTGGTGCGCACGGGTGAGCTCTTCCGCTCGTTGCCGCACGACATCAGCAACGCGCTGGCCGCGTCGGCCACGGCGCGGGCCGGCGGCGCCACCTTCGACGGCGTGCGCGAGGTGCTGCGCACGTTCGCCGGCCTGCCCCACCGCGTCGAGCTCGTCGGCGAGCGCGACGGCGTGCGGTGGTACGACGACTCGAAGGCCACGGCACCCCATGCCACCGTCGCCGCGGTGACCGGCTTCGCGTCGGTGGTCCTCATCGCCGGTGGTCGCAACAAGGGGCTCGACCTGTCGCCGCTCGGCGAGCTCGCACCGCACGTGCGGGCCGTCGTCGCGATCGGCGAGGCCGCCGACGACGTCGTGGCCGCCTTCGCCGGACGGCGGCCCACGGTCGTCGCGACGACGATGGCAGATGCGGTCGCGCGCGCCGCGGCGCTCGCCGAACCGGGCGACGCCGTCGTGCTGTCACCGGGCTGCGCCTCGTTCGACTGGTTCACGTCCTACGGCCATCGCGGCGACGTGTACACGGCCGAGGTGCGCAACCTGCTCGGGGGTGCGGGCTCGTGAGCGCTCCCACCCGCGACCGCCGCGATCGCCGACGCCACCGGGGCGACCCGGGCTCGGGTCGCGTCACCGCCTTCGTCGGCGGTCCGGTGCTCGACCTGTCCGAGCCCTTCGCCGACGATGCTGCGCCGCGCGGCCGGCGCCTGAAGGGGTCGAAGCCGCCGGGGCGCCGGTCGAAGAGCTTCGTCACGATCCTCTCGCTGGTCATGGTCCTCAACCTGATCGGGTTGGCCATGATCCTCTCGGCCTCCTCCGTGACCTCCCTCGAGGACTACGGCTCGCCGTGGTACCAGTTCACGCGCCAGTTCATCTGGTTCGGCATCGGCAGCGTCGCCATGGTGCTCACGATGCGGCGCGACTACCGCAAGTGGCGCAACCGCAGCGGCTACCTCCTGCTCGGGGTGCTCGCCATGCTGTTCCTGGTGCTGGTGCCCCACGTCGGCGTGAAGTCGAACGGCGCGACGCGCTGGCTCGGCGTCGGGCAGTTCAGCATCCAGCCCTCCGAGTTCGCCAAGCTCGTGCTGATCATCTTCTGGGCCGACCTGCTGTCGCGCCGGGCGAAGTGGATCGACGACGCCCGCCTCACCGTGTTCCCGGTGGTGCTGACGTTCCTCGTCACGGCGGCGATGATCATGGCGCAGCCGAACCTCGGCACGACGACGATCATCTTCTTCATCATGGTCGCCATGCTCTTCGTGGGCGGGGCGCCGTTCCGGTGGATCGCCGGCATCCTCGGCATGGGCGTCGCCGCGGGCGCCGCCTTCGCCGTGCTCTTCCCGTGGCGCTTCCGCCGCATCTCGGCGTTCCTCGACCCGTGGCAGGACGCGCAAGGGATCGGGTACCAACCGATCGAGGCCCAGACGGCGGTCGCCACAGGCGGCGTCACCGGCACCGGCCTCGGCCAGGGGCGCTCCAAGTGGGGCTACCTCCCCGAGGCGCAGACCGACTTCATCTTCTCGGTGATCGCGGAGGAGACGGGCTTCGTGGGGGCGCTCCTGCTGATCGCGCTCTTCATCGCCCTCGGGGTCACCGGGGTGCGGGTGGCCATGCGGGCGCCCGACCGCTTCGGCATGTTGCTCGCCACGGGCATCACCACCTGGTTCCTGGCCCAAGCGTTCTTCAACATCGGGCAGGCCGTCGGCGCGCTGCCGGTGATGGGCGTGCCCCTTCCCTTCGTCTCCTTCGGCGGTTCGTCGCTGGTCGTCGGCATGGTCGCCGCCGGCATGCTGCTGAACGTCGCCCGCCAGACCCGCTGATGCCCGGAGCCACGCCCGAGCCCGCGGCCCCCTCCTCGCCGGCCGCGCCGTATGCGTGCATCGCGGCGGGCGGCACGGGGGGTCACGTGGTGCCGGGCATCGCGATCGCCCGCGCGCTGGTGGCCCGCGGGCACGAGGCGGACTCGATCTTCTTCCTCGGCAGCGTCGGGCGCATCGAGACGACGCTCGTGCCCGAGGCCGGCTTCGAGCTGGTCGCCCTGCCGGGCCGCGGCATCGAGCGCAAGGTGAGCCTGGCCGCGATCAGTGCGATCCTCGGGATCATCCGGGGGGTGGTGAAGGGCTTCGGGGTGATCCGGCGCCGCCGCCCCCGGGTGCTCGTGCTGCTCGGCGGTTACGCCTCCGTCCCGGCGATCGTCGCCGGGGTCGTGCTGCGGATCCCGATGGTGGTCGTGGCCCGCGACGCCCGGGTCGGCGCGGCCGATCGCCTGGGCGCGCGCTTCGCAAAGGTGTGCGCCGTGCCCTTCGCGGACTCCGACCTGCCGGCGGGCAAGGTCGTCGTCACCGGGAACCCCGTGCGGGCCGAGGTGCTCGACATCGACCGCGCGCGCGACCAGGCGGCGGCGCGAGCGGTGCTGGGCCTCCCCGCCGACCGCGTCACCATCGGGGTGTTCACCGGTTCGCTCGGATCCCAGCGGGTCAACGACGCGGTGCGCGAGCTCGTGGTCAGGTGGGCCGACCGGTCGGACCTCGCCGTGCGGCACGTGATCGGCACCCGCGACTGGGATGCGGTGGCGGCGACGCTGCCGGACATGCCCGCCGACGGCCTCGTGTACCAAGCCGTGCGCTACGAGGACCACATGGACCAGTTGCTGGCGGCCAGCGACGTGGTCGTGAGCCGGGCGGGCGGCGCCACCGTCGCCGAGCTCGCGGTCGTGGGCCTGCCGGCGATCCTGGTGCCGCTGCCGATCGCGACGAAGGACCACCAGACCTTCAACGCCGAGGCGCTCGTGGCCGTCGGAGGCGGCGTCCGCGTCCCCGATGCCGAGCTCGATGCGGACCGGCTCGAGCGCGAGCTCGCACCGCTGCTCGCCGACCCGGCCCGACGCGACGCGATGGGTCGCGCCGCGCAGACCATCGGCCACCGCGACGCCGCCGATCGGGTGGCGGCGCTCGTCGAGGAGCACGCCCGTGCCTGATCCCGCCGTGCCGGAGGCCGCGCCGTCGGCGACGCCGCCGATCGACCTGAGCACCCCCCAGGCCGTCCACATCGTCGGCGTCGGGGGATCGGGGATGAGCGCCATCGCAACCGTGCTCGCGGCGATGGGCCACCAGGTGTCGGGCAGCGACCTGAAGACGTCGAAGGCGTTCGAGCGGCTGCGCGGGCTGGGCATCGACGTCATGGTGGGCCACGACGCGGCGAACGTGCCGGCCCCCGCCTCGCTCGTGACCCGCTCGACCGCGATCCCCGACACCAACCCCGAGATCGTCGCAGCGCGCGATCGGGGCATCCCGGTGGTCAGTCGGGCCACGATCCTCGCGGCCATCGCCGCGACGCGCGCCGCCGTCGCGGTGGCCGGGACCCACGGCAAGACCACCACCTCGTCGATGCTCGCGATGATCCTGCTGCACGCGGGGTTGGAGCCGTCCTTCATCATCGGCGGCGACGTCACCGAGCTGTCCACGGGGGCGGCGTGGGGCGGCGGCGAGTGGTTCGTGATCGAGGCAGACGAGAGCGACGGCACGTTCCTCACGATCCCGCGCCGTGCCGCGGTGGTGACCAACGTCGAGGCCGACCACCTCGAGCACTGGGGCGGCTTCGATCGGCTCCGGGCCGCGTTCGCGCAGTTCCTGCGCGAGACCGACGGCCCGCGCATCGTGTGCGCCGACGACGAGCTGGCGAACGAGCTCGGCCGCGCGGCGGGGTGCATCACCTACGGCACGGCCGAGCACGCCCACTACCGCATGAGCGACCTCCAGCTGGATCGGCACGGCTCGCGCTTCGTGCTGGCGAAGGGCGACGAGCCCGTCGGCCTCGTCGAGGTGTCGATGGCGGGTCGGCACAACGCCCTCAACGCCGCCGGCGCGGCCGTCGCCGCGCTCGAGATCGGGGCTCCGTTCGACGCGTGCGTGGCCGCCCTGGCCTCCTTCGGCGGGGTCGCCCGTCGGTTCCACAACCGGGGCGAGGCCAACGGGATCGTCTTCATCGACGACTACGCCCACCTCCCGTCCGAGATCGAGGTGGCGATCGATGCGGCGGTCGAGGGCGACTGGCACCGGGTCGTCGCGGTGTTCCAGCCGCACCGCTACAGCCGCACCGAGTCGCTGTGGCGCACCTTCGGCGACGCGTTCCGCAAGGCCTCGGTGCTCGTGGTGACCGACATCTACTCCGCCGGTGAGCGGCCCCGCCCGGGCATCTCTGGCTCGCTGATCGTGAACGCCGTGCTCGACGCGCACCCCTGGCAGCGGGTGGTCTACCTGCCGCACCGCGCCGACATCGTCAGCTTCCTGGTGCAGGAGCTGCGCCCGGGCGACCTGTGCTTGACGCTGGGCGCCGGCGACCTGACGACCCTGCCCGACGAGGTGCTCGCGCGCGTGCAGCCAACCGGGGCGGCCGCGCCGTGACGGCGCCGCTCGAGCGTGCGGCGACGGTGCTCGGCCACCGAGCGCAGCACGACGTGCCGATCGGGCCCCTGACCACGTACCGGGTCGGCGGCGTCGCCGCGCTGTTCGTGCGCATCGAGGACGAGGACGATGTGCAGGTGGTCGCGCGCGCCGTGGCCGACTCGGGGATCGACGTGCTCGTGGTCGGCAAGGGCTCGAACCTCCTCGTGGCCGACGCCGGCTTCGCCGGTCTCGCGGTCGTGCTCGGCGACGCGTTCGCCGCCATCGCCATCGAGGGGACGCTCGTGCGGGCCGGGGGAGCGGCCAGCCTGCCGGTCGTCGCCCGCCGCACCGCGTCGGCCGGGTTGACGGGCTTCGAGTGGGCGGTCGGCGTGCCCGGCAGCATCGGGGGCGCCGTGCGCATGAACGCCGGCGGGCACGGCTCGGACATGGCGGCGACCCTCGAGGGGGTCCGCGTCCTCGACCTGCGCAACGGTCACGATGAGGAGGTGGCACCGAAGGACCTCGCGCTCCGCTACCGCTCGTCGAGCATCCGCCCCGAGCAGCTCGTGCTGCGCGCCGATCTGCGGCTGCAACCGGGGGACCGGGCCGCGTCCGAAGCCGAGCTGTCCGAGATCGTGCGCTGGCGGCGCGCCCACCAACCGGGCGGCCCGAACGCCGGCTCCGTCTTCACGAACCCGCCGGGGGACTCGGCCGGTCGCCTCATCGACGCCACGGGCCTGAAGGGCTTCCGCGTCGGCACGGCCGCCGTGTCGACCAAGCACGCCAACTTCATCCAGGCCGACGAAGGCGGGCGCGCCGACGACGTGTACGCCCTGATGGGCGAGATCCGCGAGCGCGTCGGGCGCGCGCAGGGCGTCGTGCTCGAGGCCGAGACCCGACTCGTGGGGTTCCCGCCCACCGCGTCCCCGGCGCAGGAGGCCCCGTGAGCCTGCTCACCACCTTGGACCCGCGCCGGCGCGGGCTCGACGACGACGAGCCGATCGACCCGCGCATCGAGGCGCGCCGCCAGGCGGTCGACGGCGAGCGCCGGCATCGGCGCCGTCGGCGCCTGCTGGTGGTCGCGATCACCGTCACGGTCCTCGCGGCGCTCTACGGGCTCACCCGCAGCGCGGCGCTCGACGTGGATCGGGTCGAGGTCGACGGCGCGCAGCAGACCGCGCCCGATGCGGTGCGTCAGGCCTCGGGCATCCGCGTCGGCGACCGCTTGACCGATCTCGATCTGCCGCGGGCCGAGGCCGGGATCCGCGCCCTGCCCTGGGTGCGAGACGTCGTCGCCGAGCGCAGCTGGAAGGGCACGATCGACCTGCACGTCAGCGAGCGGTCACCGGTGGCGGCGCTGAAGGTCGGCGCGGCACCGGGGCCCGAGAGCTGGGTGCTCGTCGACGCCGATCGGCGGGTGCTGGCGCCGCTGCCGACGGCCCCCACCGAGCTCCCGGTGATCGAAGGCGTCGCCCCGGTGCCACCGGGCCAGCAGCTCGACGCGGCCGCCGGCGACGCCCTCACGGTGGCGCAGGCCCTCACCCCCGGGTTGCGCAGCCGCGTGAGTGCCGTGCTCGTGGGCGAGGGGGGCACCGTCGACCTGCGCGTGCGGCCGGCGGGGGTGGTCCACCTCGGCACCACCGACCAGCTCGCCCTCAAGGTGCAGTCGTTGCAGACCGTGTTCGGCCAGGTCGACCTGCACTGCCTGGCCACGGTCGACCTCCGGGTGGCGGACGCGCCTGTGTTGACCCGAGACCGGGCATGTGTTTAGCCTGTCAGCCCATAGCAGAGGTTGAGCAAAGGTTCAACCTCTTGTTGAGGGTGAGGCCGAGCACCGACGTCGGTGCCCGGCCTTTGCGCATCTCCGCGCACGGCGTCGCCGACGCCGACGACGATCGGTGCCCGACCTCATGCGCCCCGCCCGGATCCCCCCGAAACCCGATGCCCTCGACCTGATGCCGCCGACCTGATGCC
>CAYUOL010000331.1:0-7260 GCA_964446345.1 uncultured Iamiaceae bacterium | reverse complement strand
GTAGATCGCGAAGTCGACGCCGAACATCGTCGCTGCCTGCGTCACGGTCATCTGCGTGCCGACGTACGAACCGGTGAGGTCCGGCGCCAGCGGCACCAGGCCCTGGTCGGTCACGAACGTCGTCACCGCCGTGATCGCGGATGCCGGCGCGCCGGTGGCTGCCGCGACCTGCGCGATGGACTGGCGCTGGCCGTACGACGTCGACGACGGATCGTTCACCGCTCGGGCGAGCTGGAACAAGGCGTTCTGGTCGCGCTTCATCCCGAAGAGCACGGGCAACGTCAACGCGGCCGGCGCCGGTCCGATCTCCGTCAGGCCCGTCAGCGACAGGTCGCCCCAGTCGACGTTCGCCGACGCGGCGCTCGCCGCCGGCGCGACCGGTGCGACCGGTGCGAGCAACGTGACGGTGGCACAGACGAGACCGCAGACGACGAGGGTCCGGAGGCGGCGAGACATGACCGCGGACGTTAGCGATCCCCCCGACCCGATGGAGGCTCCCCGGCGGTCGGGACGCTCCGGGTCCGCCGTGGACCCCATCGTCACCTCCACGCTGGGCGAATCGGGCACGAGGTGGCGCGCCGCCGGCCCCCGTGCCGGAGGGTCGACCGCTATCGTCACCGGAGCGGCGCGAGCGGGGCCGCTCGACCTGACCACCGCGGTCGGACGCAGGGGCAGGGGAAGGACCACGGGCCCATGGACACGTCACCGGCAGACCCGTACACGGCCATGCTCACGCGGTTCATGGCGACGGGGCCGATCGGGTTGCTCACGCTCGCCGCCGACGGCATCGTCATGCATGCCAACGAGGTCGCCGCGCAGATCCTCGAGCAGGACGTCACGGGCCTCCAGTTCTTCGACCTCGTGCACCCCGACGACGTGGCGCGCGTCGCGGCCGCGGGCCATGCGCACGCCACCAACACGTTCCCGAAGCGCAGCAACGGGTCGGTGTGGCGCATGCTGCTGCCCAACGGGGGCAGCATCGAGATCCTGGTGCACCCGGCGCTCGCCAAGGACGACGAGGGGAACTGGTACGGCCAGCTCGGGTTCCTGCCGGCGCCGCCGAGGTTGGCGGTGCTCGAGACGCTGGAGCTGGTCGCGGCGGGGCGGCCCCTCACGGAGACCCTGGACCGGTTGATGGGCGGTCTCGTCAGCGACGACAGCGGCACCGCCATCAACTGGCTCGACCTGGACGGCACGGTGCACCTCTTCGGCAACCTCGAGCCCACGCTCGGCGGCATCGACCCGAACGGTGCTCGTGACACCGATCCCACCACTCCGTGGTTCGCGGCGGTCGCCGGCGACCGGGCCGCTCGGGTCGCGAACCTCGACGACCTCCCGCCCCGCATCACCGAGGCCGCCCGCGCCGCGGGGTACCAGGCGTGCTGCGTGTCGCCCGTCGGAGATCCGGCGACGGGTGCACCGCTGCTGTACATCAACTGGGTGCGCCACCCCACGCACCTCGACTACGCGCAGCAGACCTTCGCGGACGTGCTCGAGGATGTCCTTCGCGTGGCCCTCGTGCGGGCCGAGGACACTCGGAAGCTGCACCACGCCGCGCACCACGACCAGCTGACCGGCCTCGCCAACCGCCGCGCGTTCTTCGACGAGCTCGCCACCGCCATCGGTGCTGGATCCGTGAGCGTGCTCTACCTCGACCTCGATCGCTTCAAGCCGATCAACGACCGGCTCGGCCACGATGCCGGCGATCAGGTGCTCGTCGAGATCGCGGACCGGTTGCGGGCGGCGACCCCAGGTGGGTCGACGGTGGCGCGCCTCGGGGGCGACGAGTTCGCGATCGTCAACGCCGGTGACGACGGGCGAGTGGCCGAGCGCCTGGCGGCCGAGCTGGTGGACTCGATCCCGCGATCGATCGAGCTCGTCGACCACGGACCTGTATCGGTGAGCGTCAGCATCGGTTCCGCGGTCACCGACGCGACGGCGCTCGACGACCCCCGCGCCCTGATGGCGGCCGCCGACGACGCCCTCCGGCGAGCGAAGGGCTCCGGCAAGGGCGCGTGGGTCCGCGCCGAGCCCCGTGTGCGCACCCGATCCTCCTCGCCGACCTGACCGCGTTCGCGGCGGCCTTCGTCCCCGCCGCATCGTGCACCGGCCGTGATCCGTGCGGGGTGTCGAGTACCGTCCCTGCGACGAGCGGGTCGGGGATGGCCGGAGGGGGAAGTCGTGAAGCATCGTTGGATGGCACTCGGGTGCAGTGCCGCGCTGGCAGTGGGCGGGCTCAGCGCGTGTTCGTCGGGCTCGACCTCGAGCACGGCGACCAGCACGGCGCCGGCGACGTCGAAAGCTCCCGGCACGTCGGCGGCGTCACCGGGCACCACCAAGGCGGCGGGGGGCGAGACGACGTCGACCATGGGTGAGGCCGAGTTCAAGCAGTTCGCCTCGGCGATGCTCGGTGCGACGCCCGAGCAGACGACCTGCCTCTTCGATGCGGCGAAGTCGAACCCCGGGCTGGCGTTGATGTTCAGTCAGAACAAGCCGTCGACCGAGAAGCCGACGCTCGAGCAGGCGAAGCAGATCATCAGCGGGTTCAACGGCTGCACCGGGAGCCAGGCCGCGACGGCCAAGCTGCTCGGGCCCTTGCTCAGCATCTCGTTGCCGGAGTCGGCGGCGACCTGCATGACCGGCGTCATGGCCGAGCTCTCGGCTGACGACTTGGCGTACCTGCTCGCCGAGATGCCCGCCTCGATCAGCGCCGCGGGCACGAGCCAGATCGCGACCTGCACGAGCGCAACGACGACGACCGCGGCAGCCTGAGCCACGGTCGACGACCCCCACGCCGAGGCGGGTACTACCGTCGCCACCGGGAGCCGCACGGGGACGGCTCGTCGGTCAGGGAGATGGGATGCAGGATCGGGTACGTACGCGACGGGTGGCACCGCTGGCACTCGTGCTCGCGCTCGTGGCCGCGGGCTGCGCTGCCGCCACGACGACGGCGACGCCGCCAGTCACGAGCGGCTCGTCCACGGTGACGAGCACCCCGGCCAGCACTGCGGTGCGCTTCGTGCCGGACAACCAAGCGCTCGATGTCGCGTACCCACCGCAACCTGCGGACGTCTCGTGGCCCACCACATCGTGGCCGGAAGGCCCGCTGCCCGACGGGGTCGACCGCGGCAAGCTGCAAGCCGCGCTCGACGAGGCCTTCGGTCCGCTCTCGACCGGCGTGAACCAGCAGTTCGACGGGGTGCTCGTCGTGCACCACGGCCGCATCGTGGTCGAGCAGTACCGTCCGGGCTTCGGTGATCAGCACACGATCCATCGGTCCTGGTCGATGGCGAAGAGCTTCAACCAGGCGCTCGTCGGGATCCTCGTGCGGCAAGGGCGTCTCGACATCCGGGCCCCGGCGCCCGTCCCGCAGTGGGCGGACCCGAACGATCCTCGCCACGCCATCACCACCGACCAGCTGCTGCGCATGGCATCAGGGCTGCAGTGGAAGGAGGAGTACTTCGCGCCCGACTCGGACACGCTCGCCCTGCTGGGCGGCGCCGGCAAGAACGACATGGCTGCCTACGCCGCGTCGAAGCCGCTCGAGGTGCCCCCCGGTTCGCGTGTGCAGTACTCGACCGGTGGGTCCTGCATCGTGTCGGGGATCATCGGCTCCGTCGTCGGTCGCGGTGACGCGTACCGCTCGTTCATCCAGACCGAGCTGCTCGACCCGCTCGGGATCCCGGCCGCCGAGGTCGCCCCGGGCTTCGACGGTGCCGGCAACCTGATCGGTGGCTCGGTGTTCGACACCACGGCGCGCAACTTCGCCAAGCTCGGTCTGCTCTACCTCCGCAACGGGATGTGGGACGGCCGGCGGATCGAACCCGAGGGCTGGGCCGATTACGCCCGCACGCCGACGCCGGCGCCGGCGGGGATCCCCACCTACGGCGCGGGCTGGTGGCCCAAGAAGAGCGACCAGAGCCGCTTCGAGGCCGGCGGGTTCGGCGGGCAGCACATCGTCGTCGATCCCAAGAAGGACCTCGTGGTCGTCGTGCTGTCCGACCGCCTCGACGGCAAGGACGGTGCCATCCGCGACGACGTGGTCGACGCCTTTGCCGGCCTCCCCGACGCGGCGGCCGTCGCACCCCACACCTCGGGCACCGCGCCCCGTTAGGACCGGCCCGAGCGTCAGTCGCGGCGGTAGTGGTCGCGGCGCGATCCGTCGAACTTCCCGCTCGGCAGACAACACGCCTTGAAAGCGGTGCCCCGAGCCACACGGGCAGAGGTCGTTGCGACCGAGCTTCTCGACGAGCTCTTTGTCCCCGTGCACGACGCGGTCTCCGCGCTTGACCCGAGCTTCGCTGAGGGAACCCCCTACGCCGCTTGCTCGTCCGCTCGAAACGAAGCGGTGTCGTCGAACGGGTTCTCGTCGTCGGTGGGGTGCATCGGACCAACCTCCTCGGGAGCGGACGGCGCACGCTACCCAGGGCTCGCGCCGGTGCGGCCCGCGTTTCCCTGCCCCATCGCTGTGCGCTGTGGCGCGTCGCGGCCGGCCCACCTCTTCATCCGTGACCTCGCCGTCGTTCGTCACCCCGCCGGTCCGGACTCGTCTCGCCGCGGAGCAGGAAACGCGTCGTGCGGGCGGCGCGGACGTCCGCCAGTCTGTGGTGTGGACGTGGCGACGAACCCCCGGCACGAGGACCCGCCCGGCGAGGCGCCGTGGGCGATGCAGCTGGTCCTGCACGTCGAGCGGTCGGCGCCGCCGACGGTGAGCGATGCGTGCAGCGCCGCCGCGACGGCGACCGTTCGCCTGCTCGCCGACGCCGCCGAGAACGGCTGGCAGCCCCAGGTCGATCGCTGGCTGGATGGACGCATCAGGAAGATCGTCCGCCGCGCCCGAGGTGCCGCGTGGGCGCGGGCCGAAGCGCTCCCGGGCGTCACGGTGCGCACGGCGACGGCGGAGGTGCGAGCGTTCGTGCCGGGTCCGACCGACACCGTCCCTCCGGAGCTGGCGAAGCTGCAGGTGGAGGGTCTGCACCTCGAACAGCGCGATCACGCGTCGGACCTCGATGACGAGCGCGCGGTCGTCGTGGCGATGAACCCGCGCTGGGACCTCGCCGCGCACCCCGGCAAGGCGGCCGCGCAAGCGGCGCACGCCGCGCAGCTCGCGGCGCTCGCGATGAGCGACGCCACCTACCGCGACTGGAAGGTGCGCGGCTTCCCCGTGCGTCTCGACTGGCCGACCGTCGACGAGTGGCCCGCCCTCGAGCAGACGTCACCGGTCGTCGTCACCGACGCCGGCTACACCGTCGTCGAACCCGGCGCACGAACATGCGTCGCCAACTGGACCGGATCGAGCACTCGTGGAGTCGCGTGAGCGGACACCGGACCCGGTTGCGTACCGTGACCGCCAGCGCCCGCCGGCGGTCGGGGCTCGGGCGCTCCACGCGGACGACGTCGGGTGCGCGGCACGGGGCCTACGGTGGGGGAGCGCGCGATGAGTTCGGGGCGCGCCGCACGTCAGGGGTGGCATGGCTGAGCTCTTCGCAACAGGGATCCAGATGGGGGAGTCGCCGCGGTGGCACGACGGGCGGTTCTGGATGTGCGACTGGGTGGCAGGGGAGGTGCTGGTCTTCGACGCCGCGGGCAACCGCGAGGTCGTCGCGCGCGTTGACGGCTTGCCGTTCTCGATCGACTGGCTGCCCGACGGACGGCTCGTCGCCACCACGCCGACGGGGCTCGTGGCGGGCGCGCCGGCGGGGCCGGAGCTCACGCCCTACGGCGCGCCCGGCCGTCCGTTCAACGAGATCGTCGTCGACGCCGCCGGCCGGGCGTGGGTGGACATGCCCGGGTCGATGCCGTGGGAGGAGTCGAAGCCGGGCGTCGTCGCCGTGGTCCTCCCCGACGGCACGTGCCGTGACGTCGCCGACGACGTGTGGTTCCCCAACGGTCTGGTGATCCTCGGCGACGACACGCTCGTGCTCGCCGAGTCGCATGCAGACCGCCTGACGGCCTGGACCATCACCGACGACGGTGACCTGGTCGACCGGCGCATCTGGGCCGACCTCGGACCGGGCTCGGCGCCCGACGGCATCTGCGCCGATGCTGAAGGGGCGATCTGGTACGCCAGCGTGCCCGGCCAACGGTGCACCCGCGTCGCCGAGGGCGGTGCCGTGCTCGACGAGGTGGAGGTCGATCGAGGGTGCTTCTCGTGCATGCTCGGCGGGGACGGCGGCCAGACGCTCTACATCGTCGCCAACCACTACGGGCCCGCCGGCGCGTCCGACGGCATCGTGCTCGTCCACGACGCCGACGTCCCGCGCGCCGGCCGCCCCTGAGCGCCGCGGCAACGTCACCGGCCGACGCGTCGGGGCACGGTCACTGACGAGCGGGGCCTCCCGGCGCCGCGCTCGAGGCCGCGAAGGGTCCTTCTGCTCTGGCGCCGGCGCGGCAGATCACGTTCGTTGTGGACATGAGCGATCCCTCCAGCGCACCCGCGAACGAACCCCCCACCGACCCGGCCGGCGGTCCCCCTGGCGGACCGGGCGGCGGCGGCACGAAGGCGGCGTGGCCGATCGCGTTCGGCGTGGTCCTCCTCCTCTTGATCGCAGCCGTCGCCTACATCGTGGTGTCGCGGGACGGGAAGGAGACGGCCACCACCGGCGCTCCTCCGGCGACGACGGGCACATCGCTGCCGGCGTCGAGCACCACGAGGCTGACCACGACCACGGTCGACTCCCGCTCCACGACGAGCCGCACCGCGCCTTCCACGACGGCCAGCACCGCGGCGCCGTCCACGACGTCGACCACCTCGACCACACCGATCACCTCGACCACGTCGAGCGCAGGTCCGTCGTCGGCTCCGTGCACCGCGGCCGCCCTTCTGGCCGCGGTCCCGCCCGACGTCAAGGCCGAGGGAGCGACGGTGGAGACCTTCGCCTGCACGCCGAGCACTGGCGCGTACAGCGGCTTCGCGTGGGCCCGACTCCGCTCGCCGGCGGTCGACCCGCTCGTCGTCTTCTACAACCTGGTGCCGGACGTCCAGCCCGGGCAACCGACCGTGGAGCGCTGGCAGGTGATCAGCTACGGGTCGGCCATCGTGTGCGAGGACAGCATGCCGCCGGCGGCCTGTGACGCCCTGCCCGGCATCCCCCGCCGATGAGGTTCTGACGCGCATCTCCGAGGCGAGGGTGGGTATGCGGACCTCCCGTCGCGAACCGTCGCGAACTGCCGAGGAGCTGCCGTGTCCGAGTACCACGCCCACGTGCACAGGGTCCTTACGGTCTACACCCATCCAAGCGAAGCCCACCGCGCCGCTCG
>CAYUOL010000330.1:0-7289 GCA_964446345.1 uncultured Iamiaceae bacterium | reverse complement strand
ACACCGGTGCGGCGCTCGACGGCTCCGGCGTCGCGGCCAGCGGGATGTGCCCCTCGCCGGCCAGCAGGCCGGACGTGGGGTCGAGCCCGACCCAGCCGGCGCCGGGCAGGAACACCTCGGCCCACGCGTGCAGGTCGGTGAAGTCCTCGGCCGGTCCCGACGGGCCGTCGAGCGATGCCTCGTCCGCCCGCAGCTGCACCAGGTAGCCCGAGACGAAGCGCGCCGCGATGCCGAGGTGCCGGGCGATCTGGACCAGCAACCATCCCGTGTCGCGGCAGGACCCGAGGCGCTTGTCGAGGGTGACGTCGGGGTCCTGGACGCCCGGTTCCATGCGCACCGTGTAGGCGACGTCCTGCTGCAGCCGCCTGTTCAGATCGACCAGGAAGTCGATCGTGCGCATCTCGTCGCTCGGCTTCGGGCGCTCCACGCCGTCGAGCCACGCCTGCAGGTGCGGCCCCGGTTCCTGCGTCACGAGGTAGGGCCCGAGGTCGCGCTCGAGGCCCTCGGCGTAGCGGAACGGGTAGTGCTCGGCCTCCTCCTCGACGAAGAAGTCGAACGGGTTGATCACCGTCATGTCGGCGATCAGGTCGACCGTGATCGACAACTCGCGCGCCTTCTCCGGGAAGACGAGCCGGGCCCCGAAGTTGCCGAACGGGTCCTGCTGCCAGTTCACGAAGTGCTCGCCCGGCGAGACCGTCAGCGAGTACGCCAGCACCGGCGTGCGGCTGTGCGGCGCCGGCCGCAGGCGCACGGTGTGCGGCCCGAGGCGCACCGCACGGTCGAACGAGTAGACGGTCTTGTGCTCGAGCGCGACATGGATCGCCATCGCCGAGAACCTAGGGACCCCGTGTCACGGGCCGACGGCCAGCACGTTTCGCGAAGATGAACGCACCGCGTGCGCCCGCGTGGCCAGCGCGCGCGAAGGAGCGGACCTGGCCCCCTCGCGGTGCGCTCGCTCTCACGCCGCCCGAGCGGCACTTCCGTCAATGACGATTTGCGAAACGCCGCCTCACGGCCGTGCCGCCTGCACCACGTAGAGGATGCCGGTGAGGCCGGCGAGCGCCGCGACCAGCGTCGTGAGCACGGCCTCGGGCAGGCGGGGCTGCGCCCGAGCACCGACGTAGGAGCCGGCGAGGCCCCCGATGCCGAACGCCAGGCCGAGGGCCCACCACGCCGAGGTCGAGGTGCCCGCAGGGCTGAGCACCAGGTACGCGGCAAGTCCGGCGGACGAGCTGACGAACGTGGCGACGAGCGCCGCCCCGGCCACGTCGACGACGGCGATGCCCGACGCGACGAGCAACGGGGCGAGCAGGGATCCCCCACCGATCCCGTACAGCCCGCCGGCCAGACCGACGGCCGCGGCCAGCGCGACGATCACCCCGGAGTGGAGCTCGCCCGCCGCCTTCGGGGTGGCCGCCTCGCCCCGGACCGGCGCGCGGCGACGAACCGGCCGACCACCAACCGCGCCGCGACGAGCAGCAGGACGATGCCGGCGACCAGCTTGAACGAGCGCGGGTCGCTGAGCACGTGCACGCGGAGCCACGCGCCGATGCACACCGCCGGCAACGCCCCGACGACCACCCGCTTCGCGAGCGGCCAGTCGATCCGACCGTCACGCCAGTAGCGGACCAGACCGGCGGGTGACGAGATCACGTTGAACACCAGCGAGGTGCTGCTGACCGCCACCGAGCCCAACCCCAGCACCGAGAGCTGGAGCGGGACGAGCAGGAACGCACCGGAGACGCCGACGGGGGTGCAGGCCGCAGCCACGACGAAGCCCGCCAGCACGTAGAAGGCGAGGTGCGCGACGTCGACCGACGGTTCCACCGCCGTTGGCTAGCACATCGCACCTCCCACGCTGCGCCCCGCGACCCACGCCCAGACCGGAGCGACGCGGTCACGACGGGTAGGCCACGACCTCGGTGGCCTTCACCGCGGTCCAGATCTCCTGCCCCTCGTGCAGGCCGAGGGCCGCCACGGCGGCGGGGGTCACCTCGGCGACGAGCGGCACCTCGCCCTCGACGCGCACGCGGACCCGGTCCCCCAGCAGATCGAACCCGACGATCCGGCCGGCCCACTGGTTGCGCGGGCTGCCTTCGGGCGGGCGCACGTGCACCGCGACGGCGTTGGGGTGGATGAGCACGTGCACCGGGCCGTCGATGGCATCCGCCAGCGCGACGGTGGCGGACGAGCCATCCAGCGCGACCTGGGTGCCCCGGGCCGAGCCGCGCAGCAGGTTCAACCCGATGAGATCGGCGACGTAACGAGAGGTGGGGCGGCTCGTGATCTCCTCGATCGACCCTTCCTGGACGACCCGGCCCGCCTCCATGATGATCACACGCGTCGCGAGCGCGATCGCGTCGAGCGGGTCGTGCGTGACGAGCACGGTCACACCGGCGAACGCGTCCAGGTGCCGCCGCAGGTCGCGCCGGACGGTCGCGCGCGTGCCGGCATCGAGCGCCGCCAGTGGCTCGTCGAGCAGCAACAGCTGCGGGCCGGGCGCGAGCGCACGGGCCAACGCGACCCGCTGCGCCTGGCCGCCGGAGAGGTGGCGGGGCTTCCGGTCGGCGTGCTCGCCGACGCCGAAGCGATCGAGCCACACCTGCGCCGTGCCCCGGGCGGTGCCCGCGCCTTCGCCGCGGGCGCGGAGGCCGAACGCCACGTTGTCGAGGGCCGAGAGGTGGGGGAACAAGAGGTAGTCCTGGAACACCATCGACCCCTCCCGTCGCTCCGGCACGATGAACACCCCCGCCGCCGGGTCGTCGACCGCCGCGCCGGCGATCGCGATGCGCCCGTGGTCGAGGGCGTGCAACCCTGCGAGCGCCCGCAGCGTGGTGGTCTTGCCCGAGCCGTTCGGGCCCAGGACCGCGACGACGTCTCCCGCCGACGCCCGCAGCCGCGCGTCGAGGGTGAAGCCGCCGAGCGTCACGCCGAGCACCGCGTCGAGCAACGCGGCCGGCTCGGCGGATGCGGGATCGTGCGGCGGCGTCGGCCGGGCGTCGCCGGTCATGCGCGCTCCAACCACCGGTCACGCAGCAGGACGATCACCAGCAGCGACACCGCCAGCAGCACGAGGCTCAGCGCGATGGCGACGTCGGCACGGCTGTCGAGCAGGAGGTACACCGCGAGCGGCAGCGTCTGGGTCTTGCCCTGGATGTTGCCGGCGAACGTGATGGTGGCGCCGAACTCCCCCAGCGCCCGGGCCCACGCGAGCGCGGCGCCGGCCACGAGCGACGGGGCGATCATGGGCAGCGTCACGCGCCGGAACGCCATCCAGCGGCCGGCCCCCAACGTGGCGGCCACGTCCTCGAAGCGGACGTCCATCGACCGCAGCGCCGCCTCGACCGTGATGACGAAGAAGGGCAGCGCGACGAACGTCTCGGCGAGGACCGCGCCCGCCGTGCTGAACGTGAGCTGCACGCCGAACCAGTCGTAGAGCGACTCGCCGACGATCCCCCGCCGGCTGAACGCCGCCAGCAGCGCGACGCCGCCGACGACGGGCGGAAGCACCAACGGCAGCAGCACCAGGGCGCGCACGAAGGCCTTGCCCCGGAACGGCACCCGGGCGAGCACCCACGCGAGGGGCAGTCCGAGCACCACGGAGAAGAACGTCGCCCCCAGCGAGCAGAGCAACGACAGGCGCAGCGCGTCGAGGGCCTCCGGGGTGCTCAGGTCGGCAACCAGGTTCGACCACGAGGCGCGTCGCACCAGCCCGACCAAGGGCAGTGCGAAGAACAGCACCGCCAGCGCGGCGACGCCCGCCACGACGAGAGGCGGCCGGCGCCGTGTCCGCGTCATGTCAACCCGGCGGGAGGAACCCGGCCGCCTTCAGCGTCGCCTGCCCGGGAGCGCTCAGCAGGTACGCGATGAACGCCTGCATCGTGGGCTGGTCGGTGGAGGCCCGCATCACCGCGATCGGGTAGGTCGCGATGGCGTTCTGGGCGTCCGGGATGGCCACCGCCTCCACCTTGTCGCCCTTCACGTCGGTGACGTACACGATGCCCGCGTCCGCGTCGCCTTCCGCGACCGCGGCGAGCGCGGCCTTCACGTTCTGGCCGCGCGTGATCTTGTCGGCCGGGAGCCCCACCTTGGCGGTGGCCAGGATCTGGTCGGCGTACGTGCCGCAGGGGACGTCGCTGCCGCACAACGCGACGGTGCCGGCGGTCGTGAGGTCGGCGAGGGTCTTGATGCTCTTGGGGTTGCCCTTCTTCACCACGATCGTCAGCTGGTTGCGCGCGAAGACCGTCGGCGCGCCGGCGACGAGGTTCGCATCGGTCACCCGCTTCATGCTCGCCCCGTCGGCCGCCGCGAAGCCGTCGGCGGCGGCACCGTCGACGATCTGCTTCGCCAGCGTGCCGGAGGAGTCGAAGTTGAACCGCACCTCGGTGACCCCGGGGTTGGCCTGCTTGAAGTCGTCCCCGATCTTCTTGAACGGATCCGTGAGCGAGGCTGCGGCGGAGACGGTGATCGCGCCGGCGACGCGGCCGCTCGCACCGCCCGTCCCGCCGGGCGCCGAGGAACCAGAGGGCGTGGCAGGGGTCGAGCTGCAGCCCGCCCCCAGGACGGCCAGCCCCACGAGCAGCGTGAGCACCGCAGCGACGGGCTTGCGCACGAGGTTCCTCCAGGTCGGGGCCGGCGGGGCGACGGGACGCGGGGCGGTGCCGGTCAGAGCGGCGGCACCTCGATGATCACGTTCGTGGACTTCACCGCCGCCGTGGCGACGTCGCCCACCGCGAGGTCGAGCTCGTCGGCGGCCTCACGCGTCATCATCGACACGAGGCGATGCCGGCCGGCGTGCACCTCGACGACGGCGACGAGCTTGTCGCGCTGCACCGACGTGACGATGCCGGTGAGGCGGTTGCGGGCGGACTGCCCGAACACCGACTCGGGCTCGTAGGCCTTGGCCTGCTCGGCCAGGTACCGGGCGAGCTCCTTGCCCGAGACGGATCGGTGACCGCCGGCGGTGCGGGTCGCCTTCAACCGGCCCTCGTCGCACCAGCGGCGCACGGTGTCGGGGCTGACGCCGACCAGTTCGGCCACCTGCGTCGGGGAGTAGCTCGCCATGGGCCCGAGCGTAGCCACCGAAACACGGAGATGCGGCTTCGAGCACGGATCGGCCTCGCATCTGCTGGCTCTGCGGGCGGAAACGCTGGCGAAGCATCAACTTCGCGGACGTCGTGGCCCGGTCCCCGGCGTCCGTGGTCTGCCGTCCGCGGGTGCGGCGCACGCCGAGGGGACTTGTAGCCTGAGCGGACGCGTGCCGGCGCCGCCGTGCCGGGCGAGCGACAGGACGAGCGCCGGGGGGCGATGCATGAGTGAGCAGATCGAGCATGTGGACGTGCTGGTGGTCGGCGCGGGGATCTCGGGGATCGGCGCGGGGTACCACCTGCAGACGCTGTGCCCGGATCTGAGCTACGCCATCCTCGAGGGCCGCGCCGACCTGGGCGGCACCTGGGACCTGTTCCGGTACCCGGGCATCCGCTCGGACAGCGACATGCACACGCTCGGCTACAGCTTCAAGCCGTGGACCGCGGACAAGGCGATCGCCGACGGGCCCTCGATCCTGAAGTACCTGCGCGAGACGGCACGCGAGTACGGCATCGACCGGCACATCCGCTTCAACCACCTGGTGCACAGCGCCGCCTGGTCCAGCGACGACGCCCGCTGGACCGTGACCGCCACGCGCACCGACCCCGACGGGGGGCCGGGCGAGACCGTCACGCTGTCGGGCAACTACCTGTTCATGTGCTCCGGCTACTACAGCTACAAGAGCGGGTACACCCCGGAGTTCCCGGGCATCGAGAGCTTCCAGGGCGAGGTCGTGCACCCCCAGGCCTGGCCGGAAGACCTCGACTACACGGGCAAGAAGGTGGTGATCATCGGCTCCGGGGCGACGGCCATGACGCTGGTGCCGGCGATGGCGCCCGACGTCGAGCACATCACGATGCTGCAGCGCTCGCCCACCTACGTCGTCTCCCGCCCCGACCAGGACCGCCTCGCCAACGGCATGCGCAAGGTGCTGCCGGCCAAGGTCGCCTACGGGATCACGCGCCAGAAGAACGTGGCGTTCCAGCAGTTCCTCTACAAGCAGACCCGCACCAACCCCGAACGGGTGAAGAGCCGCCTGCTCGACATGGTGCGCAAGGAGCTCGGGCCCGACTACGACGTCGACACCCACTTCACACCGTCCTACAACCCGTGGGACCAACGCCTCTGCCTCGTGCCGAACAGCGACCTCTTCGAGGCGCTGCGCTCGGGCAAGGCCTCCGTGGTGACCGACCACATCAAGACCTTCACCGAGAAGGGCATCGAGCTCGAGTCCGGCGAGCTGCTCGAGGCCGACATCATCGTCACCGCAACGGGCCTGCGCATGGTGACGCTCGGCGAGATGGACTTCACGGTCGACGGCGAGCCGGTCGACTTCCACGACACGTGGACGTACAAGGGCTTCGCCTACTCCGACATCCCGAACCTCTCCTCGTCCTTCGGCTACATCAACGCCTCCTGGACGCTGCGCGCCGATCTCACCTGTGAGTACGTGTGCCGTCTGCTCAACCACATGGACGCGACCGACACCGACACGTGCACCCCGCGGCTGCGGCCGTCGGACCGCTCGATGCCCGAGCGCCCGTGGATCGACGACTTCTCGTCGGGCTACATGCAGCGCATCATGCCGATGCTCCCCCGCCAGGGCGACCGCGAGCCGTGGATCAACCCGCAGGACTACGCCAAGGACAAGAAGATGTTCCGCAAGTCGCCGGTCGACGACGGCGTCATGCAGTTCACGCGCTCGAAGCGGCGCACCGGCGCCGCGTCACCCACCGTAGAGACGCCCGAGCCGGCCCCCGCCTGACGGACGCGGCGCACAGAGGTCGGAACCCGGCGGCACGGGTCTCTTGCCGCTCACCGTCGGTCTCCGGTGGTCGCCGGCAAGAGAGCGTCGCCGCCACCACCCGATCGCGAGCGCGGGCGTGCGGGGGTCAGACGTTGCGGCGGTAGCGGCCGCCGACGGCGAACAGCGCCTCGGTGATCTCGCCGAGGCTGCACGAGCGAACCGTCGACATGAGCTCGGCGAAGACGTTGCCGCGGGCGAGCACCACGTCGGTGAGGCGGGCCAGTGCCTCATCGCGCTCGTTCGCATGCGCGACCTGGAACGCGGCGAGGCGCTCGAGCTGGCGGCGCTTCTCCTCCTCGGTCGAGCGCGCCAGCTCGATCTCGTCGGGTTCGTCCGCCGGGTTCGGGTTGCGGAACGTGTTGACGCCGATGATCGGCAGCGTGCCGTCGTGCTT
>CAYUOL010000329.1:0-7313 GCA_964446345.1 uncultured Iamiaceae bacterium | reverse complement strand
CGCGCCGCCGCCACCTCGAGCGCCTCGAGCTGAGCCCACCCCTGCCCCCCGCACACCCGAACCGGAGCCCACCGTGACGATCACCGATGCCCCCGACCACCCGCTCGCCGAGGCGACCACCACCACGGTCGAACGTCGTGCCGAAGGACCACCCGCCGTGCCCGCCGACGACCCGGGGCGTGCCCGCGCGCAGGCCGGATCGGGTCTCGACGCCCCGTCGACGAGCGCCGCGCATCGGTTCTCGCTGCGCCGCGTCAGCCGCTCGGGCTGGATCACCGCGGCCATCGCCACCCTCACGGCGGTGCTGTACAGCTGGAACCTGACGGTCAACGGCTACGGCAACGAGTACTACGCCGCCGCCGTGAAGAGCGCGTCCGTCGATTGGAAGGCGTTCTTCTTCGGGTCGATCGACCCCGGCAACTTCATCACCGTCGACAAGCCGCCCGCCGCCCTGTGGTTGCAGGCGTTGTCCGTGCGGATCTTCGGGTTCAGCTCGGCGAGCATGCTGCTGCCGGAGGTGGTGCTCGGCGTCGCCTCGGTGCTCATCCTGCACCGGCTCGTGCGCAAGTGGCAGGGGGACACCGCGGCCCACCTCGCGGCGCTGGCCCTCGCGCTGACGCCCGTCGCGGTGCTGATGTTCCGCTTCAACAACCCCGACGCCCTGCTCACCTTCCTCGGCCTCGCGGCCGCCTGGGGCGTGTGGGCGGCGCTCGAGACCGGACGCACGCGTGGCCTGCTCGTGGCGGCGGCGCTCACCGGCCTGGCGTTCGAGACCAAGATGATGCAGGCGTTCCTCGTGGTGCCGGCGTTCATCCTGGTGTACCTCGTCGCCGGCCCGCCGAGGCTCCGCAAGCGGCTGCTGCAGCTGACGGCGGCGCTCGTCACGATGATCGCCGCCGCCAGCTGGTGGATCGCGGTCGTCGCCCTGGTGCCCGCAGCCGACCGCCCCTACATCGGCAGCACGACCGACAACTCGATCATCAGCCTCCTCCTCGGCTACAACGGCCTCTCCCGCCTGTTCGGCAACACCGGCTCGGGCCCCGGCGGCGGCGGGCCGGGCGGCGGCAGCGGCTTCGGCGGGGCCGTCAGCTGGCTGCGCATGCTCAACAGCGAGAACGGCGGTCAGATCGCGTGGCTGCTGCCCCTGGCGATCGCCGGGTTGCTCGCCGGGCTCTGGCTCACGCGGCGGGCACCGCGCACCGACCTGCGCCGCGCGGGGTGGCTGCTCTGGGGCGCCTGGGCCGCCGTCTGCTTCGTCACCTTCAGCCGAGCCCAGGGCGTCTTCCACTCGTACTACACGGTGCAGCTCGCCCCTGCGGTCGCGGCCCTCGCCGGCGCCGGCGCCCTGGCGCTCTGGCAGCTCGGCCGCCGCCACCGCCTCCTGCAGTGGGCGCTGCCGGTGACGATCGTCGTCACCGCCGGCCTGTCGATCGCCCTGCTGCAGCAGACCCCGACCTTCGTGCCCTGGCTGCGGCCGGCGATCATGGTCGGCGCCACCGTCGCGGTCATCGGGCTCGTGCTCGGGTCGCGGCTGCGCAGCCGGCCGATGGTCGTGGTCGCGGCGGCGGTCGCCGCGCTCACGCTGCTGGCCGGCCCCACCGCCTACGCCGTCTCCACGGTGCGCACCGCGCACACCGGCTCGATCGTCCTCGCCGGGCCGACGACCAACGTGGGTCCAGGCATGGGCGCCGGGCGCAGCAGCACCGCCGATGACGGGCTGATCCGCTACCTCGAGGCCAACCGCGGCGACGCCACGTACCTCGTCGCCGCCTTCGGATCCCAGAGCTCCTCGGGGATCATCATCGCCACCGGCGAGCCCGTGATGACGATCGGCGGCTTCAACGGCGGTGACCCCGCACCGACCCTGGCCGAGCTCCAGCAGCTCGTCACGGCCGGCGAGGTGCGCTTCGTGCTCGTCAACGGTGCCGGTGGCGGACCGGGCGGCGGCGGACCGGGCGGCGCCAACGGCACCGCCCAGTCGATCACCAGCTGGGTCACCGCCAACGGCACCGCGGTGGACGCCGCCACCTACGGCGGCTCCTCGGGCGGCGCCACCCTCTACGACCTCGCCGGCGCCGTCTGAGCACCTCGTCCCGGACCGCCCGCACTCCACGAACGACTCCCCCTCCCCGCACCCCCCCCACACGAGAAAGCAGAGAACCATGACCACCGATCGCACCACTTCCGATCCGCTCTGGCCGGACGAGTCGCCCAGCGCCCCACCGTCCGCCGATCCCCCGCCCCGCTCCCCTCGCGACGACGCCTTCTGGGGCGACGGCGGCCCGGCCACGGTCGCGAGCCCGAGCGCGGGGGCGGCCTCGAGGGCGGGCGTCGCGCCGGCGAGGCGCTCCGCGAAGACCTACGTGCTGGCCGGCCTCGGTGCGATCGCCCTCGGCGCCGCCTCGATCGTCGGCATCAACGCCGCGAGCTCGCACCTCTCGACGACCGCCGTGGCCGCCACCTCGACGGGTGGTCCGGGCGGCATGGGTGGTCCGGGCATGGGTGCTTCCGGTGTGGGCGGCCCAGGCATGGGCGGTCCTGGCATGGGTGGTCAGGGCATGGGTGGCCGGGGCAACGGCGGCACCATCGCCAGCATCGACGGCACGACGCTCACCCTGACGACGCCGTCCGGCGCGACGACCACGGTCCGCACCGACACGACCACCACGTTCACCAAGACCACCACCGGCTCGCTGGACGACGTCCACGTCGGTGACCACGTGATGATCATCGGGACGGCCGACGGCTCCGAGGTCACGGCGCAGGTGCTCGACGACACCGGAGCGACCGCGGATGCCGGACTCGGGGGTGGCGCCACGCCCGGGCGCGCGACCGACGGCCAGGCGCTCCCCGAAGGGCAAGCACCCCCCGAAGGGCAAGCACCCCCCGAAGGGCAAGACGCCGCGACGGGTCAGGCCCCGTCCGGCGCGGCGTCGGGTGGCGCACCGACCGGGGGCTTCCCCGGCGGCGCCGACGGCATGCGCATGACCCGGGGCACCGTCGCCCGCATCGACGGCACGACGATCACCGTGACGACCAGCGACGGCACGACGACGACCGTCACCACCAACGACACGACCACGATCAACGTGACCGAGCCGAGCAGCCTGGCCGACCTCGCCACCGGTCAGACCGTGCGCGTCGACGGCACGACAGGCTCCGACGGCACCATCATGGCGACGTCGGTGCGCCAGGGCCTGGGCGGCTTCGGCGGCCCGGGTGGCCTCGGCGGCGGGGCGCGTCCCGCCGACTGAGCGCACCCTGATCCCCGCCCCCAGACCCGGGACCACACACCCGGGACCCCCGGAACCGGGACCCCAGGACTGGACCCAGAACCGGGCCCGGAGACGACACCGACCGAGACCCGATCACCGATCCGAGACCAGGGCCGACGCCCGACGGTCCGGCGTCGCGGCGACCCGACCAGGGCGCCGCCGGCGCCGGGACGTCGGGCGTCGCGCGTCAGTCGATCGTCGGCGGGTCGAACGCGCGGACCGGGGGCAGCTCGCCCTCCCAGCGCTCGACCTCGACGAGGGCGTGCTGCCCCGAGCACCCCTGCGAGAGCGCCGAGGTGCCGAAGTCCTTGGTGACCGTGTTCGGGTTGCCGTGCACGCACATCGCGATCTCCGCGGTGGCGTCGTCGGGGTCGAACCACGCCCCCGTCGACAGCTGGACGACGCCCGGACGCACCGCGTCGGACACGACCACGCCCGCGAGGCAGCTGCCGCGGTCGTTGAACACGCGCACCACGTCACCGTCCTCGACGCCGCGCGCGGTCGCGTCGGCGGCGTGCATCCGGATCGGCTCCCGCCCCTGCACCTTCGAAGCCTGGCTGTACGCGCCATGGTCGAGCTGGCTGTGCAACCGGGTGGCGGGGTTGTTGGCCACGAGCGCCAGCGGGAACTGCGCCGCACGGGGCGAGCCCAGCCACTCGTCCCCTTCGAGCCACGTGGCGTGGCCGGGACAGTCGGCGTAGCCGAACCCGTCGACCTGCTCGGAGAACAGCTCGATCCGGCCGCTCGGCGTCCGCAACGGGTTGGCCTCCGGGTCGGCGCGGAACGTGTCGAAGAGGATGCGGTCCTCGTCGGTGTCGGGCACGGCGATCGACCCAGCCGTCCAGAAGTCCGCGAACGACGGTGCGTCGACGCCCATGCCGCGCAACGACTCCGCGGCGCGCTCGTACAGGTGCTCGAGCCACGCCCGCTCGTCGCGCCCTTCGGTGAACGCGTCTTCGAAGCCCAAGCGGGCGGCGAGCGCCTTGAGGATCTGGTGGTCGTTGCGCGCCCCACCGACGGGCTCGACCACCTGGTGCATGGCGATGATGCGGGCGTCGCCGCGCCCGGCACCGATGTCCTCGCGCTCGAGCGAGGTCGTCGCCGGGAAGACGAGGTCGGCGTGGCGCGCCATCGGGGTCCAATAGGGCTCGTGCACCACGACCGTGTCCGGCCGGCCCAGCGCGCGGCGGAGCCGGTTGAGGTCCTGGTGGTGGTGGAAGGGGTTGCCACCGGCCCAGTAGACGGCCCGGATGTCGGGGTAGCGGTAGCGACCGCCGTCGTAGGCGAGCTCCTCGCCCGGGTGCTCGAGCAGGTCGCTGATGCGCGCGACCGGGATGAACGAGCGCACGGGGTTCCGGCCCTGGGCGATGGGCGCCAGCGCAACGGTCGCGCTCGGGCTGCCCATGTCTCCCATCGAGCCGTAGCCGTGACCGAAGCCGCCGCCGGGGAGCCCGATCTGGCCCAGCAGCGCGGCGAGCGACACCGCCGCCCACACCGGCTGCTCGCCGTGCTCCGCGCGCTGCAACGAGTACGACACGGTGACGAAGGTGCGCGACGCCGCCATGCGTCGCGCCAGCGTGCGGAGGTCGTCGGCGGGCAGCTCGGAGATCGCCGCCGCCCACTCGGGCGACTTGGGCACCCCGTCGCTCTCGCCGAGCACGTAGGCGATGAAGCGATCGGCGCCATGGCAGCAGCGGTCCAGGAACTCCTGGTCGTGCAGCCCCTCCGTGACGAGCACGTGGCACAGCGCCAGCATGACCGCGGTGTCGGTCAACGGGCGCAGGGCGAACCACTCGGCCTTCGACTCGTCGATCACGTCGTCCCGCAAGGGACTGAACAGCGCGATCTCCATCCCCCGCTCGCGGGCCGCCACGAGGTGGCCGCGCAGGTCGTGGCGCGCGTTTCCACCCGGCGCCACGAACGTGTTCTTGATCGGGAGCCCGCCGAACGCGACGAATAGCTCGGTGTTCGCGGCAACCGTCGCCCACGCCGACGCCTTGCGCATGACCGGGCCTGCGCTGCCGAAGATGTGCGGGAACAGCACCAGCGACGCCCCGACGCTGTAGCTGTTGCGAGACGACGTGAAGCCGCCGGCGAGGTTGAGGAACCGGTGCAGTTGCGCCTGCGAGTTGTGGAAGTTGCCGGCGCTGGCCCACCCGTAGGAGCCGCCGAAGATCGCCTCGTTGCCGTGCTCGTCGATGATGCGCTGCAGCTCGGCGGCGGTGCGGTCGAGCGCCTCGTCCCACGACAGGGTCACGAACGAGTCGCGCCCGCGATCGGTGGTCGGCCCCGGGCCCGTCTCGAGCCAGCCGCGCCGAGCGACCGGCTGATCGACGCGGGAGGGGTGGCGGACGCTGCCGGGCAGGTTGCCCAGCAACGGCGAGGGATCGGGATCCTCCAGGGGCGAGACCCCCACGACGTCCCCGTCCTGCGCCTCGACCGTGAACCCACCCCAGTGCGAGCTGTGCGTCAACGCCGTCCCCCGAGCCATCCCGGAGACGGTACCGGCTCGCACCGCGCCCGAGCGTGCCGTTCTCCCCTGCGGGGCACGAGCCGGCGCCGGCGCGGCGGTGCGTCCCGGTGCCCGTGCGCAGCCGCGCCGGGGCGGCCGGTCGAGCCGGCCGTCCCCGTGCGCCGTGCTCCCGCCGTGACGGGGCCGCGCCTCGCGCACCGCCCCGGGGAGGGCGGGCCGACCGGAGGGGGCGTGCGTGGTCCGATCCTGCCGGCGACGCCTCATGCCGCGTCGCCTCGGCCCACGCACACCGAGGAGACGTGCGAGCGGGCCAGATTCGCGACAGCACGCCGAAGGATTTCGCGCGTGCCTCATCGCTACGCTGCCCGCGCATGGGCGATCCCGCGCTGTACGAGTGGATCTCGGGCGGGTACGCGCAGCAGCGGCGCGCCGATCCTCGCATCGCGGCGCGGATCCTCGACGCCCTCGACGACGCGACGACGGTGCTCAACGTCGGCGCCGGTACCGGCAACTACGAGCCCACCGACCGGCTGGTCGTCGCGCTCGAGCCCGCCACGGCGATGATCGCCCAGCGCTCCTCGACGGCGGCGCCCGTCGTGCGGGGGCTCGCCGAGGCGCTGCCGTTCCCGAGCGGCCACTTCGACGCCGTCATGGCGGTGCTCACACTGCACCACTGGAGAGACCTCGATGCCGGCCTGCGCGAGCTGCAGCGGGTGGCACCGCGCCAGGTGATCTTCATCTTCGACGCCCGCGTCACCGACCAGTTCTGGGCGCTCGACTACTTCGCCGAGGCGCGCGCCTTGCCGACCGAGACGAACGCGCCGGACGCCGACCGCATCGGGCGGGTCCTCGACGTGCGCGAGGTGCGGGTCGCACCGGTGCCGAAGGACTGCACCGATGGCTTCGGCGCCGCGTTCTGGGCGCGACCCGAGGCGTACCTCGACCCCGCGGTGCACGCGTCGATGTCGTGGCTCGCGCAGCTCGATCCCGCCGTGCGCCAGCGCGCGGCCGATCGACTCGCGCGCGACCTCGACGCCGGCACGTGGGACGAGCGGTACGGCCACCTCCGCGCGTTGGACGAGCTCGACGCCGGCTACCGCATCGTGATCGCAGGCTCCTGATCGTGGTGTCGTGATCGCCGGGCTTCCTCCGGCCGCCGGCGCTCGTGGGCGTCCGTGCAGCACCCGTCACCTGACACAATGGCGGCGCTACGCCGCCCGACATGGGCCGCTGGCGCCATGACCGACACCGCCCGCCCCGACCCCCGAGACGAAAGCGCGGCACGGATCGTCGTGCTCGTCGGCAACCCGTCGCCTGCCTCCCGCACCCTCACGGCGGCGACGAAGGTCGCGACGAGGTTGGCGGCGCTGGCCGGGATCGACGACGCCCCGGAGGTCATCGACCTCGCGCACCACAAGGAGCAGCTGCTCGGCTGGCAGAGCCCGGCCACCGAGGCCCTCAAGCGTCAGGTGCTCGGCGCCCGTGCGGTCGTCGTCGCGACACCCACGTACAAGGCCAGCTACACCGGCCTGCTCAAGCTCTTCATCGACCAGTTCGCGAAGGAC
>CAYUOL010000328.1:0-7321 GCA_964446345.1 uncultured Iamiaceae bacterium | reverse complement strand
GGCGATCCGGGCGAGCCTCGACCGCGCTCACAGGCCGGCGTCGCGGCGCAACGCCGCCCACGTCGCCGCGCGCCTCGCGACCAGGAACACGTAGACCGCGCCGAGCGACCCGAGGAACCCGCCACCGATCGGGTTCCACGCGACGGCGAGGAACAGCCCGGCGATCACCACGGCCACCCCCATCCCGGCGTCGACGGCGAGCACCGTCTTCCAGTTCCTGGCGTACGCGGCATCCGGTCCGGGCCGGCGCTCGGGCGCGGCCAGCTCGTCGGGGCCATCGACCTCGTCGTCGCCGGCGTCACCCACGACGACCACCCCGCGGTCCCGGTCGGATCCCCGGTCGGATCCCCGGTCGGGTCCTCGATCGCAACGGGCGACCGGCGCCCCAAATGACGTCGAGCGGAGCCGTCATGACTTCAACAGGAAGTCGGTCGAGGTCTCGTCGCTCAGCAGCAGCGTCACCTCTTCGTCGAGGATCGGGTGCGCCGCGAGCGACCCGCGAGCGTCGACCAGCGTGAACGCGATGTCGCGCGCCTTGCCGACCCACTCGCGGTCGCGCCGCAGCGATGCAAGCTTCAGGTCGTTCTGGCCCTTCTGGCGCTCCCCCATGATCGTGCCCTCGCCGCGCAGGTCGAGATCCACCTCGGCCAGCTCGAACCCGTCGGTGGTGCGCACCATCGCCTCCAGGCGCGCGCGGCCGTCCGGCGTCGTGGCCTCACCGACGAGGAAGCAGGTCGATGCCGCGGCGCCCCGCCCGACGCGGCCCCGGAGCTGGTGCAGCTGCGCGATGCCGAACCGGTCCGCATCGAGGATGACCATGACCGTGGCGTTGGGCACGTCGACGCCGACCTCGATCACCGTGGTCGCCACCAGCACGTCGAGCGTGCCCGAGCGGAACGCCGCCATCGTCGACTCCTTCTCCGCCGGCGGCACCCGCCCGTGCAGCAGCCCGACGCGGAGCCCGGCGAGCTCGCCGTCTCGCATGGTGAGGATCGCGAACGTCTCCTCGGCCGATGCCACCTCGAGCTTCTCGGACTCGTCGATGAGCGGGCACACGACGTACGCCTGACGCCCGGTCGCCACCTCGGCCCGCACCGTCTGCCACACGTCCGGCTCGTCGCCCTCGCCCGAGAGCGGGGGCGCCTCGGCCCACACGGTCGCGATGGGCGTGCGCCCGGGCGGGAGCTCGTCGAGCACGGAGACGTCGAGGTCGCCGTACACGGTCATCGCGGCGGTGCGCGGGATCGGCGTGGCCGTCATGACCAGCACGTCGGGCACCAGGTCGTCGGCGCTCTTCGCCCGCAGCGCGGCGCGCTGCTCGACGCCGAACCGGTGCTGCTCGTCGATGACGACGACGCCCAGCGACTTGAAGCGGATCGCGTCCTGGATGAGCGCGTGCGTACCGATCACGAGATCGACGCCACCGCTCTCCAACGCCTCGAGGATCTTGCGCTTCTCGGCCGCCTTGGTGCGGTTGGTGAGCAGCTCGATGCGCAACGAGCGGTCCATCCCCGCCTGCGAGAACAGGTCGTCGCCCTCCCCGCCCGGCACCGTGAACCCCTCGAGCAAGGCGCGGACCCCGGCCGCGTGCTGCTCGGCGAGCACCTCGGTCGGGGCCATGAGCGCTCCTTGGTGCCCGCCCTGCACCGCCACCAGCAGCGCGCTCACCGCGACGAGGGTCTTGCCCGAGCCCACGTCGCCCTGCAGCAGGCGGTGCATGGGGTGCGGGCCCGCCAGGTCGGCCTCGATCTCACCGATGGCGCGCTGCTGCGCCCGCGTCAGCGGGAACGGCAGGGCATCGTGGAACCGCGCGACGAGCGCGCCGTCGACGTCGTGCCGGATGCCCTTGGCCTCGACCTCGAGACGCCGCTTCTGCTGCACCAGCTTCAACTGGACCCGCAGCAGCTCGTCGAACACGAGGCGCCGGCGCGCCTGCTGCGCGGCACCCATCGTCTCGGGGAGGTGGATGTCGCGGAACGCGTGCGTGCGATCGATGAGCCCGTGCTCGGCGCGCACCGCCTCGGGCACCGGCTCCTCGAACTCACCCGCCCGCTCGAGCACCTCGGTCATGAGCTTCGCGATGTCCCAGGTCATCACGCCGGCCTTCTCGGACTGCGGGTACACCGGGACGATCATGCCGGTCTTGTCGCCGATCAGGTCGACCACGGGGTTCGTCATCTGCCGCTGGCCCCGGAACACGTCGAGCTTGCCGAAGAGCACCGCTTCGGTGCCGGCGGGGAGCTGCTTGAGGCGGAACGGCTGGTTGAAGAACGTGACCTTCAGCGAGCCGCTGCCGTCGGTGACCTCGGCGACCACCATCTTCGTGCGGCTGCGGGTGGGCTGGATCTGGATGCGACGCACCCGCACGAGCACCATCGCCTCCTCCCCCACGTGGAGGTCCTGGATGCGGGCCTCCTTGGTGCGGTCGAGGTAGCGACGGGGGTAGTACGTCAGCAGATCGAGCACCGAGACGATGTCGAGCTTCGCCAACCCCTTGGCCTTGGCGTCGCCGACCCCCTTCAACGTCGTGACCGGGAGCTCGGCCAGTTGCTTGAGACGGCGGGCCATGGAGGGATCAGCGACGCGGCGACGACAGGCGGTCGGCGCCGCGCCTACTCGACACCGAAGAGGTAGGGGTACAGCGGCTGCCCACCGTGGTGGATCTCCGCGCCGACATCGGGACGGTTCTCCTGCAGCCACACCTCGACGTGGCGCGTGACGACCGCGGACGAGCCTTCGCCCTCGATGATCGTCACCAGCTCGTGGTCGTCGGTGACGATGCGGTTGAGCAGCTGCTCGCACGCCTGATCGAGGGACCCGGCCACGGCCAGGATGCCGTCGCGCGCGATGCCCAGGAAGTCGCCCTCCTTGATGGGTCCGAGGTCGCAGCTCGAGTCGCGCACCGCCTGGGTGACCTCGCCGGCCACGACGTTCTCGGCCGCGCTGATCATGGCCTTGGCGTTGTCCCCGCCGGTCGCTTCGGGGTCGTACGCCAGCAGCGACGCGAACCCCTCGGCGATGCCGCGCGTGGGGACGACGTAGACGGTCTTGTCGGTGTGCGCCCCCACCTGCTCGGCGACGGGGATGATGTTCTTGTTGTTCGGCAGGATCACGACCTCGTCCGACGGCGCCGCCTCGACCGCTTCCAGCAGCTGCGCGGTCGACGGGTTCATCGTCTGGCCGCCCGTGACCATGCCCTTGACGCCGAGCGAGTAGAAGATGCGCCGGATGCCGTCACCCGTGGCCACGGCGACCACCGCGGTGGACACCGGTTCGGGCTCGAGCTCGGCGATCGGGTCGGTGCCGCCGCCCTCGCGCACCCACCGCTCCTCCTCCATCTCCTCGAGCAGATCGGTCACGCGGATCTTGCTGGGCCGGCCGATCTGGATGGCCGCCTCGATCGCCGGCCCGATGTCGTCGGTGTGGATGTGGCAGTTGTACAGGCCGTCGCCACCCACCACGACGATGGAGTCGCCGATGCCCGCCCACACGTCCTTGAAGGCCGGGATCGTGGCGTCGGGGGCCTCGAGGAAGTACATGACCTCGTAGCGCAGGCTCGACACGTCGTGCTCGCCCGACGCGTGCGCGTCCTGCATGCGCTCGGTGAAGGCAGGGTCGATGCCCGCTTCGTCGCTCAGGTCGGGCTCGGGCACGGGCCGGCCGTCGAGCAGGTGGAGGAAGACGTCGAGGAACAGCACGAACCCCGTGCCGCCGGCGTCGACGACGCCGGCTTCCTTCAGCACCGGCAGCATCTCGGGGGTGCGCGACAGCGCGTCGTCACCCGCCGCGCGGGCGGCTTCGACGACGCCGAGCAGCGACGCACCACGCTCCGCCGCCTCCGTCGCGCCCACCGACGCCTCGCGCACCACGGTCAGGATCGTGCCCTCGACGGGGCGCATGACCGCTCCGTACGCGCCGTCCGCCGCGGCGACCAGCGCGCGGGCTACGTCGGCGCCCGCGATGCCGCCGTCGAGCTCGCGGAACACGTCGCTCATGCCCCGCAGGATCTGGGAGAGGATCACGCCGGAGTTGCCCCGCGCCCCCATGAGCGAGCCGTGGGAGATCGCGTGGCACGTCGCGGCCAGGTCGTCGGGGGCCTCCGCGATCTCGAGCACCACGGACTCGACCGTCAACGCCATGTTCGTGCCGGTGTCGCCGTCGGGCACCGGGTACACGTTCAGCCGGTTGATCGCCTCCTTGTGGGCGCGCATGGCGTCGCGGAAGACGCTGATCAGCGTGCGCAGGTCGGCAGCGTCGAGCTGCTCGAGGGGCGTGGTCATCCGGGCGATCGTAGTAAGGAGTGACGACAGGGTCCGATTCGTCGGCGGCGGCGCCGACCCGGGCTGCGGCCCCGCCGCGCGAATTGGGGCCGCGGGAGCCCACTGCTAGCATGGTCAGCCGTCCAAAGTCCCGGCCCGAGCGCTCTTGCTCGAGCTCCCTGTTCGAGCTCCCCCTTCGAGCTCCTGGTCCGAGGTGTGTAGGTCATGGCAGCGATTTGCGATGTGTGTGGCAAGAAGCCGAGCTTCGGCATGGCGGTGAGCCACTCCCATCGGCGCACCAAGCGTCGGTGGAACCCCAACATCCAGCGCATCCGCACCGTGGTCAACGGGGGCACCAAGCGCCAGAACGTCTGCACGTCGTGCATCAAGGCCGGCAAGGTGCAGAAGGCGGTTCGCTGAGTCACCCTCTGGAACGCCCGCCCCGACGCCGGTGAGCAGGCGGTTGCTCGGTTCTCGGCGCTGGGTGCGGCAGGTCGGTGCGGCGGGCTGGCGATCCTCAGCGCATGCGGTAGCTGATCGGCAGGTGCTTGACGCCGCTCACGAAGTGGCTCAACGCCCACTCCGGGTCGCCGGCGAGCTCGACCTCGACCAGCTCGCGGCTGAGCCGATCGAGCATGGTGCGCAGCTCGCGACGAGCGAACTGCGCCCCGAGGCAGAAGTGGGCCCCGACGCCGAAGCTGAGCAGCTTGTCGGCGTCGGCGCGACGGACGTCGAAGGTGTCGGGATCGGTGAACACCGCTTCGTCGCGGTTGGCCGACGGGTAGCAGAGCAGCACCCGTCCCCCGGCGGGGATGTCGACGTCCCCGACGGTCTGGGCCTCGGTCGCGTAGCGCATGAAGTGGCGCACCGGTGAGGTCCAGCGGATCATCTCGTCGGCGGCGTTGACGATCGCGTCCTCGTCACCGGCGAGGCCGAAGAGCTGGGCGGGATCCCGCACGAGCTGCTCCATGCCGCCGGCGAGGGCGAACGACGTGGTGTCGTGCCCCGCCGTGGCGACGATGATGTAGTACCAGAGCCGCTCGATGTCGCCCATGGGGCAACCGTCGATCTCCCCGTTCGCGATCACGCTCGCCAGGTCGTCCGCCGGGCAGGCCCGGCGGTCGGCGGTGATCTCGTTGAAGTACTGGATGAACTCCATGACCGACGCGATGACGCGCTGACCCGGGTCGTCGGCACCGCCCAGGAACTCGGGATCCGCGGCTCCGAAGATCCCCTGGGTGAGGTCCATCATGAGACCCTCGTCCTCTTCCGGCACGCCGTAGATGTCCATGATCACGCGCAGCGTGTAGGGCTGCGCGATGTCCTTCGCGAAGTCACAGGTGCCGGTCCCTGCGGTGGCGAGGTCGCGCATCTTCTGCACGTACAGATCGGCGAGCTCGTCGATGCGCGGCTGGCGGTGCTTCACCGCCGCCGGCTTGAACCAGTCGTTGGTCACGGCGCGGTGATCCCGGTGCTCGGTCCCGTCGAGGTGCACGAGCGTCGCCGGCGCCGGCATGCCGCTGTCGAGCATCGCCTGCCAGTCCGCGTCCGGACCCAGCACCGAGCGGTTGGTGTTGAGCCAATGGGCGTTGTCGCGGCTCACCGCGAACACGTCGGCGTGGCGGGTCAGCACCCAGAACGGGGTGAACCCGGGGTCGTCGACGAGCAGCACCGGCTCGGTGCGGCGCACCTCGGCGACCTGCTCGTGCCACCGCTCCATGTCGGCCCACTGGCCCGCCTCGTGGAAGAGCGACCCCCGCTCGGTCGTCGGCATCCCGGTCATGCGCGTGCCCCTCTCGTCTCGAACTGGCAACGAGCGTATCCAGTTCGCGCGCCGTGCGACGCGCCCCGCACGCGGGCGGCGGCGGGCTACGCCGAACGGGCGGCGTGCAGCTCGAGCAGCGCGCAGTACTGCTCGACGGTCTTCTCGGCGCACGCCCGCCAGGTGAAGCGCTCGATCGCACGCTGCCGGCCGGCCGCCCCCAACCGCGCACGCGCCGCAGGATCGGCCAGGAGCTCGTTCAGCGCAAGGGCGAGGGCGCCGGCATCCGCGGGCGGCACGAGGCGGGCCGCCGACCCATCGGGACCCGTCACCTCGGGGATGGCCCCGCCGGTGGTGGCGACGAGCGGCACCCCGCAGGCCATCGCCTCGACGGCGGGCAGCGAGAACCCCTCGTAGAGCGACGGCACCACGGCGACCTCGCTCTCGGCGTACAGCCGCACGAGCTCGTCGTCGGAGATGCCACTGACGAATCGCACGGCATCGCGCACCGCGAACCGGTCGAGCGCCTCGGCGACCGGTCCGAGCTCGGCGGACTTGCCGACCACCACCAGCTCGACGGGACGCTCCGTGCGCACCTTGGCCACGGCCTCGACGAGGTGAACGAGGCCCTTCAGCGGGACGTCGGCGCTCGCGGTCGTGAGGACGCGTCCCGGCACCCGGGCGACGCCCGGCAGGGGTCGGAACCGCTGCGGATCGACACCGACGGGCACCACGCGCAGCCGGTCGGCCCGCACCCCGAGCTGCTCGACGATGTCGTCCTTGGACGTGTGCGAGACCGTCAGCACCAGCGGCAGCCCCTGTGCCACCTCTTGCTGCATGCCGACGAACGCGTACCACCGCTCGATCGCGCGGCGGAAGCGGATGTCGTCGGTCGTGGCCAGCGCCATCTCGCGGTCGACGGTGAGCGGGTGGTGCACCGTGGCGACGACGGGAAGCCCGACGTCGACGAGCGACGGGAGCGCTGCGCCCAGCGATTGGTTGTCGTGGACGATGTCGAAGTCGCTGGCGCGCGCTCGCAGCAGCCGGGCGGCGCGCTCGCCGAACGTCCGCGGCTCGGGGAAGCGACCGCTCATCATCTCCCAGAACTCGCTCATGTCGATGCGGCTGCGGATCTGGGCCCACGCCCGGTTCTTGAACGGACCGCCGTCGCGGTAGAGCTCCAGGCTCGGCACCTCGACGAGGTCGACGCCACCCTCGAGCTCGGGGTACGGCGGGCCGGAGAAGACGGTGACCGAGTGCCCGAGCGCGGCGAGATCGCGCCCGAGGCGGCGCAGGCACA
>CAYUOL010000327.1:0-7356 GCA_964446345.1 uncultured Iamiaceae bacterium | reverse complement strand
GCTTGAGCCGCGCCGGGTTGCCGTCGTACCAGCCGCCGTAGAGGCGCCAGATGTTGCGCACGACGAACTCGGGCTCGTCGTAGTTCGGTTGCAGCCACGGCTTCTCGAGCACGGCGTCGGGCACCCGGACGGTCTGCACGATCTGGTCGAGCCGTGCCCCTTCGTTCATCAGCGCCAATGTCTCGCGCGCGAGCCCCTCGAGGGCATCGGCCGTCTCGTCGAGCACCATCGCGATCCGCTCGACGCCACCGATCGGCAGGCCGTGCGCCGGCAGGAAGAGCTCGGCGCCCTGGCGGGCCATCGTGCGCAGCGCCGCCGCCCACTCGAGCGGGTAGCGCTGCACCTTCTGCGGGTTGCCGGCGTTCGGGAAGTTCCAGATGAGGAAGTCGCCGGCCAGGATCGCCTTCTGGTCGGGGAGCCACGCCCACGCGTGGTCGTCGGTCTCGCCCTTGTCGTGGCGCAGCTCGATCGGGCAGCCGCCCACCTCGATCGTCAGGGAGTCTTCGAACTCGACCTCGGGACGCACCCAGTCGCGGGGCCAGTACGCCTCGGGCAGACGGAACTGGCGCTGGTTGATCACCGCGTTGTAGCCGTTCGTGAGGTCGTAGCGATCGAGCCGCGCCGCCACCGCTTCGTGGGCCAGCACGGTCGGGCGGCGGTGGCCGCGGGCCTCGGCGTCGGCGAGGAACGCGGGCGCGCCACCGACGTGGTCGCGGTGGCCGTGCGTGTAGACGATCGTGTCGACCGGCTCGGTCGACCACGACCGCAGCGCGCTGGTCACGGCGGCGCCGAGCATGTCGCTGCTCGCATCGAACAGCACCAGCCCGGCATCGGTGCGCACCGCCCACACGTGGGAGAACGCCTCGACGACCGCGACGCCGTCGGCCACCTCGCTCAGCTCGAGGTTCACCCGGTTCGTGGGCGTCTCGAGGTCGCCCGTGTCGATGATGCGTGCGGACAGCTCGAGCAGATCCGTGGCCATCTGGTCTTCCCCCCGATCCCCGGTGACGACGTCATCTCGGTGTCGGCCACCCTACCGGCGAGGTCCGACGGCCGGAGCTCCGGGTGCCGCCCCTGCGCCGCGTGGTGCGGCGCCCGCCGGGTCAGATCAGAGCACCCTGTCGGCGAGCACGCGGGCGGTGCGCCGCAGCAGATCGGGATCGCGGGTGGCGCGGGCCAGGAGGATCGCGCCTTCCATCGCGGCCACGACGGTCGCGGCGACGTCGGCGTCGCCCACGAGGCGGGCGACCGCCTCGATCCACCCGGCGAAGGCCCGCGCGGTCGCAGCGCGCACCGCGTCGGAGGTGGCGCTCGCATCGACCACCGATGCGGCGACCGGGCACCCCCGGTCGGGGTCGTGCTCGAGCAGCTCGCCGTAGAGGTCGAAGAAGCGGATGAGCGCCTCGCCCGCGTCGCCGGCCCCCCGCTCGACGTCGGCGAGCAGGCGCTCGACCTGCGCCGCGTTGCGCTCGACGGCCGCGACGACGAGCTCCTCCTTGCCGCCGGGGAAGTGGTGGCTCACGACGCCCTTCGTCGTGCCGGCGGCCGCGCAGACGCGGGACCAGCTCGCGTTGCCGGTGCCGACGTGGACGAGCTCGGCGACGGCGGCGTCGACGAGGCGGCAGCGGGTGGCGCTGGACCGGCCGTCCGGCGCGCTCACCACACGAGCTCGGCGTCGGTCGCCACCTTCGCCCCCGCGATGGCCATCGCCTTCGAGTGGCGCAGCCCCTCCACCGGTGCCTTCAGCACCTGGGCGGCCCACGTGCGGGTCGCGTCCGCGAGCTCGTCGTCGGGCACCACCTTGCTGACGAGCCCGAGGCGCGCGGCTTCGTCGGCCTCGATGCGCCGGTCGGTGAAGGCCAGCTCGCGCGCCAGTGCGCCGCCGAGCAGGTCGCGCACGATGGAGTAGATGGGGGCGGAGAACCCGATCTCGGGACGCCCGAAGTACGCGGAGGCGGAGCAGATGCGCAGGTCGCACATCGTGGCGAGATCGAACCCGCCCGCGAGCGCCGCGCCGTTGACCGACGCGATGAGGGGCAGCGGGAACGTCCGCAGCGTGCGGTGCCACCGGTCGCTCGAGGCCCACAACCGGCGGTTGAGGTCCTCGTCGGCCTGGGCCGCTTCGAACTCGCGCAGGTCGAACCCGGCGGAGAACACGGGCGGCGATCCCGTGATGATCACGACCTTCAGCTCGGGTCGCGCGGCCAGGTCGTCGAGCGCGTCGGCCATCGCGTCGCGCACGGCGATCGAGAGGCAGTTGCGCCGCTTCGGCTGATCGATGGTGATCTGCCAGAGCGACGGCTCCAGCTCGGTCACCCGCACCTCGGCGGTCGCTCTCGGTTCATCCGGCATGCCGCAAACGAATAGTACGATCGTACTAGCCCGTCAAGGGGCAACGGCGTGTGTCGCGAAAGGCGCACCGGTGGTCGTTTGGTTCCCATGAAGATGCGCGCCGGCGACCGGTGCTCCGGGATCGGGCGGACCGCGGCGGCTCTCGCCGTCGGTGCGGCCGTCGCCCTGGTCCTCGTGCTGGCGCCGCCGACCTCGCCGAGCGCGGCGTCGGTGCCCGGCGCGCCCCCTGCCGAGGTGTCCCCTCCGATCCACACGATCACGAACATCGACCAACCGGGCATGGGGACGCCGACGTCGATCGTGCGAGCGGCAACCGGCGACCTCTGGTTCCTCGATCACAACGCCGTCGGCCGGGTCACGACTGCGGGAGCGGTCACCGTCTTCCGCGATCCCGGCATCGTCGAGCCCGTCGCCCTCGTCGCCGGGGCGGACGGCAACGTCTGGTTCGCCAACGCGCGCGACACCGTGGGCAGGATCACCCCCGCGGGAGCCGTGAGCACGTTCGCCTTCCCGAGCGCGTTCGGCACGCGCTTCACGGACAACGCCGTCTCGAGCGCCGACGGCCTGCTCTGGTTCGGGGTGAAGGGCGGCCCCGATGGCATCGGGTCCGGAGTGCTGCGCATCACGACCGCAGGGGTCCCTGTTCCTCTCGAGGATCGGGTCGGGGGAGGCGTCGAGTGGTTCGAGACGCCGCTCGCGGCGGGCGCCGATGGCTGGGTCTGGTACGAGCGGTACGAGGGCAACGTCCGCCGCTACCGGAACGGCGTGGACGAGCCGATCATCGGCGCGACCCTTGAAGGCCACAACCCGTTGGTCGATCCCGTGCGGATGGCCGTGGCGGCCGATGGCGACCTCTGGTTCACGACGACCCACGACGCGATCGGTCGGTTGACGCCGGCCGGGGCCTTCACGAACTTCACCGACCCGGCGATCCACGACCCCCAGGACATCGTGTTCGGACCCGACGGCGCCCTGTGGTTCACCAACGGCAGCACGCAGATCGGGAGGATGACGATCGCAGGGTCGGTCACGGTCTTCGCCGACCCGTCGATCGACCACCCCCAGTGGATCACGCTGGGATCCGATGGTGCCCTCTGGTTCAGCAACGCGGGCTCCGCGACCATCGGCCGGCTCACGACCGCAGGTGGCGTCACGACGTTCACGAAGAAGGGCATGGTCGACCCCGACGAGATCGTGCTGGGGCCTGACGGGGCGATGTGGTTCTCCAACGGCCCGTCGTCCATCGGTCGGGTCGACCGGGAGGCGTCGGTGACGGTGTTCTCGGATCCGTCGTTGGCGTCACCGAGGGGCTTCACCGTGGGGAACGACGGAGCGCTGTGGTTCACCAACACGACCAGCCCGTCGGACGTGTCGAGACGGTGCCGCATCGCGATGGACGGCGCGGTGAGCAGCTTCCCGTGGTACGTCTCGACACCCGGCGTCACCACCTTCGGGTGGGTGCCCGCCGCCGACGAGACCGTGCAGGGATCTGCGCTGGGCCCGGACGGCAACCTGTGGCTGACGCTCACGACCACCGCCGGAACGGGAAACCCGCCGACGGTGGTCTCTGCATCGATCCTTCGCGTGACCCCTGCCGGCCAGCCGACCCGCTTCGCACTGCCCACGCCCGGGCTGCCGGGCGTCATCACGGCAGGGCCAGACGGCGCCATGTGGTTCGTCGACGGCGCCGCGATCGGTCGCGTCACCGTGGCCGGCGCCATCACCCTGTTCCCGGTCGGTCCGCCGTCGGTGCTCGCGACCATCGCGACGGGCGCCGACGGCGCCCTGTGGTTCACCCAGCGCGGCAACGACACGATTGGTCGGCTCTCAGGCGAAGGGGTCATCACCCGCTTCACACATCCGACCGTCCACGCCCCGGCGGGGCTCGCGGCCGGCCCCGACGGCGCGATGTGGTTCACGAACACGGCCACCCAGTCCATCGGGCGGATCACGACGACCGTGAGCGCGGCGTTCCACCCACTGAAGCCGACGCGCCTGCTCGATTCGCGCACGGCCACGGGTGGGTGGAGCGGTGCGCTCACCGCCGGTGCACCGCGAACGTTGACGGTCACTGGCGGCCTCGTCCCCTCGACCGCGTCGGCGGTGGTGCTGAACGTGACCGTGACGGCGGCGACCGCAGGATCGTTCCTGAGCCTGTGGCCCGCCGGGGAGCCTCCGCCGACCACCTCGACGATGAACTTCGCCGCCGGGCAGACGATCGCCAACCTGTCGACGATCCAGGTGGGCCCCGGCGGCGGGGTCACGTTCCAGAACCACGCGGGTGCGGCGCACGTGGTCGCCGACGTCCTCGGGTACTACGACGACGGCACCGTGGCCGGCGACCGGTACCACCCTTCGCCACCCCGGCGCGTGTACGACTCCCGGTCGACGTCCGCCCTCGATGCCGGACACCCGCGAGACATCGACGTCGGCGCTGGCGGTCTCGTCCTGCCGAGCACCGCCACGGCGGTCGTCGCCAACGTGACCGCGACCGACTCCACGGCCGGTTCGTACCTGACGGCGTGGCGATCAGGCGACCCCCGGCCGATCACCTCGAACCTGAACTTCGGTGCCGGCCAGACCATCGCCAACCTCAGCGTGATCCCGGTCGCGGGGAACGGGTGGATCCGGCTCGCGACAGCAGTGGGATCGACGCACGTGGTGATCGACGTCGTCGGCTGGTTCGACAGCGCGTCCGGGCTCCGGTTCCACGCGACCAGCCCGCACCGCGTGCTCGACGACCGCATCGGCCACGGTGCGCCTGGCCCGTGGGGCCCGGGGATCACCCGAGCGGTGGCGTCTGCCGGTCCGCCGGTGGTGGCCGCCGGTGCGCTGACGCAGGTCCTCAACGTCACCGCGACGAACGGCTCGACCGGCAGCTACCTCGAGGTCACGAAGGTCGACGTGCCCCCGGCGGGCACCTCGACCGTGAACTTCGGCCCCGGCGAGACCCTCGCCAACCTCACGATCACCGCTCTGGGACCCCAGGGTGGGGTGGCGATCCGCAACCACCGGGGCACGGTCGACGTCGTGGCGGACAGCTACGGCTTCTTCGCACCGTACTGACGCGAACGGCCAGGACAGCGCTTGGCGATTTCTCTGATCGATGTGTCGATCCTGCGGGGGGCCCGTTCGACGTGAGGGGCGAGTCGGGGCGATGGTCGCCCCACCGAGACCAGGAGACACACGATCATGCGATTCTTCGGCTACACGCTGGGTGACGAGTCGGTTCCCATGCCGCCTCCCTCCGAGGAGCTGTTCGCGGAGATGGGCGCGTTCATGGAGGAAGCGACGAAGGCGGGCGTGCTCGTCGCGACCGGCGGCATCGCCCCGACGGCGCTGGGCGCCAAGATCACCCTGAAGGACGGCGAGTACACCGTCGTGGACGGGCCGTTCACCGAGGCGAAGGAGCTCATCGGCGGGTGGGCGATGCTCGAGTGCCGTGACCTGCCGGAAGCGGTCGAGTGGGCGAAGCGCTTCGTGGGGGTGCTCGGCGAGGGCGAGGTGCGGGTGCGCCCCGTGTTCGGCTCGGAGTGACACGGGCCGCCCGCGGGTGGCAGCGGGTAGAGGCGGGCGGCGGTGGCGGCGCCGGGCGGCGGCGGTGGTTGAATCGGGGCTGTGCCCAGCACCGATCCCACCGCCGCCATCGAGGCGGTGTTCCGCATCGAGTTCGCCCGGCTGGTCGCGGGCCTGACCCGCTTCGCCGGCGACGTCGGCGTGGCCGAGGAGCTCGCCCAGGACGCGCTGGTCGACGCGCTGGTGCAGTGGCGCGAGAAGGGCATCCCCCGCAACCCCGGCGCCTGGCTGATGACGGTCGGCAAGCGCAAGGCGATCGACCGGTTCCGGCGTGAGCGCAACCTCGACGGCAAGTACGCGCAGATCGGGCGCGACGGCGTCGCCCCCGACGCTCGCAGCGCGGCGCCGCCCGGGACGCACGGCGTGTTCGAGGACCACATCGACGACGACGTGCTGCGGCTGATGTTCGTCGCCTGCCACCCGGTGCTGTCGATGCCGGCGCGCACGTCGCTCACGCTGCGCCTCGTCGGCGGGCTCACGACCGCCGAGATCGCGCGGGCCTACCTCGAACCCGAGCCGACCGTCGCCCAGCGGATCGGGCGGGCGAAGAAGACCATCGCCAAGGCGCAGATCCCCTTCGAGGTGCCCGAAGGCGCGGATCGCGCCGCCCGCCTCGACTCCGTCCTGCAGGTGATCTACGTCGTCTTCAACGAGGGCTACTCCTCTACCGCCGGCGCCGACTGGATGCGCCCTGCCCTGTGCGCGGAGGCGCTGCGCCTCGGGCGCGTGCTCAGCGAGCTGGCCCCCGACGAGCCCGAGGTGCACGGCCTCACCGCGCTGATGGAGATCCAGTCGTCGCGCTTGCAGGCGCGGCGCGGACCCGACGGCGAGCCCGTGCTGCTGCTGGACCAGGACCGCCGCACCTGGGACCGCCTGCTGATCAACCGCGGGCTGGCCGCGCTTGATCGGGCGCAGGAGCTCGGCGGCGCGCGCGGGCCCTACGCGCTGCAGGCGGCGATCGCCGCCTGCCACGTCGTGGCGTTCCGCCCCGAGGACACCGACTGGGGCAAGGTCGTCGATCTGTACGGGCAGCTCGCCGAGGTCAGCCCCTCACCGATCGTCGAGCTGAACCGGGCCGTGGCGGTGTCGATGGCGCACGGTCCCGAGGCGGGGCTCGACCTCGTCGATCAGCTGCTGGCCACCAACACGCTCGCCGGGTACCACCTGCTCCACGGCGTGCGCGGCGACCTGCTCGAGAAGCTCGGCCGGGCCGACGAGGCGGCGGTCGAGTTCACGACAGCGGCGTCGCTGACGAAGAACGCCTCCGAGCACGAGCTGCTGCTCGCTCGCGCCCGGGGGAGCGCCGGGCCGGGTGCGGCCCGCGCCCGCTGACGCCGCTCAGCCGACGTCCAGCGTGCACCAGATCTCCTTCCGGTCGCCTTCGATGGCCGTGCCGTGCGTCGCGCTGATCGAGTCGATGATGGCGAG
>CAYUOL010000326.1:0-7404 GCA_964446345.1 uncultured Iamiaceae bacterium | reverse complement strand
CCTCGTCGAGGTCGGTCACGAGTACGGCACGAACACCGGGCGCAAGCGCCGTCCCGGCTGGTTCGACGCGGTGATGCTGCGGCACTCGGTGCGGCTGAACTCGCTCAGCGAGGTGGCGTTGACGAAGCTCGACGTGCTCGACGGGCTCGACACGGTCAAGGTGTGCGTCGCGTACGACGTGGAGGGCGAGCGCTACGAGCACCTGCCGTACCACCAGTCGGTGCTGCACAAGGCGACGCCGATCTACGAGGAGCTGCCCGGGTGGAAGACCGACCTCTCCCGCTTCACCGAGCCGACGCAGCTCCCGACCGAAGCGCGGGACTACATCGCCTTCCTCGAGCAGCAGGTGGGCGTGCCGATCTCCCTGGTGGGCGTCGGCCCCGGGCGTGAGCAGTTCCTGCACATGTGAGCCCGTCCTCGGGCGCGCGCGGCTCGATGTGCCGGGCGACGGGGCGGTTTCGATGCCGAGGAGCGCAGTGGGTAGGTTGCAGCCATGAAGGTCGTCGTCGTGGGGTCCGGCGGGCGTGAGCACGCGCTCGCGTCCGTGTTGGGACGAGATCACGAGGTCGTGGTGACCCCGGGCAACCCCGGCATCCCCGGTTCGGTCGCGACGCCGCCCGAAGACCTCGACGCCGAGCTCTTCGTCATCGGACCCGAGCAGCCGCTCGTCGACGGGCTGGCGGACCGGCTGCGGGCGCAGGGCAAGGTGGTGTTCGGCCCGGGCGCGGACGGGGCGCAGCTCGAGGGCTCGAAGGCCTGGATGAAGGACCTGCTCGTCGAGGCCGGCGTCGCCACCGCAGCGCACAAGACCTTCACCGCGGACCAGCTCGACGACGCGTTGGCGCACCTGGAGACGATGGCCGGTCTCTACGTCATCAAGACCGACGGCCTCGCGGCCGGCAAGGGCGTCGTGGTGACCGAGTCGCTCCCGGAAGCCCGGGACGCCGTGCGCTCGTACCTGAGCGGAGAGGCGTTCGGCGAGGCGGGCACCACGCTGGTGCTCGAGGAGGGGTTGACGGGGCCGGAGCTGTCGGTCTTCGTCGCCTCCGACGGGGCCAACGCCGTGCTCTTCGGCGCCGCCCAGGACCACAAGCGCATCGGCGACGGCGACACGGGCCCCAACACGGGAGGCATGGGCGCGTACACCCCGGTGGCGCTGGCCAAGCCGATGGTCCTCGACGTGATCATGGAGAAGGCCATCGGTCCGACGTTGCGGGCCCTGCGGGCGCACGGCATCGAGTACCGGGGCTTCTTGTTCTGTGGCCTGATGCTGACCGAAGACGGCCCGAAGGTGATCGAGTACAACATCCGCTTCGGCGACCCCGAGGCGCAGACGATCCTGCCGCTGCTCACCTCGGACCTGGGCAAGCACCTGCACGAAGCCGCCAGCGGGCGGCTGCGCTCGTCGCCCACGTTCTCGAGCGACGCCGCGGTGTGCGTGGTGCTGGCCAGCGAGGGCTATCCCGCGGCGCCGCGGGTGGGCGACGTGATCTCGGGGATCGACGCGGCGCGGGCGCTGCCGGACGTCGAGGTCTTCGCGGCGGGGGTCGCGGCGGGGCCGGACGGCGAGCTGTGCACGGCGGGCGGGCGTGTCCTGAACGTCGTCGGGCGAGGGGTCGACGTCGCGACCGCCCAGAAGCAGGCGTACGCCGGGGCGGCGGAGATCAGCTGGCCCGGCCTGCAGCTGCGCACCGACATCGCCGCCAGCGAGATCGCTCGTTGATCGACGCGGGTTCGCGGGCGCGGACGCTCGCCGTTCGACGCATCCCGGAGGGCCCGAACGGGCAAGACCTACCGACCTGACCTACCGACCTGACCTACCGACCAGACCAACCGAACGACACAAGGGGCTTGAAGATGAAGGTTGCCGTGCTGATGGGTTCCGCCTCGGACACGCAGAAGATGCAGCCAGCCGCGGACACGCTCGAACGCTTCGGCATCGAAGCCGACGTGCGCGTGCTGTCCGCCCACCGCAACCCGGCGCAGGTCGTCGAGCTCGTCTCGTCCGCCCGCGAGAACGGCTACGTGGCCTTCATCTGCGGCGCCGGCATGGCGGCGCACCTCGCAGGCGTCGTCGCCGCGCACACCACGTTGCCCGTGGTCGGCGTCCCGCTGTCCGGCGGGGCGCTCAACGGCGTCGACGCGCTCTACTCGACGGTCCAGATGCCGAAGGGCATCCCGGTGGCGACGGTGGCGGTCGACGGCTCGATGAACGCGGCCCTGCTGGTGGTGGAGATGCTGGCGATCAGCGACGAGTCCTTGCAGAAGCAGCTCGCCGATCACCGCATCGAGATCGCCGGCTGATCACCGACGGCCCGGCGGCCGAGGGCCGACGAGACGGAGGGCCCGTCGGGGACGGCCCCTCGGCAGGGACGGCTCCGGACGCGGACCGGTGGGTCAGAAGGGGACGCGCTGGCCGGCGTCGGGGTCGTCAGCCCAGGCGAAGGGGTTGTCCTCTGCGGTGTCGGGCGGGCCGACCACCTCGACCTCCATCGCCTTGACCTCGACCTTGGGTGCTTTCGTCGACTTCTTGGCCTTGGCCGCCTTCTTGCGCTCCTTCTCGAGGCGCTTCAGCTCCCGCTTGTTCACCGTCGTCTGGATCGCCGCGTTCGAGCGCACGCCCGCGGCGGCCAACGCGCAGGAGATGCAGTACGGGGGCTTGTTGGCGCCGAACGAGAAGACCAGGCACTCCGAGCAGAAGGGCAGGCCGCAGTTGCGGCACGTGGCGTCCGCGACCTCGAACCCGTGCCGGAAGCAGCGCCCCTCTAGCTCCATACCGCTCAGCCCCTCACAACCCGAATCGGCCCGATGGGCCCGAATGTCATCGCCAACGCAGTTTGCTACACCGAGATCGTGTCGGCACTGGGCGCTCTTCGATCGTCGCCCGTGCTCCCGGCGGCGGGCCCTACGCCCCGTGCCGGATGACCACCCTCACGTTTCGACCAGTTACCCTGAGGGCTTGACCCATCGGTTGCACCGCCACCGAAATTAGGTCGTGCGGCCCATGCCCCCATGGAGACAGCGCTCGTGAGCTCCGAGAACCCGACGGCGGCCCGGCCCCCGATCACCAACGTGCTGGCCGGTCGCTACGCCAGCGCCGCCATGAACGAGCTCTGGTCCCCGGAGCACAAGATCGTGCTCGAGCGGCAGCTGTGGATCGCCGTGCTCGAAGCCCAGCGCGACCTCGGCCTCGATGTCGGCGACGACGTGATCGAGGCCTACCGGAAGGTGATCGACGAGGTGGATCTGGCGTCGATCGACGCGCGGGAGCGCATCACCCGCCACGACGTGAAGGCGCGCATCGAGGAGTTCTGCGACCTGGCCGGCCACGAGCACATCCACAAGGGGATGACGTCGCGAGACCTGACCGAGAACGTCGAGCAGCTCCAGGTGCGCCAGGCCCTCGTGCTCGTCCGCAGCCGCATGGTGGCGGCGCTGGCCCGGTTGGCGGAGCGCGCGGCCGAGTTCGATGCCCTGGTCATGACCGGGCGCAGCCACAACGTCGCCGCCCAAGCGACCACCCTGGGCAAGCGCTTCGCCAACGCCGGCGAGGAGCTGCGCCAGGCGTTCATCCGGGTGGACGAGCTGATCGAGCGCTACCCCCTGCGCGGCATCAAGGGCCCCGTCGGCACCCAGCAGGACCAGCTCGACCTCTTCGCCGGCGATGCCGCCAAGGTGGACGAGCTCGAGCAGCGGGTGGCGACCCACCTGGGCTTCGGTCAGACGCTCACCAACGTCGGCCAGGTGTACCCCCGCTCGCTCGACCTCGACGTGGTCGCCGCCCTGGTGCAGGCGGCTGCGGGACCGTCGAGCCTGGCGACCACGATCCGCCTGATGGCCGGTCAAGAGCTCGTGACGGAGGGCTTCAAAGAGGGCCAGGTCGGGTCGTCGGCGATGCCGCACAAGATGAACACGCGCTCGTGTGAGCGGATCAACGGCTTCGTGCAGATCCTGCGCGGCCACCTCACGATGGTCGCGGGCCTCGCGGGCGACCAGTGGAACGAGGGCGACGTGTCCTGCTCGGTCGTGCGCCGCGTCGCCCTCCCGGACGCGTTCTTCGCGATCGACGGGCTGTTCGAGACCTTTCTGAGCGTGCTCGACGAGTTCGGGGCGTACCCGGCGGTGATCGAGCGCGAGCTGCGGCGCTACCTGCCGTTCCTCGCGACCACGAAGGTGCTCATGGCGGCCGTGCGGTCGGGTGTCGGCCGCGAGCAGGCCCACGAAGCGATCAAGGAGCACGCCGTCGCCGTCGCCCTCGAGCTGCGCCAGGGGCAGGACGAGAACGACCTCGTCGACCGGCTGGCGGCCGACGAGCGCCTCGGTCTCGGCGCCGACGAGCTCCGCGGCCTCCTGGCCGAGCCGCTCTCGTTCACGGGGGCCGCTCGGGACCAGACCGCGGCGTTCGTCGCGCAGGTCGATGCGATCGTCCAGCGGTTCCCCGACGCGGCCGGGTACCGCTCCGCCGGCGTCATCTGACGCCGCAAGACCGCTCCTCGTGGCCGACCGGACGCGGCCGGAGCCTTCGTCGTGCGCACGGTCGAACGGGATCTCCCGCGTTCGGCAGATGAGGTGGAACGCGGGACGATCGGCCTGCCATCATCGGCGCACGCCCAAGACTGACGAACCCCGGAGGACCGCGTGACCACGCCGATCGATCTGCCGCACCTCTACTCCGGAAAGGTCCGGGACATCTACGACGCCGGCGACGACCGCCTGCTGCTGGTCACCTCCGATCGCCTGTCGGCGTTCGATGTCGTGATGGCCGAGCCGATCCCGGCGAAGGGGCGGGTGCTGACCGCGATGTCGGCGTTCTGGTTCGATCACTTCGACGGGTTCGTCGGCAGCCACCTGCTGTCCACCGACCTCGCCGACCTCCCGGCGGCGGCGCAGGTGCCCGAGCTGGAAGGGCGCGTGATGCTGTGCCGCAAGGCCGAGATGCTCTCGATCGAGTGCATCGTCCGCGGTTACATCACCGGGTCGGCGTGGAAGGAGTACAAGGCGAGCGGCACGATGCACGGGGAGCCCCTGCCGTCGGGCCTGCTCGAGTCGGCGCAGCTGCCCGAACCCGTCTTCACCCCGTCGACCAAGGCCGAGCAGGGTGACCACGACGAGAACATCTCGTTCGAAGCGGCGGTCGACCTCGTGGGCAAGGAGCTCGCCGAACGGGCGCGTGAGGTGTCGCTCGAGCTGTACACGAAGGGCGCCGAGTGGGCGGCCGAACGGGGGATCATCATCGCGGACACGAAGTTCGAGCTCGGTCTCGTGGACGGCGAGCTCATCGTGTGCGACGAGGTGCTCACGCCCGACTCCTCGCGCTTCTGGCCGATGGACGAGTGGAAGCCGGGGACGACCCCGCCCTCGTTCGACAAGCAGCCCGTGCGTGACTTCCTCGACACGCTCGATTGGGACAAGAAGCCGCCGCCCCCGCCGCTCCCCTCCGAGGTGGTCGCGGCGACGAGCGCCCGCTACCGCGAGGGCTACGAGCGCATCACGGGCAAGTCCTTCGCGGACTGGCCGGGAGCCGATCAGGCCTGATCCACCACCTCGCGGGGTGCCGCGGCGTCGGGTTCCGGAGGCCTCGACGCCGTGTGCCAGAGTGGGGGCATGTTGTTCTCCGTCCACGTCGACGTGCAGCTGCGGCCCGGCATCGCCGACCCGCAGGGGTCCACCATCGAGCGCTCGTTGCCGACGCTCGGCTTCCCGGGGGTCAGCGGGGTGCGCGTCGGCAAGAGCATCAAGTTCGAGATCGAGGCGACCGACGAGGCGTCGGCCCGTGCCGAGGTCGAGGACCTCTGCGGGCGCTTCCTGACCAACCCGGTCATCGAGGACGCCACCATCGAGCTCGACGCGGTCGTGCCCGCATGACCGCTCGGGTCGGGGTCGTGCTGTTCCCGGGTTCGAACTGCGAGCTCGACGTGATCGAGGCGACCAGGGCCGTGGGCGGTGACGCCGAGATCCTCTGGCACGGCGACGCCACGGTGAACGGTGTCGACGCGGTCGTCGTCCCCGGCGGGTTCGCCCACGGCGACTACCTGCGGCCGGGCGCGATCGCACGGTTCTCGCCGGTCATGCAGGCGGTGCAGGAGTTCGCCCGCGACGGCGGTCCGGTCGTCGGCATCTGCAACGGGTTCCAGGTGCTCACCGAGGCGGGGATGCTCCCGGGGGCGCTCCAGAAGAACCGCGGCTTGAAGTTCCTCTGCCAGATGACCGAGCTCCGCGTCGAATCGACCAACTCGGTGCTCACGTCGGCGTCATCAGTGGGGGATGTGCTGCGGATCCCGGTGAACCACTTCGAAGGCAACTACACGTGCAGCGCCGAGACCTTGGCCGAACTGCAGGCCGAAGATCGCATCGTTCTGCGCTACGTCGACAACCCCAATGGGTCCATGGACGACATCGCCGGCGTCTGCAACGAAGGCCGCAACGTCGTCGGCCTGATGCCGCATCCCGAGCGCGCCATCAACGACCTGCTCGGCAGTGTCGATGGCCTCCCTTTGGTGCAATCGCTGTTGCGCTCTGTCACCGCATCGGTCTGAAACCGATGGCGGCGCTCGTCCCGCTCCCCGTGACGAAACGGAGGGCGCCGGGCCCGCGATGCCGGCGCGCTCCGTCCCGTGACGGCGGATGGGGGAACTAGGCGGCGCCCCGCCCGATGCCGGCTGCCTTGAGCGTGGCGGCCGAGACGCCGACCTCACGCCACGCGGCGTACGAGATCGCCTTGCGCTCGGAGTAGCTCTTGGCGTACTTCACGAACTCGGCCTCGAGCTGGCTCAGATCGACACCGCCTTCGGCGGCCTCGAGCTCCCGCTGCAGATCCATGCGCTCTTGCACCAAGGCGACACGCTTCATCATGTCGGCTTCGGGCAGCTCCGCCTCGATGCGATCGAGGCGCCGCTTGATCGAATCGGGCGTCCTCTTGCGGCCTCGACGCGGCTTGTGCGCGTCGAGCGCTTCGAGATAGTCCCGAATCGCTTTCCCCTGTGAACGACCCTCGGCCAATGCGGCTTTGTGGTAGTCGGACATCTTTGATGCTTTCTTCTTCGCAGGCATTTGCACAGCGAAACACATGGAAATGGAGGGGGCAAGTACCCGCGAAATGCCCGAGACGCATTTCCGCTGGCACCGCGCTCCATTCATCCCGTTGAAGGGGCATGGCCGGCGGTGATTGCACCGACCGGCGGCATTGCGGGGCGCGGTCATTCATCGGCCGCGGGTGAACCCGCTTTGTGGGCGCTTCGCGTTTCAGCGGGGTGTGATGGTGGCGAGTAGCCGCCAGTTGGGGCGGCCGGCGTAGAGCAGCGAGCGGATCCGGTAGTGCCGGAAGCGGCGGAACCCGAACGCGCCGCGCTTGAGGTCGAGTCCCGCGCGGTGGTGTACGAGGCGTCGGTTGCGACGGTCATCTCG
>CAYUOL010000325.1:4554-7541 GCA_964446345.1 uncultured Iamiaceae bacterium | reverse complement strand
GCTGCACGTCGCGCCGTTCCGCGTCGCGGCGCTCGTCGCGTCGGCGTCGCTCGGCTCCACGATCCACGGCGACATCTCGTGCGCGCGCGCGTCGCGCTACGCCGACGCGACGTCGCGCCTGCCGCGCGTGCACGTCGAGCCAAGCATGGATTAGTTATCGGCGTACATTTGCATACGCCACGACCGGAGCTGCGAGCGCGATGCACAGGGCAAATATAATCAAAGCCAGCTGCCGTGGCGCGCCGAAATCGTCGATCCCAAAGGTGGCGCAGTAAGTGCCAGTGCATGCCACGAGGACGAGTACGGCGCAAACAACGTACGCCACGAAAACCGCCACGGCCGTAAACCACCGCGCGCAAGGAGAGTAGACGGGAGGTTTTTGCAGGGGTTGTTGTATGTTCCTGGCGGCCGGTAGCATCGGCCACGATACCGCGGCGAAGAACATGAACGGATGAGAAAAAAAACGATGACAGAAAATACCAACCACGCAAACCCAAACGCAGAAAGGACGGTGTGCGCATCGAGAGCGAATGTGTTTTCATAGATCATTTCCACAAACACGCCCATCATAGAAAAAACGACTGCGAGAACCAGGGTGCAGAAGCACACCAGGACGACGGCCCATGCCGCGAGGATGGGCCGGATCATTACAAAACAAGGACCGGCGCTGGAAGGAATCGCGGCCGAGGATTCCACGTCGGGCGCGACGGTGGCTTTAGGTGGGTACACCTTGTCCGTCATCCCCGTTCAAAAGTAGGATTTTCAGAATACTATTTATTGTCGCGGATCACGCGCGCAAATGACAGTGGAACAGGCATCCAAACATACCACAGGAACAGGCACAGTTCCCAATTCCTGGTTCGCCGCCAAGGAAGCGCGCAGACGGCGAATCCTCGTCCCCCGTAGGACATGGTAGGTAGGCGATATACATTATCATGCACAAAATCAGTATAATCGCCTGGACACCGATGGCCCTGCCAACCGATTTTTCGAACACTTTTTCAAAGGACTCGGGCGGATTATCGGACGCCATTTCCGCCCGTGCCATCACCGTCGCGATCGTTGCCGTGGTCGCCATAATCAGCATCAATCCCAACAAAAAGACAAGGACGTGGATACACGCCCGCGCAATAGGATCGGGCATGGGTGCGCGCCCGGGTGGAATTTGGGATTCGATATCCGAGATCGGTGGCGGCATCCCCGGTGGTCCGCGCTGAATCAATGAATGTCAAAACAAGCTTCCACTCGCGTACTGGTTCGGCGCGCTGTCAAACGCGACGCGCACCGCGTAGGACGTGCGCAGCTTGGTGTAAAACTCCTTGTACACGACGAAGCCGTCGGCCTCGAGCGCGGGGCGGACCAGGTGCACGATCGCCTTGGCGCGCGCGAGCCCGAGGTCGGCGCGGAGCGTCGCCGCGCCGTCGGCGAACGCGTCGGCCGCGACGAGCGCGCGCGCGTCCGCCACGAGCGCGTCGCGCGTGTCGCCCGCGAGCCGCTCGAGCACGGCGCAGAGCCGCGCCGAGTCGGACTCGGCGGCGTCGGCCGCCGACGCCGCGGACCCGCACGTGCCGGGAATCTCGGCGTTGCGCGCCTCGCATGCATCGCAGCGCGGCCGCGCCTCGCGCAGCACCGCGGTGATCATGTACGCCGCGCCAAAGCAGAAGAACGGCGCGGCGACGAGCGCAAAGTGAAAGTCGGGGCAGTGGCGGCGGCACTGGTGCAGCGTCCACAGGGCGCGCGCGCGGTGGTTCGTGCGGAACACCTCGAAGCTCTCGGGGTCGGCGCCGCCGGCCTCGAGCGCGGCGAGCACGCGCGCGACCACGTCGTCGGCGCTCATCCCCGACACGCGCTGCGCAATCTCGTCGATGCGCCCGTTCATGCTCGTGAAAATGAGATCTAGGACCAAAGCTGTGTATTGCGCATGCTCGCGGGGAGTTGAAAGCGGGGACGGTTGTTTTCCAGGTGGAGTGCGCGCAACCCCGACAGCCGTTCAATCCAGGTTGGTAGATCCCGAATCAAATTCCCGCTGAGATACAGCTCGTGTAATTGGGTTAGGTGCATGAGTACACCCGGGATTTCCGGGAAACGGTTATCGTACAAATCCAGGCGCGTCAGCTGTGTCAACGCCATGAATTCATCGGGTAGCACGGAAAGCTGGTTGTGAGACACGCTCAAATTTTTCAAATGCACCAGCCGCCCGATGGTATCGGGCAACGCCGTCAATTTGTTGGACGATATATTCAGTGTGTGCAACCCGGACAGTTTCGTGATCGTGTCCGGAAAAACAGTATATCGATTACAGTCCACCGTCAAGACGCGCAAACTTTCCAATTGGCCGACCACGCCCGGCAATTCACCACGGATGGTAGCCGCAAGACCCAGATTTTCCAACCGCGTTAACTTTTCGATCTCAGGCGACAAGTGAGCAAGTGGGTTTTGGATCAGGCAAAGGTAGCGCAAATTCGTGAGCAGACCAATCTCATTTGGCAACACGCGAATGTAATTGGCGGCCACGTCCAGATGTTTCAGCTGCGTCAACTGCCAGACGACCGCGGGAATCTCGGTGAAACTATTAGAGTGTAGACACAGCCTTTGCAATTGCGTCAATCCCTCGATCTCGGACGGCAAATCAGTGAGATTACCAGCCACGGCCACTAGTTCCACGAGGTGTACCAGCTGGCCAATCGCTCCGGGCACCATGTTCAAATCTACCAATGTGATTTTTGTCACCCACTGCCACGCGCCCGGTGCGATACAAATATGGTCCATGGAGTTGCGGGTTACATCTGTTTTCCCAAGCAAACCGATGCGCGGCGCACCGATCATGCGCGCGGCATCCGTGCGGTCCCGTGTCTTGTGGTCCACGTGGTCGTCGACTACGATCTTGGCAAAAGAACACGCGAGGCGCGTGGTGCGCAGCGACGGGCCGTCGAGCCACGGCACAACGAGCCAGAGCACGTCGAGGACGTCCGTCCGTGCGTCCCCGG
>CAYUOL010000325.1:0-4454 GCA_964446345.1 uncultured Iamiaceae bacterium | reverse complement strand
TTCTGCCCAAGTTCTTTGACCCCGTGCGCGACAACGTCGAGTTCTGGGACGCGGTGCAGCGCGCGTGCTTGACGACGTGTTACTAAACGATCATTCCTACGATGACCGCGCACGACGGGGGGAACGGGCTGGACGCCAAAGAGTATGCGCGCGTGCGCGCGACCGTGTGCGTGTCCGCGTGGACGGACGGCGATATGGCCGCGTGGCTCGCCATGTGCGCTCTGTACGCCATCACGCACTTTTCGATCGCGGCGATCCGCGCGTACACGGACGCGGATGTACACCTAGTGGCCGTCGTGTACCCACTCTACCTCTTTGTGATCGCGTACATGAGCCAGGGCCTGTTTGCCAAGTACATGACGCGCGACAACCGCTTCTACACTCGGGTGATGTTCGGGTGGTGCATGCTGTTCGTGGTCAACCATGTGATCGTCGTCGTCGTATACGCGCGCTTTGATCCGATCATATTTTTATTTGTCGCCATCGTGTTCAGCATACCGATAGATTCGTTCCACGACGCGCAAAAGGAGGCCAAGTGGAAGGCGCACGTCGCGGCGCACGCCAACCCCGCGTGCCATTTTCACGCCGACTGCCTGTGCGCGTGCGCCGCGTGCACCACGCCCGTCGACGGCCCGCGCCACGCGGGGTGCGAGAAGCACGGCGTTGACGTGCGCGCGTACCTCGCCGATGTCGACCTTGGCACTCCCGACCCGTGGGTCGCGTGCTATATCGGTGCGGCCGCCATCGTTTCGCTGCTGTTCGGGTCGCTCATGCCGCACCTCCTGTATCTGGTCCACCCCTCAGGGGCCTCGCCGTGGTTCTGGGTCCATCTAGCACTGGCCGCGTTTTCCCAGATGTTTGCATGCATGCTGATTTTGATCGATTCGCGCGTCCGAGCCGAGTTTATGCGACATCTGCACTACGGCGTGTTTGTTTTGTGCATTTTTGTGTGGGACACCGCCGTGGCCGGGATCGCGTACTGGATCGCGACCAAAGCACCGGAGACGCGCTGGCTCGCTCCTGTCCTGCACGTGCTCGGGTTCGCGGTCGTATGTGCCGCCACCCTAGCCATGCACTTTCTGTGTGTTGAGAAAGCCAAGAACGCATACGTCCGCGTCCACATCCGGCCAGAGTGCGCGGCGCACCCGCAGTGCCTGTGCACGTGCGACCACTGCGGTCCGTGGACTGCATCGGCGCCGGCGGGGCGCCGGAGCACGCGCCGCGCGGCGAATAGTAAAAAATAGCAGTGCTTGTACACCAAACGATAAAGCCGCGTCAATGACGCTGCTAAAATATGACATCGTGTCATTTTCACGTCAAATGTACAAGCACTGAAATAGCGTTCATTCATACTTTCAGACGCGATTGGTCTTGGGCATGCGTGGCGCGCTGGGCTGGCGGATCGAGTTGCGCACACTTTGGGCGATCATGTCCGACACGGCGCGCAGCACGGGGTTGTTCTGGTGGTGGAGCTCCTTCCCGAAAATCCATTTGGCGACGGTCATCCAGAACACGGGTCGCTGAACCCGCTGGGGCCGGAGATCCACGCGCGAATATTCACCCGGAAGAACATGTGAAAATGCCAGTGCTTGTACATTTGACGCGAAATGACACGGGGTCATATTTTAGCAGCGTAAACGCGTCATTGACGCGGGGTTCTCGATTAATGTACAAGCACTGATATAAACCAAAATACGGGACGCGCGTTGTTGCAACAACACCACCGGTGTTTTTTGCAACAACGCGCCGCGAAAAATTCATGGCATTCGAATATTGGCATGGACAAGCAAGGAGAGAAGCGGCCGCGCGACGAGCACGCGTGGACGAACACCGAGTGCATGATCTGCAAAGAGGCCACCGGGCCGTTTCCGGTCCTCCACCCCGAATGCAGCCACGGGTACTGCCCCAAATGTTTGTACAAGAAAGAGAAGAAGATGTGCGATCTGTGCAAAAAGGAGTGGAAATACACGTACCACGCGTACCACTACGGCGGGTCGGCGTACGTCGTGCAGCGCGTCGACGGCGAGCACCTGATGTCCGACGACGTGCAGTTTTTCCGCACGAATGCCGAGTCGCTCCCCGGGGTCGTAGCCAAGAATTCGTTGAAAAACATGGCCAGAACCAATAACCTGCACCACCGGCGCTGGATGGTCCAGAACAAGCTGATCGGCAAAAAGTCGGTGGACAACTGTGTGCGCAAACTCGAGGGGAAGTTCGGCCCCGGCGCCGTGTCCAAGCAAGTCCACGAGAAAGCGTGGGTGGTGCTGGGCAAGGGGACGGCCGTCGACACCCCGAACGCGGCCTACGTCACCGAATGGGGGGTGGTACGCGTTCACGTATCCTACGGCATGATCCAACCCATGAATGTGTCCGTACCCACCAAGGCCATGTGCGCCATCCTCGCGGCATACAAGGAGGTCGCCGACAAAATTGAAATATAGCACACGCGTTGTTGCAACAACACGCCGCGAAAAATTTTGGGCATTCGAATATTGGCATGGACAAGCAGGGGGAGAAGCGTCCGCGCGACGAGGCGCCCGTGTGCCTGGCCTGCAAGAAGCCCGACGGGCCGTTCCCGGCGCTCCACCCCGACTGCCCCCACAAGTACTGCGCCAAGTGCGTGCGCCGCGCCGACGCCAAGTGGTGCGAGTACTGCCGCAAGGACTGGAATTACGCGTGCCGCGCGTTCAACGCGCCGAACGGCGACGCGTTTGTCGTGGAATGTGTGGCAGGCAACCACCTCCTGTCGCACACGGTCATCGTCCACCACGCCAACCGGCGCCTGGGAAAGACGTCGGAGAGCACCGTGGCGTACCTGCAGCACAAGCACCCCGAGTTCCGCGCGTGGCTGGTGAAACACGGCCTGCGCCGCGACAAGACCGCGGGCGAGCGCGCGCGCAAGTTCGCCGCCCGGTACGCCCCCGCCGCGTACTCGGTCGAGAACGGCGACGGCTCGTGGGTCGTGCTCGGCGGCACCGGCCCCGAGCGCCGCGTCGTGTACCTTACGGACCGGGGCGCCGAGCACGCGTTTATTAGCCGCCACGCCCATATCTACCCAAGGGGAAAATGCATTTCCATGCCCGCCGTGCTTGCAATCCACCGCGCGATCCAGAAACAGGAGGCGGGGGAACCATAAACAAATGTTGTACATTGGATGCACAATGACATTGAGCAACACGTGCGGTTCGGCCAGTGTGCAGCATAGGCTGCGTCTTGGCGGGTGGCGCCGTCACAGCCGGTTCATCGGCGCGGCGACCGCGTTGTTGCAACAACACGCCGCAAAAATTTTGGGTTATTCAGACGTTCCATGGAAAAGCAAGGGGAGAAATGTCGGCGCCACGAGGGCGCCGTGTGTCTGGCATGCAAGCAACCCGACGGGCCGTTCCCGGAACTCCACCCGAACTGCGAACACCCGTACTGCGCCCCGTGCGTGCGCCGCGCAATCCTCAAGCGGTGCGAAAAGTGTGGGATGGAATGGAAATCCACGCTCTGCGCATTCAACGCGTCCGACGGAAATATCCTCGTCGTACGACGCATCTCGACCGGACATCTGCTGGCCAAGGAGGTATTCGTCTATGACTGCAATTACACGCTCTCCACCCGCCCCCCAACCAGGATCGCGCTCGTGGAACACAAGTACCCCGAGTTCCGCGCCTGGCTGGTGGCAAACGGCATGCGCACGGAGAAGACGGCGCAGCAGCGCGTGGCCAGGTACCTCGACCGATTCGGCCCGAACGCGCACACGGAAGAAGCGGGCGCCGGCGCGCTGGTCGTGCTCGGATCCGTCGACGAGAGCTCGGGCGAGCGGCACGCCGTGTACGTCACGGACGCGGGCGCCGAGCATGTGCGCATCTGCGACGACAAGATCACCGCTTACAAAAGCGATCGCACGTCGCGCCGCGGCCTGCTCGCGGTCATTCGCGCAATCGAGAACCTCGAGGCGCAGTAAACGTATGTCCAATCACAGCGCCAAGGCGCGGAAGGCCACCAACGCGCGCGAGATGCGCCACCTGCGCGTCTGGATCGCGTGCACGCTGGCGTTCCAGGCCGCGGTGCACGTCGGGCTGCGCGGCGGCTGGGCCGCGTGGGCCGTGCTGCTCGCCGTCGGCGCCGCCGACGCGTGGATCTACTGCTGGCTCGCGCGACTCGCGGCGCCGACGTACGCGCCGACCGGCGCGCTGCTGGACGGCGGCGCGCGCCTGCGCGAGGGCCTGCCCGCGTACGCGTTCGACGTCGTCTACCTGGCCGCGTTCTGCGTCGTCGCGTCCGCCGCGACACCGTGGGTCTGGCTCGTTTTCCTGGCCGTGCCCGCGTACGCCGTCTACGCGCTGTGGACCACGGTCCACGCGCTGCGCTGGATGTAATAATGGCGGTACTATTTCATTTCTTCCACGCGCACCGCCACCGTCCCCGGCAGCTCGCCGGGCGCGCACGTCAGGCGGTAGCTCCGCGGC
>CAYUOL010000324.1:0-7556 GCA_964446345.1 uncultured Iamiaceae bacterium | reverse complement strand
GGTCGACGAGGTTGACCTGTTTTTCGGTGCTGTACCACTTGGCCATGGCGGCCTCCTCCGCGGTGAGCTCGCCGTCGTTGAGCTCGGTGACGCAACGGTCGACGAACACCTGGGCGATCTCGATCTCGGTCTTGATCTCGGCCAGCCAGAAGCGCGAGTTCTGGAACGAGCCGATCGGCTGGCCGAACGCCTCGCGCTCCTTCGCGTAGGCGAGCGTCCACTCGAGGGCCTGGGCCGCCGCCGCCACCGCCGACATGGCGATCGAAAGGCGCTCCTGCGGGAGGTTGCGCACGAGGTGGAGGAACCCGTTGCCCTCGCCGTCGGTGCCGTCGGGTCCGGCGAGCAGGTTGGCCACGGGCACGGAGACGTCGGTGAAGAACAGCTCGGCGGTGTCCTGCGCGTGCAGCCCGACCTTCTCGAGGTTGCGGCCGCGCTCGAAGCCCGGCATGCCCCGCTCGAGGATGACGAGGCTCATGCCCTTGTGGCGCTCGGCCGGATCCGTCTTCACGGCCGTGATCACCAGATCGGCGTTGATGCCGTTGGTGATGAAGGTCTTCGAGCCGTTGACGACGTACGAGTCGCCGTCGCGAAGCGCCGTCGTCTTCATGCTGGCCAGGTCGGAGCCGATGCCCGGCTCGGTCATGGCGACGGCGGTGACGAGCTCGCCCGAGCAGATGCCCGGGAGCCAGCGCGCCTTCTGCTCGTCGGTCGTGAGGCTGAGGAAGTACGGGAGGCAGATGTCGTTGTGGAGCGTGATGCCGAGCCCGCTGCCCGCGACGCCGGCCCGCTGGATCTCCTCGGAGATGATGAGGTTGTAGCGGAAGTCGTCGACGCCGCCCCCGCCCAGCTCTTCGGGCGCCGCCATGGCCAGGAACCCCGAGGCGCCGGCAGCCGTGAACAGCTCGCGGTCGACCACGCCCTCGCGCTCCCAGCGCTCGTGGTTCGGGGTGATCTCCTTCTCGACGAACCGGCGCCAGCTGTCGCGAAAGAGGTCGTGTTCTTCGGTGAAGAGGCGGCGCTGCATGGCGACGAGCGTAAGACCTGGTCGGGGGAGGGGTGCAACACGCGACCGGGCGAGCGGCATGAGCTGGCATCATGAGCGTCTTCCCGATGGAACCGTCGCCCCCGCCACCCCCCGCCCAGCCGGACGAGCCTGCCGATCGAGCGCCGGTCCCGCCCTTCGGCGACGCCGGGTGGACACCTCCCTCGGCGGCGCCGCCCACCGCCACTCCCGCGTCCTCGCACGATCCGCGTGACGCGGCAGGCTTCGGGTACCCGCCCGGCGTCGGCTCCCCAGGCACCGCCGCCCCCGCTCCCGGCCACCCCGGCCCCGGTGATCCCGGTCCCGGCGTTCCCAGCTCCGGCTACCCCGGCTCTTTCGGCTACCCCGGCTACGGCTACCCCGGCTACGGCTACCCCGGTCCCCCCGACCCGCGCCTCCCCGGCTCCGCCGGGCTCGGCTCCCCTTGGCCCGGCGCTGCAGGTCAACCCGTCGGCTCGCTGGGCGGCCCCGCCTACCCGGGGCCGCCGGTCGTCCCCGTCGGCGCGTACGGCTGGGCGCCGGCGTCCGCTCCGGTGGCGCCGCCGGACCGCACGGCGTGGATGGGGTTCGGCCCCGAGCAGCCGCGGTGGGGGATGCCCGACATCTTGTTGGGCCTCCTGTGCTGGCTCCTCGCCCAGATCCTGCTGGTGCTGCCCGTCGCCTTCGTCACCAAGGACGAGACGACGCTCTCGATCGTCGGGCTGATCGGCGGCTGGATCGGGATGGTCGGCTACCTCGTGCTCATCTCCCGCCGCAAGGGGCTCCGGTCGCTGCGCCGCGACTTCGGGTTCGACTTCAAGGCCCTCGACCCGCTGATCGGCTTCGGCATCGGCATCGCCACGCTCATCGCGTCGGGCATCGTCCGGGTGGTCGTGGCGCAGCTGTTCAGCGAGCCGGCGGGCACCAACGCGGAGCGCATCTTCGGTTCCGCCGAGAACAACCACCTGGCGCTGCTCGTGCTGGCGATGATGGCCGGCATCGGCGCCCCGATCGTCGAGGAGCTGTTCTTCCGCGGGCTCACCCTCCGGGCGATCGACAAGCGGTTCGGCACGGTGGCCGGGATCATCGGCTCGTCGATCGTCTTCGCGCTGCTGCACTGGCAGCCCGGGTCGTTCGGCTCCACCGTGTCGCTGGTGTCGGGGATCCTCGTCTACGGCCTGTTCTTCGGCGTCGCCGCCCGGTACTTCCGACGCCTGGGGCCGTCGACGTTCGCGCACATGACGATCAACACCCTGGCGTCGGCGTTCCTCCTCTACACGGTGTTCTCGGGCAACCCGATCGTTCCCTGACATCCCCCGCCGCGGGGCGGGGTAGGGTGCGGGACGTACACACGGGAGCCCGGGGGCATCGGGCTGAGAGCAGGGCTGTCGCCGTCCTGGGACCGTTCGAACCTGATCCGGGTCATGCCGGCGCAGGGAGGACACGCATGCCGCCGATCGCTCGGTTGCACCTGATCACGCCGAACCGCACCGACCGCAGCGTCGTCGACCGCACCCTCGCCGCGCTCGAGGCCGGTGCTCCCTGGGTGCAGGTGCGGACGAAGGACGCGACCGACCGTGATCGTCTGGCCGTGGCCCGCGAGCTGACCCTGCTCTGCGAGGCGCGGTACGCGACGTGCGTGATCGACGATCGCATCGACATCGCTGTCGCCACCGATGCCGCCGGCGTGCACCTGGGGGCGGACGACCTGCCGGTCGAGGTGGCGCGCTCGATCCTGGGGCACGAGGCGATCGTCGGCGCGACGTGCCGCAACCCGGACGACGCCCGCCGCGCGGTCGACGCCGGCGCCAGCTACGTGGGCGTCGGCCCCGTCTTCGAGACCCTCACCAAGGCGGGGCTGCCCGACCCGATCGGGCTCTCGGGGCTCCACGCCGTCGCGGCCGCGAGCGCGGTGCCGGTGATCGCCATCAGCGGGATCACCCCGGCCCGCGTGCCGATGGTGCTCGAGGCCGGCGCGCACGGCGTCGCCGTCGTCGATGCCGTGTTCGGAGCGCCCGATGTCGCGGAAGCGGTCGAGAGCTTCCTCGACGAGCTCGGGTTGCCGAGCGCGGGGGCGACGCGATGAAGGTGGTCGTGGTCGGCGCCGGGGTGATCGGGCTGAGCGTCGCGTGGCGGTGCGCCTCGGCCGGCCTGGACGTCTCGCTGGTCGATCCGGCGCCCGGGGCCGGCGCGTCGTGGGTGGCCGGCGGCATGCTGGCGCCGGTGGCCGAGGCCTACCGCGGCGAGGAGGCACTGACCGCCCTCGGCCTGGCGTCGGTGGAACGGTGGCCGGGCTTCGTCGCCGACCTGGCGGCCGCGTCCGGGATGGATCCGGGCTACACCGAACGAGGCACGCTCGTGGTCGCCCGCGACACGGACGACGCCGCCGAGCTGCACGACCTGCTCGGGCACCAGCAGGCCGCCGGGCTCCCGGTCGAGCACGTCACGTCGCGCGCCGCCCGCCAACTCGAACCGGCGCTGGCCCCGTCGATCCGCGGCGCGCTGTGGCTGCCGGCCGACCACCAGGTCGACAACCGGGCTCTGCTGCGGGCGCTGCTCGAGGCGTGCACGCGCGGCGGGGTCGGGCTCGTGCCGGAACCCGCCGACGCCGTGGGACCGACCTCGGTCGACCTGCGGTCGGGGGTGACGATCGATGCCGACGCCGTCGTGCTCGCGACGGGCGCCGCCGGGCCGCCGATCGTGATCGACGGCGCGGCGCAGGGCGTGCCGGTGCGGCCGGTGAAGGGACAGATCCTGCGCGTGCGGACGACCGCCAACGCCGTCTTCCCGACGCGCACGATCCGCGGCCTCGACGTGTACGTGATCCCACGGGCCGGGGGTGAGATCGCGATCGGGGCCACCTCGGAGGAGAAGGGCTTCGACACCACGGTCACCGCCGGGGCGGTGCACGAGCTGCTGCGCGACGCCTGGGAGCTGCTGCCCGGGCTCGCCGAGGCGGAGTTCGTCGAAGCGATCGCCGGCCTGCGGCCGGGCACCCCCGACAACGCCCCGATGATCGGCTGGTGGGCGCGGGGCGACCACGCGACGGCCGGGCGGGGTCCGTTGCTCGCCATGGGGCACTACCGCCACGGCGTGCTGCTCGCGCCGGTCACCGCCGACGCTGTCGTGGATCTGCTCACCGGGGCGAACGACCCGGCGCTCGCCGCGCGGCTGGCGCCCTTCGACCCGGCGCGGTTCGCCACGGTGGCGGCATGAGCGGCGACGCTCGCGCCGAGTCGCTCGCGTCGTCGGAGGCGGTGCTCACCGTCGTGGTCAACGGCGAGGCGCAGACCGTCCCCGCAGGCACATCGGTGGCCGACGTGATCGCGTCGCTCGCGTCCGGCCCGAAGGGCATCGCCGTCGCGGTGAACGCGGACGTCGTGCCCCGCAGCGCGTGGGCCGCCACCTCGCTGCGGGAGGGCGATCACCTCGAGGTGCTCACGGCGGCGCAAGGAGGATGACGACGATGCCCACGAACGACGGCCCCCCGCCTGACGACCCCTTGGTGATCGGGCCCGCGACCTTCGGGTCTCGGCTCATCATGGGGACCGGCGGCGCGCCGAGCCTCGACGTGCTCGAGCGCGCCCTCGTCGCGTCCGGCACCGAGATGACCACGGTGGCGCTGCGGCGCCTGGATCCGACCACCTCCGGGTCGGTGCTCGACGTGATCACGCGAGCCGGCGCCCGGGTGCTGCCGAACACCGCGGGGTGCTTCACCGCCGCCGAGGCGGTGCTGACGGCGAAGCTGGCCCGCGAGGCGTTCGAGACCGACTGGATCAAGCTCGAGGTGATCGGCGACGACCGGACGCTGCTGCCTGACGTCGTCGAGCTCGTCGACGCCGCCGAGCAGCTGGTGGACGCCGGCTTCGTCGTGCTGCCCTACACCACCGACGATCCCGTCATCGCCCGCCGCCTCGCCGGCATCGGGTGCGCGGCGGTCATGCCCCTCGGGTCGCCGATCGGCTCGGGGGCCGGCATCCGCAACCCGTACAACCTGTCGATCATCCGCGAGCAGGTCGACGTGCCCGTGATCCTCGATGCGGGCATCGGCACGGCCTCCGACGCCGCGTTGGCGATGGAGCTGGGATGCGACGCGGTGCTGCTGGCGACCGCGGTGACCCGGGCGCATCACCCCACGACGATGGCGACCGCGATGCGCCACGCGGTGGAGGCGGGCCGCCTCGCGCACCTGGCCGGGCGCATCCCGCGCAAGCTCTACGCCGAGGCCTCCTCGTCGTTCGACGGCCTGGCCGAGCTCGGGGGCCCCGGATGACGATCTCGAAGCTGCTCGTGCTCACCGACGGCCAGCAGACCGGCGCCCGCTCGCTGATCGAGACGGTGCGCATCGCGGTCGACGCCGGCGCGCGCACGGTGATCCTCCGGGAGAAGCACACCTCCACCGCGGATCGGCGCGCGCTCGCCGGCGCGCTGCGCCCGCTGCTGCACGAGGTCGGAGGGCAGCTGATCGTGGCCTCGCTCACCACCATCGAGGCCGACGGCGTGCACCTGGCCGAGGACGACCCGTTCCCCGAGGAGCGGCCGGCGATCGTCGGTCGTTCGTGCCACGACGTGCACGGCGTGCGGCGGGCGACGATGGAGGGCTGCGACTACGTCACGGTGTCCCCGATCTTCTCGACCGCGTCGAAGCCGGGGTACGGGCCCGGCCTCGGGCTCGGCGGCCTGAGGGACCTCGTCGACGACTTCGAGCTCGGCACCGACGACGCGCCCGCCGCCCCGCTGCGGGCCGACGGGCGGCCGATGCCGATCTACGCGCTCGGTGGCATCGACGCCGACATGGCCGGGGTCTGCGTGCGAGCGGGTGCCACGGGCGTCGCCGTGATGGGCGCGATCATGCGGGCCCCCGACCCGGGCGCGGTGGTGCACGCGCTGCGCCACGCGCTGAAGGAGTGCGACTGCGGCAGCCTCGACGTGCCGACCGGTCGCCGGCGCTCCGACGACACGTTGGACATCGCGCAGGCGCTGCACCGCGGCACCTGGCAGCTCGGTGAGGTCGACCGATGACCACCCCGCCGGTCGCGCTCACGATCGCCGGCTCCGACTCGGGAGGGGGCGCGGGCATCCAGGCCGACCTCCGCGCGTTCGCGGCGTTCGGGGTGCACGGGTGCACGGCGATCGCGGCGCTGACGGCGCAGAACACGCACGAGGTGCGTGGCGTGGTGGCCACCGACCCGCGGTTCCTGCGCGAGCAGATCGAGACGGTGCTCGACGACCTGCCCGTCACGGCGGTGAAGACGGGCATGTTGGCGACGGCGGCGAACGTGCGCGTGGTGGCGGAGCTGGCCGCGGCGGGACGCCTGCCGAACCTCGTCGTCGATCCGGTGATGGTGTCGTCGAGCGGCAGCCGCCTGCTCGACGACGACGCCGTCGAGACGTACCGGCACGAGCTCCTCCCGCACGCCACGGTGGTGACGCCGAACAGCCGGGAGGCCTCGATCCTGGTGGGGTGGCCGGTCGCCACCGTCGACGCCCAGCACCAGGCTGCCGAGTCGCTGTCGCAGCGCGACGGCGCGTGGGTCGTGGTGAAGGGCGGTGACCAGCAGGGCGCCACCGCGGTCGACGTGCTCGTCGGTGGCGGTGGCGTCACCGAGCTGACCGCCCCCCGCGTCGACACGGTGAACAACCACGGCACGGGCTGCTCGTTCGCGTCGTCGATCGCGGCGCAGCTCGCCTCGGGCGTGGCGCCGCGCGACGCGATCGTCCGCGCCAAGGACGTGATCCACGAAGCCATCGTCCGCGCTGCGGGTTGGCGGCTCGGCGCCGGTCACGGCCCCATCGACCACCTCGACTTCGCGCACCCCCTGATCCCGATCCCCTGATCCCGATTCCCTGACCCGATCTCCTGATCCCGATTTCCCTGAACCCGACCCCGAACCCCGCCGCAGCCGATCGCTGACGAGAAGGAACCAAACCATGGCCATCATCGAAGATCCGCAGACCGCACCCGGCGCCGCCACCCCGGCCGCGGGCGTCAACGGGCGCCGCAAGGTGTACGTCGCGGGGTCGACGCCGGACATCCAGGTGCCGTTCGTGGAGGTGACGCTGAGCGACTCGCCGGGCAAGGACGGGCCGGTGCCGAACGCGCCCGTGCGCCTGTACGACACGAGCGGTCCGGGCTCGGACCCGATGGTCGGGCTGCCGCCCCTTCGCGACGCGTGGATCCAGGCGCGAGGCGACGTCGAGGAGGTCGAGGGCCGCCGGGCCAGCCTGCGCGACGACGGCCGCGCCGCCGTGCGCCGCGGCGGTGCCGCCGAGGTCGCGACCCAGTGGCGCGGCACCCCGCGCCCGGTGCTGCGCGCCAAGCCCGGTGCGAACGTCACCCAGATGCACTACGCGCGGCGCGGCGACATCACCCCGGAGATGGAGTTCATCGCCATCCGCGAGGGGGTCAGCCCCGACTTCGTCCGGGAGGAGGTGGCCGTCGGCCGCGCGATCATCCCGGCGAACATCAACCATCCGGAGAGCGAGCCGATGATCATCGGCCGCAACTTCCTCGTGAAGATCAACGCCAACATCG
>CAYUOL010000323.1:0-7578 GCA_964446345.1 uncultured Iamiaceae bacterium | reverse complement strand
GCTCGATCCAGTCGGTCGAGTCGACGGCGGTGGCCACCTGCTCGCGCTGCTGGTCGGTGAACCCGGCGAGCAGCGGGTTGCCGGCGAAGCTCCCGAAGCGGGCGACGGTCTCGGCGACGCGGTACGAGTAGAAGGTGTTCGTCCGCTTGCCGTGCACACCCGCGAGCAGGTTCGTGATGGCGTCGGTGACGGCGATGCCGGCGATCTCCGTGCGCCCGCACTCGTGCATCAGCCCCAACGTGAAGACCAGGTCGGCCCGCACGTCCGGACCGGCCTCCTGCCCGATGAGCAAGCGGGGCAGGTGGAAGTCGGGCAGCGGCCCGGCCGCGAGGGCCGTGAGCTGCTCCTCGGCGACGTCCAGGAGCGCGTCCGCGAGCTCGCCCGCCGTGGAGAGGTCTCGTGCGTTCGTCATCGGCCCGAAGCCTCGCGAGTTCTGCAAGCGCTTGCAACCCGCGCCGTCGACATGACCGCGGCCGGGCTCAGGCGCGGCGCTCGACGATGTGCAGGTCGTGGCGCAGGTCGTCCAGGGAGTGGTCGACGACCGCCCAGTGGTCGATCATCGCGAAGTCCTCGTGGACGACGGCGCCGCGCCGGACGGCGTCGGCGACCGTCGCCGCGGCACCGGGCCGGGCGAGCACGCCCACCTTCGGGGTGAGGTCGGGGAACGGGAGCATCCCGATCTCGAACAGCCCGAGCGACGCCATCAGCCCGCTGAAGTGGCGCGTGCCGTCGCAGGCGCTGGCGAGCATGGCCTGCAGCGCGACCTCTTCCGGCGGCGTCGGCTCGTACCCCGCCAGCACGTGGCACATGTCGTGCGAGACGAGGCTGATCGTCCCCCCGCCGGGTTCGCCCGGGAAGGGCAGGTCGTAGCGCTGGTAGAAGTCGAAGAACGCGCGGCCCAACGTGCCCTCGGGCAGCTTCCCGAGCGAGCGGAGCTCACGGGGCAGATCCGCCTCGGCGACCTCGGCCAGTGCGGGCTCGACGCGCGGCGCCTCGGCGAAGCGCCCGTAGTCGGCGACGACGAGCTCGCAGCTGCCGGCGAGGTAGTCCCGCGCCAGCGACTGCCACTGGTCGTCGACCTCCAGGGCCGCGACGTACTGCTCGACCAGATCCGTCTGCGCGGCGGATGCCGGGTGCCGAGCGAGCTCGAGCGTGATCATCACCTCGACGAGGCGGTGCTTCTCGTCGTGGTCCCGGAACACCGCCGCCGCGCCGGCCGGCCCGAGCGGCTCGACGGCGTCGAGGTCGAGCGACAGCCCGAGGTACCCCGTCGCGAGCGCCTGGATCAGGGTGCGCTGCTCGTCGGTGGCGCCCCCGTCGACCGCGCACGATCCCAGCAGCGCGCGCACCGCAGGCTCCGCCAGCTCCTTGCTCTGTGGTCGCACGCCGGCGCCCCCTCATCCGCACGTCGGCGCCGTCGGCACCGCCGTCCCCTCGTCCGCCGGCGTGACCCTACCGCCGAGAGGGGCGAGGGACGGCGGCAGCTGGACCTTGACATACTCAAGAATTGAGGTATGACTGAGGGCCACCGCTGATCGAAGGGGAACCGTGGCGCACATCGAGCGACGACGTCCGCGGTCCGAGCAGGTCTCCACGGCCCCAAGCTCCCCGAAGCGCCGGGCGCTCCACCCGCGCGGCGCCGCGACGGCCATGCTGCTGCTCGGCCTCGTCGCCTCGCTGGCACTCGCCGCCGGGTGCGGGTCGGCGAGCGCGCCGGCACCGCCCGCCGCCGCGCCCCCGACCAGCGCAGCGCCCGCCCCGGCGCCACGCACCTCGGCGACCGAGCCGCCGCCGACGGGACGCGCGAGCCCCGGTGCCGGAACCACGATCCCCCTCGACACCCCCACGTCCCCTGCGACCGATCGAGCGCGTGCCGGTGCGAGCGGCGAGGTGACCGCCACGACGATCACGATCGAGGACCCGAAGGTCGGGCCGCTGCGGTTCGACGCCCTCGTGGCCGGTGACCCCGACGCGGCGGCCGACGGCCGCCTGGTGCTGCTGCTCCACGGGTTCCCCGAGACCGACGAGTCGTACCGCGACCTGCTCGCCCCGCTCGCGACCGACGGCTACTTCGCCGTCGCGTTCAACCAGCGCGGGTACTCGTCGGGCGCGCGGCCCGCCGCGGTCGAGGCCTACAACATCCTCGAGCTCGTGAGCGACGTGATGCTGGTCGCCGACCACTTCGGCGCGTCGACCTTCCACGTGGTCGGCCACGACTGGGGCGGCGCCGTGGCGTGGGCGACGGCCGCGCAGCACCGAGAAGCGGTGCGCACGCTGACCGCGCTCTCGACCCCGCATCCCGATGCGCTGAGCGCGGCGATGGCCGACGAGGCCGACCCGCAGCATCGGGCGTCGGCCTACATGCAGACGTTCCGGGCGCCGGGCAGCGAGGACCGGTTGCTGGCGAACGGGCGGGCGTCGTTCGTCGGGATCTTCGGACCAGGGGCCGGAGGCCTGCCACAGGAGAAGGTCGATGCGTACGCCGACGTGCTGGCCACCCCGCCGGCGCTCGGCGCCGCACTCAACTGGTACCGCGCCTCGCCACTGCCCTCGCCCGTGCGCCTGGGCGCGGTCGCGGTGCCGACCGTGTACGTGTTCGGCGCCGCCGACGGCGCGTTCGCCGCGTCCACGGCCCGGGCCACCGCGTCCTACGTCACCGGTCCGTACCGCTACGTCGAGCTGCCGGGGCAGGGGCACTGGTTGCCGGAGAACGCGGCCCCCGCGGTGCTGGACGCCCTCCGCGCCCACCTCGCCGGCACCGACCCGGCGCGCTGACGGAGCAGCCGTCCGCCGTACACCGCGGGGACGACGTCATTAGGGTCGGGGCCCGTGATCCCGCCGCACCCGCTCGAACGTGCTGCCCGCGCCGACTTCGATCGGCGCACCGTGCTCCGGATGCTCGGCGGCGCCGCGGGTCTCGCGGCCAGCGGCGGGGCCGCGACCCTGCTCAGCGCCTGTTCCGCGGCGACCACGGCCGGCGGCCCGACGAGCGGCACCACCCCCGGCACGACTGCGATCGCCCGTCACCTCGGCGCCACGGGCACGGCGGCCGCCGCGACGGTGAAGCCGCACGACCCGAGCGCGCCGTACTGGTTGCAGGGCAACTTCGCCCCCGTGTTCGACGAGCGGACAGTGACCACGGCCGAGCTCGTGGTCGACGGCGCGCTGCCCCCCGAGCTGTCGGGCACCTACGTGCGCAACGGGTCGAACCCGGCGCTGGGCGAGTCGCCCCACTGGTTCCTCGGCGACGGCATGATCCACGGCCTCCGCCTCGCCGGCGGCCGGGCCGTCTGGTACCGCAACCGCTACGTGGCGACGACCATGTACGAGAAGCGCACGAACCTCGACAAGGGCAGCCCGCCCGGCGGGGCGTCGAGCCAGAGCAACGTCAGCATCTTCCAGCACGCGGGCAAGCTCCTCACGAGCGGCGAGGTGGGCTACCCGTACGAGCTCTCGCCGGAGGACCTGTCGACGAAGCGCGCGTACGACTTCGGCGGAGCGCTGACCACCTCCATGACGGCGCACCCGAAGATCGACCCGGTGACCGGTGAGATGCACTTCTTCGGCTACGGGTTCGTGCCGCCATACCTCACGTACCACGTCGCCGCGGCCGACGGCACCTTGCGCCACAGCGAAGAGGTCGCGGTGCCCGCCCCCCTCATGATCCACGACTTCGCGATCACCGAGACCGATGCGATCTTCTGGGCGCTGCCGGTCGTCTTCTCGATGCCCGACGCGCTGCGCATGGTCAAGGGCGAGAAGGTGTTCCCGTTCCGCTGGGACCCGAGCGTGGCCAGCCGCGTCGGCGTGATGCCGCTCGGGGGCCCGGCGAGCGCGATCACGTGGGTCGACATCGATCCGTGCTTCGTGTTCCACGGTGCGAACGCCTACCGGGACGGCAGCAAGGTCGTGCTCGACGTCTGCCGGCAGGCGTCGGCGTTCAAAGACGGCCGTGACCTCGAGCCGAGCGCCGCCCATCGCTGGACCATCGACCTCGCGGGGCCCACGCCCCGCTTCACGGATGTGGTCACCGCCGACGTGCGGATGGACCTGCCCGGCATCGACCGCCGCTTCGTCGGCCGCCGGCACCGCTACGCCTGGTACGCCGGGATCGAGCAGGACGGGTCCTACGGCTTCGACATGGCCGGGGTCAACCGCCTCGACCAGGACACCGGTCAGCTCGATCGCTGGGACCCGGGCCCCCTCTACCGGGCGGGTGAGGTGGTGTTCGTGCCCGCCAGCCCGTCGGCGGCGGAGGGCGAGGGCTGGCTGCTCTGCTTCGCCTACGACCGCTCCCGGGATGCGAGCGACTTCATCGTGCTCGACGCCACGGACGTCGCGGCCGGGCCGGTGGCCCGGGTGCAGCTCCCGGCCCGCGTGCCCTACGGCTTCCACGGCTGGTGGGTCGCCGACCGCTGATCGCGGAGCTCACGGCGCCGGCCGGTCGACGAGCGCGACGAGCTTCTGCGGCGCGAGCTCGCAGTAGCTGTCGGTGACGAGCTCGGCGACCTCGTCCCAGCCGACCGGGTGCGCGTCGTCGTCGAGGGCGAAGCCGACGATGTGCGGGCGCCAGGGAGGCAGCACGAACGGCGGGCCCGCCGCGGCGAACGCGTCGATGTCCTCGGCCGGCGCCTGGAAGGTGAGCACGGTCAGGGGACCATCCGTGCCGAACGCGCGCACGTACGCCGGCGGCCAGCCGTGATCGATCACGAGCACGTGGGCGAAGGTCTGCGTGCGGACGCGCCAGCGCGTGCCGACCCAGGCGTCTTCCTCGACGACCTCGGGCAGCGCGCCGCAGATGGTCCGCATCGCTCCCACGACGGCAGGATCCACCTCGGTCGGCTCGGGCACCCCCCATTTCTACCGGCGCACGGTGCCGGGTCGCCGGCGATGGCACGATGAGCGCCACCATGGCGACCACCTTCCTCGTCACCGGCGCCACCGGCACCGTGGGCACGCCACTCGTCGAGATGCTCGCGGCGCGCGGGGCGCGCGTGCGGGCGATGATGCGCTACCCCGAGCGGGCCACGCTGCCGGCGAGCATCGAGCGCGTCGCCGGCGACCTGGGTGACGAGGACGCCGTGGCCCTGGCCCTCGCCGGCGTCGACCGCGTGTTCCACCTCTCGGGCGGACCCGACGGCCCGATCCACGACCACATCATGGCGAAGGCCGCGCGCGCGGCCGGCGTGCAGCACGTCGTGAAGCTGTCGGTGCTCGGGGTCGAAGAAGGCGACGACGACCTCATCACGCAGTGGCACCGCTCGGGTGAGCGGTCGTTCCTCGACGCCGGCGTGGACACCACGTTCGTGCGTCCCAACGGCTTCATGAGCAACACCTTGCAGTGGGCACCCTCGATCGCCGCGGCCGGCACCGTCTACGCCCCGGTCGGTGACCTGCCGGTGGCCTGGGTGGACCCGGTCGACGTGGCCGCCGTCGCGTACCAGCTGCTCGTGCAGCCAGGTCCGGGCGGCGCCGGCTACCCGGTGACGGGGCCGGCGGCGATCAGCCCACGCGAGCAGGTGGCGATCCTCGGCGACGTGCTGCGCCGCCCGATCACGCTCGTCGACATCAGTGCCGACGAGGCCAAGGCCCAGCTCGTGCACTACGGCATGCCCGACCTGCTGGCGGCCGGCGTCGTCGGATCCATGACGAGCCCGCAGCGCGGCCACGGGCAGGCACCGACCAGCACCGTCGAGGCGGTGACCGGACTCGCCCCCCGCAGCTTCCGCGACTGGGCGTTCGCCAACCGTGACGGGTTCCTCCGTCGCCCCGTCGAGTGGGATCGTTGACCGCATGACCGACACCCTGCGCGGAGCCCTCCCCCACCGGATCGTCGTCGCGAACGAAGGCCCCGTGCGCGCGCTGGAGCCCGCCGAACCGGGTCGTGATCCGCTCGCACCCCTCACGTTCGAGGTCACCGGCTGGGGGCCGACGACCGTGGCGGACGTGCTGCGGCGCAACGACGCGCGGAGCCTCGTCGTCACCCATCGCGGTCGGCTCGTGCACGAGTGGTACGCCGACGGGGTGGACGCCACGCAGCGCCACCCGTGCTTCTCGGTCACGAAGTCGTTCACCGGCACGTTGGCGGCGACAGCGATCGAGGCCGGCCTGCTCGACCGGTCGGCGGTCGTCGGTGAGCTGCTGCCCGAGCTGGCGAGCACCGGCTTCGGCGACGCAACGGTCGGCGACGTCGCGGACATGACCGTCGCCCTCGGCTACGACGAGGACTACGCCGACGCGGGCGATCCCTCGACCGAGGGCGCGGCGCTCGGGTTCGGGAACTACCTGGCCGCGCTCGGGATGGGCGATGCCCCACCGGGTGCGCCCCGCTCGATCCGCGACCTGCTGCGCGCCATCGGCCCGGGCCACGGACCGCACGGAGACACGTTCACGTACGCGACGCCGGTCTCCGACGTGCTCGGGTGGTTGCTCGAGCAGGCGTGCGGTCGGCCCTACGCCGACCTCTTCGGCGAGTCGATCTGGACGCCCCTGGGCGCCGAGCGCGACGCCGCCATCTCCGTGGATCCCGCGGGCACGCCGCTGATGGGGGCCGGGCTCGCGGCCACGACGCGCGACCTCGCGCGCTTCGGGGTGCTGCTCGACGGGGGCCTGGCGGACGACGGTGCAGGAGCGGGCGCGACGGCGCCGATCCCGGCGCGCGTGATCGAGTCGATGCGCAACGGCAGCGACCCGGAGGTGTTCGCCCGCGACGGGCACTACGCCTACTACGCCGGCTACTCGTATCGCGACCAGTGGTGGGTGCCGGGCGACGCGCACCGCTCGCTCTCGGCCTGGGGCATCCACGGCCAGCTGCTCTGGGTCGATCCAGACGCCCACGTGGTCATCGCGAACCACTGCGCCGGGCCGCTCGCCAGCGACCAGCGTCGCGACCTCGAGCAGGACGCGATGTGCCGGGCGATCGTCGCCGCGTCATCCACCGGGGACTGACCGACCCCCCACCCGCAGCGCGCGCTTCTGGCCGGGTTCCGGTCGGGCATCGGGTTCCGGGAGTCGGGTTCCGCTCAGGGGCGACGCCGGCGGGCGGCGACGACGAGGACCGCGCCGCCGGCGATGGTGACGAGCGCGACCACGAGGGCGAGGCCCGGGTCGCCACCGGTCACCGGCAGCGTGCCCGTGGTCGTCGCCGAGCTGACGGTAGTCGGCGGGTTCACCACCGCCTGGCTGAGCACGACGGCCATCGGCACCGCCACGCCGTTGCACGTGGCGGTGACCGTGTGGGCTCCCACCGTCGCCGCGGCGGGCACCGTGAACGTGGTGCTGAACGTGCCGTCGACGCCCGTCGTCGGGGTGGCGACCTCACCGGAGCCGTCCAACGTGATCGACACGACGGTGCCGGCCGCGCAGTTGGACCCGGTGACGCCGAGCGAGCCGCCGATGACCGCCGTCGGCGCGCTCAGCGCGGCGGCGAAGGCATTGGGCCCGGCCGTCGTGCTCGTGGTGCTGGTGGAGGTGGAGGTGGAGGTGGAGGTGGAGGTGGAGGTCGAGGTCGTCGTGGTCGCCTCGGTCGTGGTGGTGGTGGGCGCCGTCGTCGTCGTGGTCGCCTCCGTCGTCGTGGTC
>CAYUOL010000322.1:0-7588 GCA_964446345.1 uncultured Iamiaceae bacterium | reverse complement strand
GGATCTTCCCGCCGAGCGACGCCGGGTTCTGCGGGTTCGTCCCCATGGCCGCGTCACCGGCGGTCACCCACAGGTAGCCGTCCGGGCCGAACCGCGTGCGACACCCGGCGTGGCGCCCGGCCTGGCCGGTCGTGTTCACGGGCATGCCGACGAGGATGTCGGTGCGGTTGCTCAGGGCGGTGTACCCCGCGTCGACCGTCCACCGCACGACGCGGATGTCGCGGTTCGGTCCGGCGAGGGTGGACGCGAAGCACGTGTAGATGCGGCGGTTCGAGCTGAAGGCCGGGTCGACGGCGATGCCCATCATCCCGGCTTCGAACTGCACGAACGTGTCGGCCGGCGTGGCCATGACCCGGTGCACGCCGCCGGCGAACGAGTCGATGCGCCCGGCCCGCTCGGTGTAGAGCATCGTGCCGTCCGGGGTGAAGGCGATGTCCCACGGGTTGGCCAGGTTGGCGACGACGGTGGTGACGGTCAACGTGCTCGGCGGTGCCCCGCACGACGTGGACATGATCACGAGCGCCAGCACGACCGGCACGAGCAGCGCCGGTCGCGTGGCGCGGCGGCGGGCTCGCCCCGGGGTGCGCCGGTCGAGGCGCGCGAGGCGCGCGGGGCGTGCGGGGCGAGCGGGGACGGTGACGGCAGGCGACACGGACATCGGGCGGAACCCCCAGGAGCTGAGGAGCGACACAATCGCCGGGCCGTCGGTGACAGCTGCGTGCTCGTCGGTCAGTGAACTGCCGACATCCCGGGGCTGTCAACGCGAGCCACGGCCATTTCTCCTTCGGTCCGACCGCAGCAACCGCGACGCAGGACCGCCTGCCACGGCACGAACCGTGCGCGACGACCCTGCGGCGGCCCGGAGGGTGGTGCTCGACGCGTCGGCCGCCGGGCCGGACGGAGCGCGAGGTTCGGTTGCTACCATCCCGCCATCAGGCGCTACGCGAGCTCGGGGTCGAGTCGGAGGTCCTTGTGATGCGCGAGGGGGGACTTGGGGCGGCTCGAGCCGCCCGCGTCGTCGCCGCGGTGGGCGCAGTCCTCCTGCTCTGCGTGGTCGTGGCCGCGGCGAGCGTCGGTCGTGCCGCCGGGTCCGAGGCGTCGACCCCCTTCGACAGCCGGGCGGCCGCCACGTTGTTCGCGGCCGGGTCGTTCGTCGTGCTGGCCGGCTTCCTCGCGATGGCCATCGGGGTGCTGCTCCGGATGCTGCGCGGTGACGACGACGACCCCGACGAGGAGGACGAGCCCGACAGCGCGCTCGAGGTCACGACGCCGGTCTGGTTGCAGCGCTTGATCGTGGCGGGCATCGCCGTCATGACCGCGGTGTGCTGCTGGGTGACGTGGCTCGTGATCCGCGCCTTCTTGGCCAGCAGCGCCCCGCCCCCCGAAGCCGTCGTGCCTGGATCGCCTTCGGCGACGACGCCACCGCCACCGGTGGAGGTGTCGGGCGACATCGTTCCCAACATCGCCGTGTACGTGCTCGTGGCGATGGTGCTGGCGCTGCTGGTGCTGACGATCGCCGTCGCGCTCCGCCGCCCGAGCGACGACGACGATGCCTACGGGCGCACCGAGCACGAGCCGCCCACCGAGCGCGCCGAGCTCGAGGGCGACCCGTTCGCGGTCGACCTCGGCGCCCTGGCTCGAGAGCAACCGCGGGCCGCCGTGATCGTCGCGTTCGCGCTCGCCCAGCGCATGCTGGGTGCGTCGGGGTTCGGCGCGCGGTGGGAGGAGACCTCGGCCGAGCACGTGCACCGCGTGGGCCCGACCCTGCCCGGCGCGGCACCGCCCGCGCTCGACCACCTGCTGGCGCGCTACCACGAGGCCAAGTTCAGCGATCACCCGATCCCGACGCAGCACCGAGACGACGCGCTCGCCGCCCTTGCCCTGCTGCGTGACACGCTCGCGCCGCTCACGCTCACGGCGGCGACCGCGCCGTGAGCGACGGCGCCACCCGGTCGACGGCCGTCACCGCGCGCGAGCTGCGCTTCCGGCAGCGGTGGCGCTCGGCGCTGACGCAGACGGCGGTGCTCACGGCGCTCGTCATCGTTGCGTTCGTGCTGGCGCGCTGGTTGCACCTCGGCGGCGACGACCTGGTGCTGCGGGTGTTCCTCGTCGCGCTGGGCACGATCGGCTTCGGCCTGCTGCTGGCGGCGGTGCTGTGGGGCACGGAGGACCGCACCGTCCAGGGCCGCATGCTCGACGAGCTCAGCCGCGTCCCCCCGGTCGAGCAGCCAGCGATGCCAGTCGGGCTGAAGCAGGCGACGAGCACCGTCACCCTCGCGTTGCGCTCTGCCGCGGGACGCGACCGATGGCTGCGGGCCGAGGCGCGGTCGATCGTCGAGGCCCGCCTGGCGCTGGTCGACGGCGACGGGCGGCGCGGCCCCACCCACGACGTCGATGTCGCGCTCGCCGCGCAGGCGCATCGTCTGTCCCCGATCACCTGGCAGCTCATCCGCCCCGACCGCCCCGTCGACGCATCCCGCGACGAGGGGCTGCGCCCCGACGAGCTCGCGGCGATCCTCTACGACCTGGAGCACCTGTGACCGCCGAGCTCTCCCTCCCCGATGTCGCCCGCATCTCCGGCACCGTCCTCGACCAGGTCGAGCAGGTGGTGGTGGGCAAGCGCGGCGTGCTGCGGCTCCTGTGGATCGGGATGCTGGCCGACGGCCACCTGCTGCTCGAAGACGTGCCGGGCCTGGCGAAGACCGTCATCGCCCGTTCGTTCGCGCAGGTCACCGGCATGGACTTCGCCCGCGTGCAGTTCACGCCCGACCTCATGCCCTCGGACATCACGGGTTCCTCGGTGTTCGACCCGGCCACGTCGGCGCTCGAGTTCCACCAGGGGCCCGTGTTCACGAACGTGTTGCTCGGCGACGAGATCAACCGGGCCCCTCCGAAGACGCAGGCCGCGCTCCTCGAGGCGATGCAGGAGCGCCAGGTGACGGTCGACGGGGTCACCCGCCGGCTCGGCCCGCCGTTCATCGTCATGGCGACGCAGAACCCGCTCGAGTTCGAGGGCACCTACCCGCTGCCCGAAGCGCAGCTCGATCGTTTCCTGCTGCGCCTCGCCGTCGGCTACCCCACGCGCGAGGACGAGTGGGCGATCCTCCAGAAGCGCATGGCCCGCCGCGCCGAGGCGGCCGTGCTCGACCCCGTCATGGACCAGCCGACGATGGTGGCGCTCCAGCGCGCGGTCGAAGGGGTGCACGTCGACGAGAGCGTCGGCTACTACATCGTCGACCTGGTCGACGCGACGCGGCGCCGGCCCGAGGTGCAGGTGGGCGCCAGCCCGCGCGCGTCCCTCGCGCTCATGGCGACCGCGCGTGCGAGCGCGGCGCTCGCCGGGCGTGACTTCGTCGTGCCCGACGACGTCAAGGCCGTCGCGGTCGCCGCGCTGGGCCATCGCCTGTCGCTGCGGCCCGATCAGTGGATCCGCGGCGTGCGCGCCGACGACATCGTGCGGCGCTGCGTCGCCGAGGTCCCGGCACCAGCGGCCCGCCATGGCTGACTCCGTCGCCACGCCCAAGCTCACCGTCTACGCCGCGCTGGCCGGGGGCGGGCTCATCGCGGCGGTGGCGTTCCAGCAGCCCGCTCTGGCGGCGCTGGCCGCACCGTTCGCGCTGGTGCTGGTCGCCGGGCTCGCCCTGCACCGCACGCCGCGCCTGCGCGTCACCGTCGCGCCGCGGGACGAGCGCACGGTGGAAGGCGACCTGCTGACCGTCGAGGCGAAGGTCGGGGTCGACCAGTTGGTCGACCGCGTCGAGGTGCTGCTCGTGCCGAAGGACGGCTTCGCGATCACCCCCGACACCAACCCTGCCGCCGTGGCCATCGCCCCGCACCGCACGAGGACGGTGGCCTTCACCGGGCGGACCGAGCGCTGGGGCGTGCTGCAGCTCACCGACATCGTCGTGCGCACGCGCGACCTGCTCGGGCTCTTCGTGCGCGAGGCCCGCTTCCAGACCGACGACGCCACCCGCGTGTACCCGACCGTCGAGTCGCTCCGGCGCTTCGCCCGCCCGCACGAGACGCAGGTCCTGGCCGGCAACCAGACCGCCCGCGTCAAGGGGGAAGGCGTGGAGTTCGCGGACCTGCGCCCGTTCACCCCGGGCGATCGCATGCGCGACGTGAACTGGCGCGTCACCGCGCGCCGGGGCGAGATGTGGGTGAACCAGCGGCACCCGGATCGCAACGCCGACGTCGTGCTCTTCCTGGACGTGTTCGCGGAAGCGCACCTCGACGACGCGGTCCGGGCCGCCTCGATGCTCGTCACGCAGTACCTGCACGGGCGCGATCGGGTGGGGCTCGTCAGCTACGGCGGCACCGTGCGGTGGCTCCAGCCGGCGGGCGGCACCCGCCAGCTGTACCGCATGGTCGACGCGTTGATCGAGAGCCAGATCTTCGAGAACGCCGCCACTCGCGGCATCGACGTGCTGCCCGGTCGCGTGCTGCCGCCGAACGCGATGGTGCTGGCGCTGACGCCGCTGGAGGACCCGCGCATCGTCGAGGCGCTCGAGGCCTTGCGCCACCGTGGTCGCGACGTCGCCGTCGTCGAGATCGCTCCGTCGCTCGTCCACGCGCAGCCCGGCGTCGTGGGCGAGCTCTCCTGGCGGCTCTGGCAGGTGAACCGGCGCTCGGTCCGCGACACCTTGCAGCGCTTGGGCATCGCGGTCGTGCAGTGGCCCGAGGTCCTCTTCGTCGCGCATGACGACGTGATGCCGGACGAGCTCGCGGCGAACGCCGCGGGCCCGTCGTCGATGCTGGTGCGACGCCGCGTCGCCCTCGACGGGGTGGGGGAGGAGCTACGCGCGATTCGTCGCCGTTCCCAGCGGGTCGGGTAGGGCGGGCCGGCGCCAGCCTCCTGTTCGCCGCGCTCTTCGCCGCCGGCGCCCTGCAGGGCACCGCGGGCCCTCCCGTCGCGGCCGCGCTCGTGATCGTCGCGCTGCTGGTGCTGGCCGTGTCGCTGGGCACCAGCCAACCGTTCGGCATCGGCCTCGCCATCGCGCTGTTCGCGGCGTCGCTGCTCGTCGGCCATGCCTCGCCCCCGGCGGCGGGACCGACGGCGCTCGCGGCCGGCACCCTCCTGCTGGTCGCGGAGCTCGGCTTCTGGTCCCTGGAGCGGCGCACCCGGGTGCACGCGGAGCGCGGCGTCGACGCGCGCCGCTGGACCGCGCTGGTCGCGCTGGTCGGCACCTCGGTCGCGCTGGCGCTGCTGGTGCTCCTCGTCGGCTCCGAGCCTCGGGCCCAGGGCACCGGCGTCGAAGCCGCGGGGGTGCTCGCAGCCGTCGGCGTCGCCGGCCTCGCGGTCTTCCTGCTGCGCCATCGCCTCCCGACCAGCGCCTCGTCCGCCGAGCCCGACCGGCCGGCTCGCGACACGCGCCCGTGAGGCCGCGCCGGTCGTCGCCGATCGACGTCCGGCCCGCTACCAGTCGATGAGGTCGCCGGCGACGCGCAGCGCCACCGACAGCACCGCGATGTCCGGCTCCTTGCCCTTCATGTCGGCCACGATCTCGCGGTAGTGGTCCACGACCTCGCGGTGGGCGTCGATCCACGCGTCGATGAGCGGTTCGACGGCGAAGCCGTGCTCGACGTCGCCGACCGGCGAACCCGAGGCGAGGATCTCGGCGGTGATGCCCCGTTGCTTGGCGGCGAGGTCGGCGCGCAACGACGCGCGCGCCAACGTGTTCCACCGGTCGTCGCGCGGGAGCGCCACGATCTGCTCGCGCAACCAGTCGAAGCGCAGCTCGTGCCCGAGCGCGAAGAAGACGGCGGCGACGGCGTTGACGTCGCGGTCGCTGCCGGCAGTGATCTCGATCAGATCGAGCGCCGGCGTGAGCATGTCGAGCCCGGCGATCTCGGCCGCGAGCGCCTCGGGCACGCCCTGCTCGGCGAGCTCGGCGCGGCGGGCGTGGAAGCGCTCGAGGTCCATGCCGACGAGCAGCTCGGGCAGGTGGCGGCCCAGCTCGACGACGCCGTCGCGGAACAACCCGACGGTCGCATCGATGGTCGCGGGCTGGTGGCGCGCCTGCAGCAGCCACCGCGTGGTCCGCTGGTTCTGCAGCAGCCAGCGCGTCGCGCGCTCGACCAGGGTGCGGCTCGCGAGGAGCATCTGGATCTGCGTGTGGACCCCGACCTGGTCGTCGAGCACCTCCACCCGCTGCCAGAGATCCGCCATGCCGAACACGTTCGACGCGATCAGGTGGCACCGGGCGATCGACGGGAGCGACGCGTTCGTCTCGTCGGTCAGGCGGTAGAGGAACGAGGTGCCACCCCGGTTGATCAGCTCGTTGCTGATCGTGGTGGCGACGATCTCGCGCCGCAGTGGGTGCTGGTGGATCTCGTCCTGGTGCTCGGCGCGCAGGCGGTCGGGGAAGTAGGACTCGATGGTGGCCTGGAAGTACGGGTCCTCCGGGAGGTCCGAGTCGAGCAGCTCCTGGTCCAACGTGACCTTGGCGTAGGCGAGCAGGACGGCCAGCTCGGGCGTCGTCAACCCCTGCTGGTGGGCCCGGCGCTCGGCGAGCTGCTCGCTGTCGGGGAGGAACTCGAGGTCGCGGTTCAGCTCGCCGGCGCGGCTGAGCGCGTCGATGTAGCGAGCGTGCACGTCCGCCAGGCTCGGCGCCTGGCTGCGGGCGATCGAGAGCGCCTGGGTCTGCTCGTAGTTGTGGTGCAGCACCTTGGCGGCGACGTCGTCGGTCATCTCGACCAGCAGCGCGTCTCGCGCGGCGGTCGTGAGCCGCCCGGCATGCACGACGCTGTCGAGCAGGATCTTGATGTTCACCTCGTGGTCCGAGCAGTCCACCCCGGCGGAGTTGTCGATCGCATCGGTGAACAGGAGGCACTCGCCGAGCGCGGCCTCGACCCGCCCCCGCTGGGTGAAGCCGAGGTTGCCACCCTCGCCGACCACCCGGCAGCGCAGCTCCGCCCCGTCGACCCGCACGGCGTCGTTGGCCTTGTCGCCCACCTCGGCGTTGTTCTCCGCCCGCGCCTTCACGTAGGTGCCGACGCCGCCGTTGAAGAGCAGGTCGACCGGCGCCCGCAGCACCGCACGGATGAGATCGGGCGGGGCGAGCTGCTCGGCCTCGATCCCCAGCGCCTCGCGCACCTCTGGCGCGATCGGGATGGACTTCGCCGTGCGCGGGAAGACGCCACCCCCGGCCGAGAGCAACGACCGGTCGTAGTCGTCCCACGACGAGCGCGGCTTCGCGAACAGGCGGGCGCGCTCCTCGAAGCCGGCGGCGGCATCGGGATCCGGGTCCAGGAAGATGTGGCGGTGGTCGAACGCCGCGACGAGGCGGATGTGCCGCGAGCGCAGCATCGCGTTGCCGAACACGTCACCCGACATGTCGCCGATGCCGACGGCGGTGAAGTCGGTGCGCTGCACGTCGACGTCGAGCTCACGGAAGTGGCGCTTCACCGACTCCCACGCACCCCGCGCCGTGATCCCCATCTTCTTGTGGTCGTAGCCGGAGGACCCGCCCGACGCGAAGGCGTCACCCAACCAGAAGCCGCGGCTGATCGCGAGCTCGTTCGCGATGTCGGAGAAGGTGGCGGTGCCCTTGTCGGCGTCGACCACGAGGTAGGTGTCGTCGCCGTC
>CAYUOL010000321.1:0-7590 GCA_964446345.1 uncultured Iamiaceae bacterium | reverse complement strand
CACGGATGCCGCCAGGCGGCTGACCGCCTGCGCGACGGGGTCGTCGGCGCCGTCGGCCTCCTCGAGCAGCGCGTCGTAGCGGGTCTCGAACGTGCCGGAGCGCTCCGCGTCGCGCGCGGCGACGAAGAGCTCGGCCAGCCGGGCGTTGACGCGGTCGAGGTAGGTGGAGCGGCGAGCGGCGCGGACCTGATCGGCGAGCTCGAGCACCTCGTCGTCGCGCCCGGCGGCCGCGAGCGCCAGCGCGAGCACGCTCAGGGCGTAGGGCGACGGCTCGGCCGCCTCCTCGGGCTCGATCACCGGGAGCAGGCGCTCGACGCCGCCTTCGATGTCCCCGGTCTGCAGCAGGGCGAGGGCCTCGGCGACCATCCCGTCGCTGTGCCCGATCGTCTCGGGTTCGAGCGGGCGACCCTGTCCCGAGAGCAGCGCGTCGAGCGCCAGGTCGGACGCGCCGATCTGCACGGCGGCGCCGGCCATCGCCACCGACACGAGCAGGCGCAGCTGATCGGGCTCGGGTCCGTCGTCGAGCGCGACCTGACCGTCGAGGGCCTCGCGCAGCACGCGCATGCCCTCGGTGACGCGGCCCGCGGTGACGAGCGCCCGGCCGGCGGTGGCCTGCGCCTGGGCCTGGCCGAAGCGATCGCCGATGGTCTCGAAGAGCTGGAGCGCGTGCTCGGCGGCTTCGACCGCCTCACCCGCGCGGCCCGACCACAGGCGCACGCCCGAGGTCAGCAGCAGCATCATCCCCTCGCCCCAGCGGTCGCCACGCTCGCGGGCCTCGGTCAGGATCTGCTCGCCGAGCTCCTCGGCCTCGAAGAGCTGGCCCTGGTGGAAGCGCACGAAGGCCATGAGCCCGAGCGCCCAGCTCAGCCCACCGCTGTCCCCGAGCTCTTGGAACGTCTCGGCTGACGCGTGCAGCCGCCGCTCGGCCTCCTCGGAGCGCCCCTCGACGTAGGAGATCCAGGCGAGGTTCTGCAGCGCCCACGCCTCGCCGCGCCGGTCGCCGAACTCGCGCGACGCCTTCAGGGCGACGCGGATCGAGGCCTCGGCATCCTCGTGGTCGCCCCGGAAGATGTGGGTCATGCCCAGCACGCGCTGGGCGTCGGCCTGCCCCTTGAGGTCGCCGAGCTCGACGAACAGGTCGACGGCGCGGGACAGGGTGACGAGGGCGTGGTCGAGGTCGCCCGACTTCTGCTGGAACTCGCCCTGTGCGAGGACCGCCCGCGCCAGCAGCGCCTGGTCGTCGGTGCGCGTGGCGAGCTCCATCGCCTCGGCGATGTCCTCGGCGGCCTCGTGCAGCTCGCGCTGATCGGTCTCGGACCCGGCGCGGCCGAGCAGGTACGCGACCCGGCGCTGGGGCTGATCGGCGGGCACCAGGCGCAGCGCCTGGGTGTAGAGGTGCTCCGCGGCGGGCAGCAGCTGCGAGCGCTCCGCCCGCCGCGCCGCCTCCTCGATCCACTGCAGCGCCTTGAGGGTCACGTTGGGGGGCAGGCCCTCGACGCGCCCGAGCTCTTGCTGCAGCTCGGCCGCGGTGCCGTAGTGCATGGCGACCACCTCGACCGTGCGATCGGAGGCCTCCTCGACGCTCGGCTGGGTGTGCTCGAGGAAGAAGGCGATGCCGGCGTGGCGGCGCGCCCGGTCGGCCTTCGTGAGCGTGCCGTACGCGACCTCGCGGATGAGGTCGCTGTGGAACGACCACCGCTCGCCGACGAGCTGCAGGATCTCCTTGTCGGCCAGCGACCGCAGCTCGGCGCTGATGTCACCGAAGCCGTGGACCTGCTCGCCCATCCGGGCGAGCGCCTCGACCGGGCCGCTCCGGCCCCACACCGATGCGTCCTCGAGCGTGGCGCGCTCGCGCGCCGTGAGGCTGTCGAGGCGGGCCGACACGAGACCGCGCAAGGTGTCGGGCAGCTCGGAGAGCGAGATGGCGTCGGAGCGGCGCAGCTCGGCCGGTGCCTGGTCGGCATCGGCGAGCAGGGCCACGAGCTCCTCGAGGAAGAACGGGTTGCCGCCAGAACGATCGAGCAGCGCCTCGCGCAGCCGCGACGGCAGCTCGTGGTCGACCAGCGAGGTCAACAGGTCGCTCGTCGACTCACGATCGAGCGGGTCGAGGTTGAGCAGCACCGTGTTGTGGCGACCCTGCGGGATGGGCCAGCGGTCCTGCAGCTCGAGCCGCGCGCTGGCGAGGATCACGAACGGGGCGCCGCGCAGGCGGTCGAGCAGGGCCGCGATGGTCTCGAGCACGAGGTCGTCGGCCCAGTGCAGGTCGGAGACGACGAGCACGACCGGCCGCGAGCGCGTGAGCGCCTCGACGAAGCCGAGCACCGAGCGCATCGCCTCTTCCCGGGCGCGGAGCGGATCGATCTCGCGCAGCGACACCTCGTAGCCCATGAGGTACAGCAGGCCGATCACGATGCGCTTGACCTCGGGCGCGCGGTCGGGCATGTCGAGCGCGGCGGTGACGGCGACCACCGCGAGCCGTTCGGCGACCGGGAGCGGGTCCTCGGTGGTGATGCCACAGGCCTGGCGCACCGCTTCGGCCACGGGCCACCAGACGTTGGCCTCTCCGTAGGGCACGCAGCGCCCTTCGATCACGAGCGCGCGGTGCCGGTTCTTCGCGCCGCACGCCACCTCTTCGGCGAGGCGGGACTTGCCCACGCCGGCTTCGCCGAAGAGCAGCGCGAGGTGGGCGCGACGACGGTCGACGGCGGCGTCGATCGCGTGGGCGAGCACCCCCACCTCGGCGGTCCGCCCGACGAAGGGGGTCTCCTGGCGGCGGCGCCGGTAGCCCGGCGGCAGGAGCGCGCCGACCGCGCGCCACGCCTGCACCGGTTCGTCGCGGCCCTTGGCCAGCAGCTCCCCCAGGGACTCGTACTCGATCGCGTCGCGCGTGGCGGCGTAGGTCGCGGGTCCGACGACGACGGCGCCGGGCGCCGCGTGGGTCTGGAGCCGCTGGGCCGTGTTGACCACGTCGCCCATGGCGGTGTACTCGCCGCCGGCGTGGAACGACCCGACGAGCACCTCGCCGGTGTTGACGCCGATCCGCATCTGGATCACCGCATCGGTGTGGGCCTTGAACTCGGCGATCGACTGCTGCATGCGCAACGCTGCGCGCACGGCGCGCTCGGCGTCGTCCTCGTGCGCGACCGGCGCGCCGAACAGGGCGACGATCGCATCGCCCATGATCTTGTCGACCTGACCACCGAACTCGGTGATGTCGAGCGCGAGCCGGGCGAAGCAGCGGTCGACGAGGTTCTTGACCTGTTCCGGGTCGCGAGCCTCGGAGAGGTGGGTGAAGCCGACCAGGTCGGCGAAGACGACGGTCGCGACGCGGCGCTCGTCGGAGCGGGTCACGAGGGCGTGGCCGCACGAGAGGCAGAACCGGGCCCCGTCGGGGTTCGGAGTGCCGCAGCTGCCGCACGTCATCCCGGTCTCCCCATCCCTCCATCTTACGGGGAGGTGCTCTCGGACCCGTAAGCCGATGCGCGCGACCTTCGCGGACGGGTGCGACGGTTCAGGGATGGAGCAGCGAGCGCCCGCCGGCCGCGAGCAGGGTCGCGGCGATCTGCTCCCCGGCGACGGCCGGTTCGGGGTGGGTCAGGCTGCGGCGCAGCACCGTGTGGCCGTCGAGCGAGGCGAGCAGCGCCTCGATCACGATCGAGCCGTCGGCGGCGGCGACCGCGTGCGCGCCGGCCGGCAGGTCGCAGTCCCCGCCGAGCGCGGCGAGGAACGCCCGCTCGGCGTCGAAGGCGCGGCGGCTCGGTCGGTGCTCGACGGCGGCGAGCAGCGCGCGCGCCTCGTCGTCGTCGCGGCGGCACTCGACCGCCAGCGCGCCCTGGGCCACCTGCGGGAGCACGACGCTCTCGTCGAGCACCTCGAAGGGCAGGCCTCGGGCGGCCAGCGCGTCGTGCAGGCCGAGGCGGTCGAGGGCGGCCGCCGCCATCACGATCGCCCCGCCCGCAGGGATCCGCTCGAGCCGCGTCGCGATGTTGCCGCGCAGGCCCTGGAACGTGAGGTCCGGGCGCCGCCACGCCAGCTGCGCGCGCCGGCGCACCGACCCCGTGGCCACGAGCGCACCGACCGGCAGGTCCGCGAAGGTGGCACCGACGAGCACGTCGCGCGCGTCCGCACGGTGCGGCACCGCGGCGATGACGAGGTCGGGATGCGTCGCGGCGGGCAGGTCCTTGCCCGAGTGCACCGCGATGCGGGCGCGGCCGTCGAGCACCGCGGCCTGCACCTCCTTGACGAAGACGCCCTTGCCGCCCATCTCCCAGATCGGGATGTCGAGGCGCTGGTCGGCAGTCGTCTCGACGATGACGGGCTCGATCTCGATGGGCGACTCGTGCGCGTCGGCGAGCAGCGCCGCGACGTGATCGGTCTGCCAGCGCGCCAACGCGGATCCTCGCGTGGCGGCGCGCACCGTGGTCATGCGCGGCCTACAGATCGAAGAGGTCGCGCAGGGCCTCGGCGAGGCGCTCGCCCTTCGGCGAGCCGGCGGCGTCCTTCAGGCCCACGGTCGGGTCGTGCAGCAGCTTCGCGACGATGCCCTTGGTCAGCGCTTCGACGGCCTCGGCCTCGTGGGGATCGAGGGCGGCGAGCCTGGTGCGGAACCGCTCGAGCTCGGCGGCGCGGATGGCCTCGGCCTGCTCGCGCAACGACGCGACCAGCGGCGCGACCTCACGGGCGGAGATGACCGCCGTGAACCGCTCGATCTCGTCGGTGATCATCGCCTGCACCTTGCCGACCTCACGCGAGCGCTCGCGCTGGCCGGCCTCGGCGAACGTGCGCAGGTCGTCCATGTCGAGCAGGGTGACGCCGGGGAGGTCGGCCGCCGCCGGATCGACGTCACGCGGCACGGCGACGTCGACGATCAGCACGGGCCGGCCGTCGCGGGCGGCCATGATCCGGCTCAGGTCGCTGTGCTCGAGCATGATCGACGTGGCCCCGGTGCCGGTGAGCAGCAGGTCGACCTCGGTCAGCGCGTCGTTCAGATCGGCGAGGCGGATCGCGTTGCCCCCGACGCGCTCGGCGAGCTCGCACGAGCGCTCCCAGGTGCGGTTGGCGATGCGGACGTCGTCGACGCCGGCGGCGACGATGCCGCGCACCATGCCCTCGCCCATGTCACCGGCGCCGAGCACGAGCACGCGCTTGCCCTCGAGGCCGCCGAGGCGGTCGCTCGCGAGGGCGACGGCGGCGGTCGACACCGAGGCGATGTTGCGGGCGATGGCCGTCTCGGTGCGGGCCCGCTTGCCGACCTCGAGCGCGTGGCGGAAGAGCAGGTTGGTCGACGAGCCGGTGGCGCCCTCGGCTTGGGCCTCCTCCCAGGCGTGGCGCACCTGGCCGAGGATCTCGGCCTCGCCCACCACCGCAGAGTCGAGCCCCGCCGCCACCTCGAAGAGGTGCTGCACGGCCTCGGTGTCGTAGTGCACGTAGAGGTGGTCGGCGAACACCTCGGGCGGGAGGTAGGTCATGTCCGCCAGGAAGTTGCGCACGTCGGCGTACGCGCCGTGGAACTTCTCGGCGACGACGTAGATCTCGGTGCGGTTGCACGTCGAGAGCACCACGGCCTCGCTCACGTGCTCGCGGGCCACCACGTCGTGCAACGCCTTCGGGAGCCGGGCGTCGTCGATGGTCATGCGCTCGAGCAGATCGAGCGGGACCGAGCGGTGGTTCAATCCGATGACGACGAGAGACACGCCTGCAGGCGCTCCTTGGCTTCGGCGAGGTTGCCCTCGCGGATCAGATCAAGCATTCCCGAGTCGAGCGCCTGCTGCCAATCCAGGCCCTCGGTCGAGCGACCCTCGCCCTGGATCCGGGCTCGTTCCGCACCGACCATCTCGATCAGTGTGACGTACTCCGGGCCGAGTTCCTCCGCGAACCGTCGCCGCAGCCACGTGGCGACGGCCGGGCTCGTGCCGCCGGTGGCGAAGGTGACCAGCAGCGGGCCCTGGCGCACCCGGGCCGGCAGGATGAACGCGCAGTTGGCCGGGTCGTCGGCGCTGTTCACCCAGACGCCGAGCTCCTCGCCCTCGAGGAAGACGGCGTGGTTCACCGCCGGGTCGTTCGTGGCGGTGATCGCGAGGTGGAAGCCGCGCAGGTCGCCGGGCGCGTAGGCGCGCCGGTCGACCGTGACGTGCTCGTCCTCCGCGACGAGGCGGTCGACCGCGCCGTCGAGCTCGGGCGCGATCACGTGCACCTGCGCCTCGGCCTCGAGGAGGCCGGCGATCTTCTGCGCCGCGACGCGGCCGCCGCCCACGACGAGGCAGCGGCGGCCCCGCAGCACGAGGTTGACCGGGTAGAGCGGGGCGTCGACCGGCATCGTGGGGACCTCAGTCGGTCGCCGGCCCCCCGCCGGTGCCGGTGGCGGCGCCGCCGGACCCGGTCGCGGTCAGCACGCCCGGGCCGGTCGTCGTCGCGCGGTCGCGCGGGGTGCCGCCCGCCGGTTCGGGCGCCCGGCCCGTCTCGGGGGCGGCGGCGCGGCCGCCCGTCCGCGCCCCGTTCGTGTCGACGCCCGGCAGGTCGGCGCCGTCCTCGGACGGGGGTGGGAGCAGGCCGGCGCGCCGCTGCTGGTAGAAGCTCAGGATCTGCAGCTCGACCGCCAGGTCGACCTTGCGCAGCGACGCCTCGTCGGGCACCGAGATGACGGCCGGGGCGAAGTTGAGCACCGAGGTGATGCCGGCGGCCACCATGCGATCGGCGACGTCCTGGGCCACGGCGGCGGGGGTGGCGATGATGCCGATGGCGATGCGCGACTCGCGAGCGATCTCGGGCAGGTCGTCGATGTGGCGCACGGTGAGGTCGCCGATCTGCTCGCCGACCTTGCGCTCGTCCGCGTCGACGAGCGCGGCGACCGGGAAGCCCCGATCGGTGAAGCCGCCGTAGTTCGCGAGCGCGGCGCCGAGGTTGCCGATGCCGACGATGACGACCGGCCAGTCCTGGGTGAGGCCGAGCTCGCGGCTCATCTGGAAGAGCAGGTACTCGACGTCGTAGCCGACGCCCCTGGTGCCGTACGAGCCGAGGTACGACAGGTCCTTGCGGACCTTGGCGGCGTTCACCCCGGCCATCTCGGCCAGGCGCTCGGACGAGATGGTCGTGGTCTTGGTCTCCGCCACCTCGAGCAGGCTCCGGAGGTACACGGGGAGCCGGGCGACGGTGGCCTCGGGGATGCGTCGACGAGGGCGTTGCGCCATGGCGGGCGAGCGTACCGGTCTCGTGCACCGTTTCACAAAGTGGGCACAAGCGCACAATCCCGCTCCGACGGGCGGACGGGGAGCCACGCGGCTGCGATCAGGGATCCGGCCCCCGACCCCCGCTTGGGGACGCGCCGACCGCCGCCGTACGCTCTGGAGATGGCCCTCCACGCCGCCCTGGCGGCGGCTGCCACCCTGCTGGCGCTCGCCTTCATGCTCTCGACGCTCGAGCGGTGGCTGGCCCGCCGCAAGAAGCACGAGCTGATGTGGACCATCTCGCTCGCGATGTTCGCGCTCGGATCCCTGGCGCTGTGGGCGGGCGCCACCCTCGGCTGGACCGAGTGGACGTACAAGGCCTTCTACTTGTTCGGGGCCATCCTCAACGTGCCCTTCCTCGCGCTCG
>CAYUOL010000320.1:0-7680 GCA_964446345.1 uncultured Iamiaceae bacterium | reverse complement strand
CCGGTGGACCCTCAGGCCCTACCGCTCGTACACCACTCCTCGGGACTCAACTTCGCGATACAGGAAGACGCCATGATGACGCCTGCCGGGCCCTCCGAAGCTGTACTGGATCGCGCGCTTCGAGAGTTCTTGACGGCGCGCAGTCGGCCGTCCGACCTGTCACTCGATGATCTGGCCGAGTGGTGGGAGCGGAATGTTGACGTGTTCTGCGGCTGCTATCAGTTCGGCTGGGACGAGTACGTGAACGACTGCGCTATCAGGAGGCTTCTCGACGAACTCCTGCTGCATCCTGTCCTCCGACAAGCTCCGAGGATGCCGGACATTCGTGCTCGAGTTCTCAATAGCGACGCTCGATTGGCGCGCGCGTTCATTGCCGGTGTCGAGATTGGCGACCATCGGGACCCATGGTGGCGTCGCGGGATGCTCGCCCATGCCGGCCAGGAGTACGCCAGAGATGCATTGCAACTCTTCGACGTCCGCGTGGACCCCTGTGGATAGCGCAGTGCTCGTGGCGGCGTACTTCACGCACCCCTCAGCGACAGCCGGGCGCCAGACCTCGGCGTACTCGGAAGCTCCCGCGCACTTCCGACGCGATGCCGACGTGCCGCTTCGAACCTGGGATCGCAGGCCGCGCCTTGGGTCCACATGAAGCCCGGGACTCTGATTCACTCGTACGTTCGTAGCCTCGCGGCCTACGGTCTTGGCGATGCGCACGTGGCACGGTCAAGATCGAGCGGCCAACGTTGTCTCCCTCGCGTTCATTGCGTTCTTCGGGGTGGCGGGCGCCGTCGTGCTAGTTGTCGTCAACCTCAAGTTTGGGCCACTTAGCCATGAGCACGATGTAACACGCGCCATTCTCGCGTTCGTCTACGGGCCACTGGTGGTTGTGGTGGGACTCCTTCTCGGACGCAGAGCACGTCGCCAGGGCCAGAGCAACAACTGAACCGACTCATGCATCTTGTCTGTCGGCGTAGTTCACACACCTGCCGACAGTCCAGAGGCGTCACCGAGCGAGCACCTCGGCCGGGATGAGGAGCACGTCAGAAGCATGCGCCGTGTAGCCACCGGAGTCTCCCTTCCGTCCTACGCTCCGGGCGTGTCCACTCACGAGCTCTCGGGACCATGGCCCGAGAAGGTCTTCTTCACGGGTGCCGTCAGAGCCAGGCCACTCCACTCTGGGGTGACGGCGCCCTTCGGACATCTTGAGTTCGATGAGACCACGCTCAGGATGTCGGGCTTCGGAGAGGACCAGGTCACCGACCGCACCGAGGTCTCCAGGATCGTTGTCCGGCGTCGCCTGATCTCGACCAAGCTGGACGTCGTCTTGCTCGATGGGTCGAAGGCAACAAAGTTCTTCCTGATGCTTGGTGGCTCTGAGCTTCGGTTCCACCTGACACGCCTCGGCTGGCCAGTGGAGTGATCCCCGCGGCGGCGTATAACGCGCGCCCATCGTCAAGCAGCGAGGCGAAGTCGGCGGCGTCATCGGCCGGCCTGCGATCGCACCCGCGGTGCGCTTCCGGGCTCCGAACTACAGCGGGTCGTAGATCCTTCTGCCGTTGTGGAAGACATCGGCCGTCCAAGCCCATCCATCCCACCAACGAAATCGGTGCAGGGCCTTCGGGTCGGGCTTCCAGCCCGGAGCGAATGCCGGGTTCGAGACTGGCGCGCGGACGGCTGCCGGGACTGCGGGATACGCGGCAGGACGGGGCGCGATGACCGGGGCGGGCGGCCTGACCGGGGCAGGAGTCATGACAGGGGCAGTGGCCATGACGGGAGCAGGAGCCATCACGGGGGAAGGAATCACAACCGGACTTACGACCGGGGCAGGACTCGCGGCGCTCCTGGCAACGGGCACGGGCGGCGTCGGCTCGCCCATCTGTCGCGTCGTTCCGCAGTATGAGCATGCGGTCGCCCGTCCTTTGTATCCATCGATGGATGCGCCGCAGTGGTCGCAGCGCTCGGTGACCTTGACGGGCGGGCCCGTTTCCTCTGCGAACCTGTTCTTGAAGACGTCGATGGTGTCTTTGAGCGCCCCGGATACGTAATCGGCACCAGGGAGTGCGTAGTTGATCCGCTGGTTCAGCTGAATCTCGTTCTCTCGCCCGGTGGCGAGGAGGTTGATGTGCGAGATCCACTTCGCTGCGTCCTTCTTGTCTGCGAAGCCGAAGCGTTCCGGACCGGCGTAGAAGTAGACCTCGATCGTCTTCCCGGACAGCACAGCCTGGGCTTGACCGTTGAAGACCTTGATCTGCTTGATCGGATAGACGGCGATGTCACGGGTCGTTCCGAACAGCTTTGGGCGTACTCGGATCAGCACCAGCTTGCGGCTCGTCAGGACCAACTCGAAGCTGTCGTTGCTCCGGGAGTTCACCGCGTAGTGAACTCTGTCGTTCTTCAGGATGACCGCTTCGTCACGATCAAGTGAATAGTCCGCCATACGCCTTCCCCGTCTCAACCTCGCCGAGCTGAGGGCTTGCTTGCCGTCCGAGCACGTCGCGAGAGATCGCGCCTCCTCTGCGCTGCCCCGAAGCTACACCCGTCGGTGCCGAGTCGGGCCGCCCGGCCCTGGTGGAACCTCGGGCCTTGGAGACTTCACTACAGGTCTCTTCGGAGGCACGCCAGCCGGTGCTGGCTGATCGGGTGGTGTCGATCGTCGAGGTAGTCAGGCACCATCTCGACAATGCTCGCCAGCACATCACCAATCGGGTCGAGCAGCTCCCGGAGGCGCACATCCTCGGTGTCGTCCAGGCGTTCCCAGTCGGCCAGCACGCCTTCCAAAGCGTCGAACAGGTGCACCGCGCGCATTCCGAGCTCGACGACCTCGTCCCGGCGGCTTGCGGACGGTCCGGCAGGCCGGTGTCGAGTGAATCCTTCCGTGGACGATTTGGCGATCTCGGTCGGGTCGTCGGGCTCCATGCGCGGGTCAGCTCCCTCACGTCCGCATCATGTTGATCATGGCCGGGCAGGTGGAGGGGCCCGACGACCCGACGCGCAGCGCGCGAGTTCCTATGTACTCATGCTAGACGCGAGTACAGAAGAACTCAATCATCGGTGGCGGCGTCACGAGCCTCTAGCGTCTCGGCAGTGGGACGCAAGGTCGACGTCGAGGATCTCGTAGGGGCGGCCGAAATAGCCGAACGACTCAATGTCACCCGGCCCAACGTCGTCCACGAATGGGCGCGGCGTCATGAAGACTTCCCAGACCCGGTGCTGCAACTGCGTCGAGTGAAGATCTGGTATTGGCCTGACATCGAGAAGTGGGCCGTAGCCACTGGCCGCCTCCCCCGATAACCCGACGGCCGGTCCAATCCGCCAACCAATCCCACTCGGTGTTTAGCCCAGCCATCCGTGACAGCGGCCGCTCCGCCGCCTGCCCTCAGAAAGTTGTGCCGTGACGAAGGCTGCACGGCAGAGTTCACGCACACTCCCGCGCCATTTTCGCGCCATTTTCAGATCTGGGCCCGGCAGAGGAGCACCCCAGGAGCAAAGAAAACCCCTGCTGAGCAGGGGTTTTCTGGGGTGGGCGATACTGGACTCGAACCAGCGACCCCTGCCGTGTGAAGGCAGTGCTCTAGCCGACTGAGCTAATCGCCCGGGTAGAGGCGAGCACCTTAGTCCTTGGGCCTGCTCCGCTCCCAAACCTTCCGTCGCCGGGGGCCGATGACCTCCGGTGAGGCGGACCCGCCGCTCCGACGGGCCTTGGTACCCTGCGCGGCATGACGAGCGATGCAGGGACCACGACGGGGAACGGCGACGATGCCGCGGGGGATGACGGCATCGGCAAGATGCACTTCACGCGGATGGACGAGGGCACGACCGCCGACTACGAGGTTCTCAGCCGCGTGCACGAGCACAACCTCGAGGTGCTCCCAGACCTGCTGATGGGGTTGCTCGGGGACCTGCGCGCCGACGCCAACTACCCGATCACGCGCCTCGACCACTCCCTGCAGGCGGCGACCCGGGCGCTGCGCGACGGGCGAGACGAGGAGTACGTCGTGTGCGCCCTGCTGCACGACATCGGCGAGTCGCTCGGCCCGTTCAACCATGGCGACGTGGTCGGGGCCATCCTCGCTCCCTTCATCTCGGAGGCCAACCGCTGGACCCTCACGCATCACCCCGTGTTCCAGCGCTACTTCTATGCGCAGTACCTCGGCCTGGATCCGAACGCCCGCGACAAGTACCGCGACAGCCCGTACTTCGATCGGACGGCCGAGTTCTGCGCCCTCTACGACGAGGTGTCGTTCGACCCGGCGTACGAGAGCGAGCCGATGTCCACCTTCGACCCGATGGTCCGACGGGTCTTGGCCAAGACCTGGGTTGCGCCGACGTGACCCGAACCGGTGAGCCGACCAGAATCTGACGGACCGCGGTGCCCGGAACCGTGCGAACCCCGGGAAAACTACGATCGGAGAAACCCGCGGCGATCGGGTGATCCACGGGTGGCTACGGCTCCGAAGAGGGGCCGTGGGAAGGACGAGCCTCATGGCTGAAAGGGCGCTCACCTCGGCGGACGAGCGCTCGCTCGCGGCCCGGTTGCGGGCCGGCGACGAAGCAGCGCTCGGCGAGCTGTACGACCAGCACGCCGGCTTCGTGTACGGGCTGGCGTTGCGGATAATCGGGGACAAGCAGGCCGCGGAGGACATCGCGCAGGACGTCTTCGTCGGCTTCTGGCAGGCGCCCGACCGCTACGACCCCGATCGGGGCTCGGTGCGGGCGTTCCTCGGCACCGTCACGCACCGCCGGTCCGTCGATCTCATTCGCCGTGAAGAGGCCCGCCGCCGCCGAGAGACCAAGACGTCGCTCGAGCCGAAGGTGCAGGTCGCCACCGACGAGTCGGCGCTGCGGTCGGCCACCTCCGAGCGCGTCCGCGAGGCCGTCGCTCAGCTGCCCCCGGCGCAGCGCGAAGCGCTCGAGCTGGCGTACTTCCAAGGACACACGTACCGGCAGGTGGCCGACGTCCTCGGCATCCCCGAGGGCACCGCCAAGTCTCGCCTGCGCCTCGGCCTACAACGCATCGCCGAGCTCCTCCATCCCGAACTGAGCGAACAATGGGCCTGAACCCCGAACCCACTCCCCCGCTCGACGACCTCGCCGCCTACGCGCTCGACGCCGTCGACCTCGAAGAGGCCGTGACCATCGAGGCTCTTCTCGCCACCGACCCCGTCGCCGCCCGCGTCGAGCGCGACCTGCGCGATGCGTCGGGCGAGCTCGCGCTCGCGCTGCACCCAGAGGACGACCCCGAAGCCGAGGCGGTCGCCCAGTCGATGCGCACCCGCATCCTCAACGCGGCGCACGCGCAACGGCCCCCCGTCCCGGTCGATGCGGCGACCGCCATCGAGGTCCACCGCATCGAGGTCGAGCGCCTGATCATGCTGCTCGGCCGGCTGACCGACGAGCAGTGGGCCCTGCCGCTCGACCCGCCGGAGTTCGCCGGCTGGACCGTCAAGGACCTGGCCGCCCACCTCGCCGCGAACGAGGGCAACGCCGTGCAGGTCCTCGGGCTCAGCCACCCGACGCTGCCCGAGACCGTGAACGACAACGAGGCCCGCACCGAGCTGGTGCTCGCCCGCCACCGCACCATGACCAACGCCGAGACGCTGGCCGAGCTCGAAGCGTGCTTCCGCGCCGTCGACGACCACGTGACCCAGCTCGGCCCCGAAGGCATCGAAGCCGACATCATGTGGTGGGGCATCGAGCTGCGCATCCTCACCATGCTGATCGTGCGGTCCTTCGAGACGTGGACCCACGCCGACGACATCCGACGCGCGGTCGGCCTCGCCCAGCTGCCCCCGCCGGCGACCTCACTCGCCTGCATGAGCCAGGTGGCGTCGAGCTGGGCGCCGATGATGATGCTGGCACGCGGGTTCGACATGCCAGACACGTCGCTCGAGCTGCACCTGACCGGGCTCGGGGGTGGGACGCACCGGGTGAAGCTCGGCTTCGGCGACATCGACCTGACGACGCACGACCCCGCCGCCGTGGTCACCATCGACGTGCTCGACTTCTGCCACATCATCGGCGACCGCCTGGCGCCGGCCGACGCGTCATACGACGTGACCGGCGACCTCGAGGTGGCCCGCACCTACGTCGGCGTGCTCGATGCGCTGGCGACGCTCTGACCGAACTGGTCCTCGCTGATCGACGGGAGCTCCTCGGCGAGCCAGGTCGTCGGTGTGCAGCCGGCCAGGTCGTGCCAGTCGCGCGTGAGGTGCGCCTGATCGAAGTAGCCGCACGACGCGGCGACGTCGGCCAGCGAGAGCGACGGCCCCGCCGCCAGCGGGTTGAACGGGTTGAGCGCCTTGAGCATCGAGACGGATCGCTCGAAGCGGAAGACGCGCGCGGCGAGCTTGGGCGTCAACCCGGTCTCCATCCGGAACCGCTCGGCCAGGTGGCGACGGCTCCAACCGACCTCGTCGGCCACCGCCCGCACCTCGATCGCTCCGTGCGCCGCGGCGATGCGATCCCAGGCGCGCGAGAGCTCGGGTGCGATCGGCGAGACCTCCCGCAGCGACCGGACGAGCACCTCGTCGAGGATGCCGAAGCGCTCCGGCCACGACGCCGCGCTCCGCAGCCGCTCGATCAGCTCGACGACGTCCGCTCCGAGGAGGTCGCGCAGGTCCACCACGATCTGCGCCAGCGCGGCGGCGGGCACCCCGAACAGCGCTCGTGCTCCGAGCGGCGTCACCGACATCTGGATCCCGACCTGCGTGCCGTCGTGCTCGATCCGCGCCGCGGAGCTGTGCAACCCGCCGACGAACGCGTCGAGGCACGCGCCGCCGAGCGAACGGTCGGGCATCGCCGCCACGTGCACGGGCTCGTCGAGGCTGATGATGAACGTGAGGTGCCGCGACGGCATGCCGCGATGCGCACCCGGCGCGAACCCGCGCATGCAGTAGCCCGTGTACCGGTCGACGAAGGGTCGGAGGGCCCGAGCGGGACGCCCCACCGCCCCATCGACGACCTGTTCGCGCTCGACGACATCGACTCGGCTCATGGTCCACCCATCGTGGTCTTCAGGACGTTCCGACGCCCGCGAGCCGATCGATCGCCAGCAGGTCCTCGAGGTGGGCCATCGTGACGAGCACGTCGACGTCGGCGAGGTGGCGGCCCACCACCTGCAGGCCCACGGGCATGCCGTCCGCGGTGAACCCGGCGTTGACCGAGCCGGCGGGGTACCGAGTGAGGTTGAACGGGTACGTGAAGCGCACCCACGTCAGCGACTCCTCGCCGTTGATCGTGCCCTGCTGCCCGACGCGCGCCGTCTGCCCGGCGACCGTGGGTGACAGCAGGATCGGCGCCTGCTCGAGCACCGTCGCCAGCTCGGCGCTGTAGCGGTAGCAGTCGTCGAGCGCCTTCGCGAACGCCGTGGGGCCGAAGTGCTCCTTCGCGTAGGCCATCTGCGCCTGCAGGCCGGGATCGATCCGGTCCCAGTCCGGCGTGCCGTGGAACTGGCCCTGGTCGCGCAGCCGCATGATCGTCCAGATGGTGAGGAAGGTCATGACCGGGTCGTCGGTGAACACCTCGTCCACCGTGATGACCTGGGTGCCGGCGGCCTCCAGCGTGCGGACCGCCTGCTCGCACACGCGGAGCACCTCGTGGTCGACGTCGTAGCCCATCGTCGGCGCCCACAGCACCGTGCCCGGCAGGCGCGACGACGCGGGCCCCGGCGCCGCGACCACG
>CAYUOL010000319.1:0-7700 GCA_964446345.1 uncultured Iamiaceae bacterium | reverse complement strand
ATCGCCAACGGCTACGACCCGGAGGGCTTCGTCGACGGGCCGCTGGTCACTGCCCTGCGGGCCGGGTCGCTGCTGTACGTGGAGGAGATCAACCGGGTTCCCGAGGAGACGCTGAACGTGCTCATCACGGTGATGAGCGAGGGCGAGCTGCACGTGCCGCGGCTCGGCCGCATCCCCGCCGCCGACGGCTTCCGGCTGGTGGCGGCCATGAACCCGTTCGACGCCGTGGGCACCGCCCGCATCTCGTCCGCCATCTACGACCGCATGTGCCGGGTGACGATGGGGTACCAGAGCGCGGAGGTGGAGGCCCGCGTGGTCGAGCGCGCGGCGCCCGAAGCCGATCCGGCGTTCGTGCAGCGGGTGGTGCGGGTCGTGCGGTCTTCGCGTGACCACCACGAGGTGCGCATCGGCTCGTCGGTGCGCGGCGCGATCGACCTCGTGCGCATCGCCGACCAACTCGGGCCCCTGCGCGGCGAGCCGGCCGACGGCCCCACCGTCGGCCTCGACGCGGCGCTCGCCGCGCTCAGCGGCCGGCTGCGCCTGGTCGAGAGCACCGAGCGGCGCCCTGACGACCTCGTGCGCGAGCTGTGGTTCGCCGAGTTCGGGCGCGAGGCCGACGGCGAGGCCGGTGACGACGCGACGCCTGTGGGATCCGACCAGCTGGACGACCACACGGGCGTCCCGGAGGAGCAGCCGGGAAAAGGCTGACGCCTCCGCCGGGGGGCGGCGTCGGCAGCGAGAAGGTGCAGGAGGGCGACGATGCCCGCCACGCCGTGGACGAGGAGTCGCGCGCGACCACCTCGCGCCAGTCGCTCGGCCGGCACCCCGGCTTCAGCGAGATCTCGCCCGAGCTCGGGGTCCTCGACGAGGACGCGTTCGACCGCGCCCTGAGCGAGGACGCCGACGAGGCGCTCGGGCTGCTCGCCGATCTCGTCGGCGCGACGGACGAGCGGCTCCGCCGCCAGGCCCGGCACCTCGCGGCGCGCATCGTGCTCGAGGTCGGCCAGCGCGGCCCCGTGCGGCGCAAGGGGAGCGGCCAGCGTCGCCTCGTCCCCGCCGATCGTGCCGAAGGCGACCTCGACCTCGACGCCTCGCTCGACGCGCTCGTGCTCGCCCGGGCCAGCGGGCACCCGGCGCCGCTCGACGAGCTGCGCGTCGCCACGTGGTCGCGGCCGGTGACCGCCCTCTGCCTCGTGGTCGACCGCAGCGGCTCGATGGGCGGCGAGCGCCTGGCCACCGCGGCGATCGGCGCGGCGGCGTGCGCCTGGCGCGCCGGACTCGACCACAGCGTCCTCGCGTTCTCCGACTCGGTCATCGTCGTGAAGGGCCAGGACGAAGCGCGCCCCGCGGCGCTGGTGGCCGAGGACGTGCTGCGCCTGCGCGGGCGGGGCGTCACCGATCTCGCGCTCGCGCTGCGCACCGCCCAGGCCCAGCTCGCGCGCTCTACGGCCACCCGTCGCGTCGTGGTGCTGCTGTCGGACTGCCGCCCGACCGCCGGCGCCGACCCCGGCCCGATCGCGGCCGCGCTCGACGAGCTGTGCATCGTGGCGCCCGCCGACGACCACGACGACGCCGTCCAGCTCGCGCGGCACGCGGGCGCCCGCTGGGCGCCGGTCGAGGGCCCGTCGAGCCTGCCCGCCGCCCTGCGCACCCTGCTCGACCCATGACCACTCTCGTGACCACCCCCACGACCACCCCCACGACCACCCCCACGACTCGATGACGGACGTCGGGGGCCCCGGTGCGCTACCCGCGTCGTTCGGGCTCGCCCTCGATCCGTCGACGCGCATCGTCGACGACGGGCGCGTGCTCATCGGGGGATCACCGCTGCGGATCATGCGCCTGACCGCCGGCGGGGCCGCGGTGGTCGCCGCGCTGGCGGCGGGCGAGCCCGTCGGCGCCGACGAGCCCCGTCAGCGGTTGGCGCGCCGCCTGCTCGACGGCGGGCTGGCGCATCCCCGTCCGGCCGCGGCGCCGTGCACGAGCGACGACGTGACGTTCGTGGTGCCGACCCACGGCGAGCCGCCGGAGCTCGAGCGGACGTTGGCCGCCATCCGGGCCGATCATCCGAGGACCAGGATCGTGGTGGTCGACGACGCCTCACCGCGATCCGAGGCGGCGGCGCTCGCACGCACGGCGCAGCGCCACGACGCCGAGCTCGTCGTGCGCACGGTCAACGGGGGGCCGGGGGCGGCGCGCAACACCGGGCTCGCGCAGGTGACGACCCCGATCGTGGCGTTCGTCGACCGCGACGTCGAGCCTCGATCGGGGTGGCTGGCGCCCCTGCTCGCGCACCTCGCGGATCCGGCGGTGGCCGTCGTGGCGCCGCGCGTGCGCGCCACGGCCGGCGACGGTGCGCTGGTCGCCTTCGAGCAGCAGCGGTCCCCGCTCGACCTCGGCCCGGCCGAGGCGCGCGTGGCGGCGGGCTCGCGCGTGTCCTACGTGCCGAGCGCGGCGCTCGTGGCGCGTCGCGACGTCATGGTCGCCGCCGCGGGTTTCGACGAGGAGCTCCGCGTGGGGGAGGACGTCGACCTGCTGTGGCGGCTCGCCGCCCGCGGCCACACCGTGCGCTACGAGCCGGCCTCGGTGGTGCACCACCCCACCCGCCGCACGCTGGCCGACTGGGTGCGCCAGCGCTACGGCTACGGGCGCTCCGCCGCCCTCCTGGACGAGCGCCACCCGGGCGCGGTGCCCCCGCTCGCGATGTCGGGCTGGACGGTCGCGGCGTGGGGGCTGGCGGCGGCCGGTCACCCGGTGCTCGGCGTCGGTGTCGCCGCTGCGACCACGGCCCTGCTGCCGGCGAAGCTCGACGCGCTCGAGCACCCGTGGGCCGAGTCGCTGCGCCTGGCCGGCGGCGGCCACGCGCGGGCGGGGGCGCCCCTGGCGGCGGCGCTCACCCGCACCTGGTGGCCCGCGACCCTCGCCGCCGCGCTGGTGTCGCGTCGCGCCCGGCGCACGGCGGCGGCGGCCGTCCTCGTGCCGGCGATGGTCGAGTGGACGCGCAGCGACCGCGCGCTCGACCCGGTGCGCTTCACCGCCCTGCGGATCCTCGACGACGCGGCGTACGGCGCCGGGGTGTGGGTGGGCTGCGTCGCGGGGCGCCGGTGGGGTCCGCTGACGCCGGCGCTGCGCTCCTGGCCCGGCCGGCGCGCCCCGGTCTGACGGACGACTGCCGCCGCCGCCTGCCGCCCGTCGTTCGCCGCCCGTCGTCCCAGGGCGCGAGGGCGCCAAGCCCTTGGCTGCCCGCCGCCGCCCGTCCCCGTCGTCTGCCGCCCGTCGTCTCCGGGCGCATCGGCCGCCACGGCCGTGGCCGATCCGCGGCCGTCGCCGATCCGCGGCCGATCCGCGGCCGCCCGATCCATGGCCGCCCGATCCGTTGCCGCGTGATCGGTGCCGTCCTACGGTGACCGCCATGCGGATCGCCCCGATCTTCCCCGTGGCCGACCTCGAGGTGGCGCTGGCGCACTACGGCCGCCTGGGCTTCGCCACCCGGGCCTACGCAGGGGGCGGGTACGGGTTCGCCGCCCGCGACGGCGTCGAGCTCCACCTCGGCACCGACCCCACCGGCACGGCCACGCCGGCGTCGGCGTACCTGTTCGTCGACGACGCCGACGCGCTCGCGGCGGAGTGGACGTCGGCGGGCGTCGACATCCGCCCTCCCGAGGACACCCCGTGGGGCCGCCACGAGGGTGTGATGATCGACCCGGACGGCAACATCATCCGCTTCGGGTCGTGACCACGGCGCGCCGGCGGGCCGCCAGGGTGCGACCGTCACCCGGCGCGCGGGGCGTGGGATCGGCATGACCGGGCCGGGGCCGGCGGCGGCGCCCCTCGCGGGGTCGCCACCGGCGTGACGGATGCCCGGTTGACGATGACAGTTCGTGCTGTCATCGTTTCGAGTCTTGATGGTGACATTCCTCGCTGGCAGCGAGGGTACGAAGCTCCCGTCGAGCTGCGCCACCACCCGACCGGGCCGTTCCGGTCACGCCCCACCGTCCCCTGATGGCGACCCCCCGTCGCGAGGAACCCCATGACGACGCCCCCCGCCCCGGAGAAGGCCCACGCCGTGCGCCCCGACCAGGATGCGAACCCGCTCGCGCTGCGCCACCTCGAACTGCATGGCCACGACGTCTGCTACCGCCTCGCCGGGGAGGGCCCGGCGATCGTGCTGATCCACGGGCTGACCGGCAGCTCCACCACCTGGCGCTCGGTCATGCCCGAGCTGGCGAAGCGCTACACGGTGCTGGCCCCGGACCTGCTCGGCCACGGCGAGTCGGCGAAGCCCCGCGGCGACTACTCGCTCGGTGCGTTCGCCAGCGGGGTGCGCGACCTGATGGTGGCGCTGGGCCTCGAGCGTGCCACGATCGTCGGGCACTCGCTGGGTGGTGGCGTGGCGATGCAGCTCGCCTACCAGTTCCCGCAGCGCTGCGAGCGCCTGGTGCTCGTCGCCAGCGGCGGGCTCGGCAAGGAGGTCAACCCGGCGCTGCGCGCGGTGAGCCTGCCCGGCAGCGAGCTCGTGCTGCCGGTCCTCTTCAGCCCCTACGTGCGCGACGCGCTGGCCTTCGGTGGGCAGCAGCTCGCGCGGCTGCGCCTCCCGGGGGTCGGTGCCGCCGGGATGAGCGTGCGCGGCAAGGAGATCTGGCGCAGCTACACCGGGCTCACCGAGGTCGCCGGACGCACGGCGTTCATCCACACGGTGCGCTCCGTCATCGACGTGTTCGGGCAACGGGTCAGCGCACGCGATCGCCTGTACCTCGCCCAGGAGATCCCGACGTTGATCGTGTGGGGCGACCGCGACCACATCATCCCGGTCGACCACGCCCACGTCACCCACGACCTCATCCCCGGCAGCGACCTGGCCGTCGTCGAGGGCGCCGGCCACTTCCTGCCCTTCGAGGATCCCGACGCGTTCCTCGCCGCGCTCCTGCCGTTCCTCGACGCCACGACACCGGCCCACAACACCGACGACGACTTCCGTGACCTCTTGCTGAGCCACGACGCGGCGTCGTCCCCCCGCACCAAGGAGATCGTCTCGTGAAGCGCCTCACCGGTTCCGATGCCACGTTCCTCTACCTGCAGAACGCCAGTTCGCACATGGAGGTGAGCGCGGTCGTGCTCATCGATCCGTCCGGCATCGAGGGCGGCTTCTCGTTCGATCGGGCGCGCGAGGTGATCGCCACCCGGCTGCACCTGGTGCCGCCGTTCCGGCGCCGACTCGTCCACGTGCCGTTCGAGCTCGACACGCCGCGGTGGATCGAAGATCCCGACTTCGACCTCGACTACCACCTGCGGCGGGCCGCGCTGCCGGCCCCCGGGGGGCGCGCCGAGCTCGACGATCTCGTGGGCCAGGTGCTGAGCCGACCGCTCGATCTGTCCCGCCCGCTGTGGGAGCTCCACGTCGTCGAGGGCCTGGCGGACGGCCGCATCGCCATCGTGTCCAAGACCCACCACGCAGCCGTCGACGGCGTTTCCGGCACCGACCTGCTCGCCAGCCTCGTCGACCTGGCCCCCGACGCTCCCGATCCCGAGCCGCCCGCGGAGCCGTGGGAGCCCGACGAGGTGCCGAGTCAGCTCCGCCTGATGCTCGATTCGATCGGGGGCCTCGTCGTGCAACCGTGGCGGGGGATCAAGGCGACGCAGCGCCTCGTGCGCACGATGGCCAAGGACCAGCTCACCCGCTTCCAGCCCACGCCCGTCACCGCGGCGTTCGCCTCGCCGGCGACGCCCTTCAACGCCACGTGCACCCCGCACCGCCTCGTCAACCTGTTCGAGCTGCCGATGGCCGACCTCAAGGCGGTCAAGAACGCGGCCGGCACGTCGCTCAACGACGCGCTGCTCGCCACCGTCGGCGGCGCGCTGCGCAGCTACCTGCTGGACCACGACGCCCTGCCGAGTGCCTCGCTGGTCGCGTTCGTGCCGGTCTCCACGCGAGAGGGCAGTGCCGGCGGGGAGGGCGGCAACGACACGTCCGTCGTGTTCTCGACCCTGGCGACCGACCTGGATGACCCGCTCGAACGACTGGCGCGCATCCACGAGGCGATGACCGCCGCGAAGGAGCAGCACGCCGAGGTCGGCGCCGCGACGATCGTGGACTGGACCGCCATCGCCGGTCCGGCCGGCGCCGCGCTGGCGGGTCGCTTCGTCAGCCGCTTCCGCATCAACGAGCTCATCCGGGCGAGCGCCAACGTGGTGGTGTCGAACATCCCCGGGCCCCCCGTGCCTCTCTACATCGCGGGGGCGAGGGTCGACGCGATCTACCCCCTCGGGCCGGTGGCCGACGGCAGCGCGTTGAACATCACCGTCATGAGCTACCTCGACACGATGTACGTCGGGCTCGCCGCGGACCGAGCAGCCGTGCCGGACGTCGCCGCCATCGGCGCGCTCCTGCGGGACTCCCTGGCCGAGCTCGTCAAGCTGACGACCGACTGAGCGACGGGGCTGGGCCCCGGCTCAGAAGTCGCGGCGGCTCGGCCGCGCGCGCGGCGCGGTGGCCGGCGGGGCCGGGGCGGCGTCGCCGGACGGTGCCGGGTGGCGTCCCGCGGTGATCGTCACCTCGCCGACGATGTCCGCCCCGTCGGCCACCGAGGCGGAGCCCGCGATCCGGGCGGTGCCGCCGACGTGACCGCCGCGCACCCAGGCGTCGCCGCGGACGCGAGCGTCGCCGTCGACGAGCGCACGACCGACCACGTGGGCGCGCCCGTCCACCCGGGCCCGCTCGGCGATGACCGCGCCGTCCCACACCGCGCCCTGCTCGCGCACCTTCGCGTGGTTGGTGACGGTCGCCCGCCGCACCGTCGCCTCCCCGGCGACCACGGCCGTGCCCGAGACGGTGGCCTTGTCGATCTGGGCGCTCCCGGCGATGCGGGCGTGATCGAGGATGCGGGCGGCGTGCGCGACGCGGGCGTTGTCGAACACGACGGCATCGCGGTCGACGTGGCTCGAGGCGTCGACGTGGGCCGTGTGCGCGACCCATCCGCCCTCCGACCCGTCCGGGTTCCGATGACGGGCCGCACGGACCGGACCCGGCCCGAAGTCGAACGTGGTCGCCGCGCTCGTCGCGCGGGGGACGTCCTGCCGCGACGCCTCGGCGATGACGTCGTTCCGCCGAGGGACGACCTCGGGCACGTCGGGGATCGGGATGATCTCGACGCGCGGCGCCGCTCCCGGTTCGCTCCTGCGCTTGGGCTTCCCGCCTCTCGACAACGCCACCATGGCTCTCCGTCGTCTCGCCGCTCATTGCACCGCCAGTGTCATGTTCGTACCCAGCGGTCGCGGATCCAGGCCATTGCGTCGCGGAACCGCCGGCGGTCGTGGAAGGCGGGTTCGAGCAACCGTGCCATCGATCGACCGGAGGGGGCGGCGCTGCGCCGTGCCGGACCGATCGACGCCGAGGACGCGCCGCCGCGCGCCGGCCCGCGGGGACGCTCTTGCTGGGGGCGAAGGCCGGTGCCGCCCGCCCCGCCGAACGTGGCCGGCGCATCGCGCTGGTGCGGGCGTGGTTCGCCCCGAACACGACGAGGACGGGCGCCCGGCGGTGCGTCGGCTCGCTCCGCGGCGCCCTGCTCCTCCTCAGGCTGCTCCTGCTCGGGCTGCTCCTGCTCGGGCTGCTCGTGCGCGGGCTGCTCGTGCGCGGGCTGCTCCTGGTCGGGCTGCTCGTGCGCGGGCTGCTCGTGCGCGGGCTGCTCGTGCGCGGGCTGCTC
>CAYUOL010000318.1:0-7760 GCA_964446345.1 uncultured Iamiaceae bacterium | reverse complement strand
CGTGCGCACCACCGGTGGGCGGAACGCGGCACCGCCCTGCTCGGTTCGCTCCTGGCGCCGCCGCTCCTGGCCCCGTTGGGTGAGTCGCCGGTTCATAGTCGGGGTCACGCTAAAGGCACTTGACCGCCCGGTCAAGAAACGCCGCGGGGCGGAAACGTTTCGCGTGCCTGTTCCGTCGCTGAAACCGGCTGTTCACACTGCGCCCGTACGGTCATCGCCCATGACGACGTACGTGATCAGACTCTGGGTCCCCGATCGACCGGGCGCGTTGGGTGCGGTGGCCAGTCGGATCGGGGCCGTCGGGGGCGACGTGGTCGGGATCGACATCCTCGAGCGGGGCGCCGGCCGGGCCATCGACGAGCTCGTCGTGGAGCTGCCGGGGAACGGGCACGCCGCGCTGGCCGATCTCGACGGCGTGCCGGACGAGACGCTGGTGGCGCTGATGGTGGCCGAGATGCGCCAGGTGGACGGCGTGGACGTCGAGCAGGTGCGGCCGATGGCGGAGTCGCTGCGCGATCCCCGTCTCGATGCGCTCGAGACCGCGGCGCTGCTCGTCGGTGCATCGAACCCGATCGAGGCGGTCGAGACGCTGTGCTTCCACGCCGCCCGCACCGTCGGCGCCGAGTGGGGCATCGTGATCGCCCTCGACCCGGCCGAGGTCGTCGCGGCGCACGGTGAGCCGCCGGAGCTGGGTTGGGTGTCGGCGTTCGTGGCGGGCAGCCAGAGCTCGGCGCGGCTCACGAACGAGACCAACGGTCCCGAGGACGTGGTGTGGTCCCCGCTGCCCGCCGCCGGCATGGCCCTCGTGCTCGGTCGCTCGGGGACGCCTTTCCGGGCGCGTGAACGGAGGCAGGTGGCCGCGCTGGCTCGGATCGTCGACACTCGGTTTCGAGAGCTGAGCGTCACCAGCGCCCGTCAGCTCCACCCCAGCTTCCGGCGCTGAGCGTCACCCCGGGGGCTTCGGCCGCGCTACTCGTCGGCCCAGTGGCGGGCCCGCTCGACCGCCCGCTGCCAACGCTCGTAGTCGGCGTCGGCGGCGGCGTGGTCGCTGGCCGGCTCGACCTCGACGTCGAGGGCCCAGTTGTCGGTGATCTCCTGGCACGACGACCAGAACCCCTCCGCCAAGCCGGCGAGGTACGCAGCACCGAGCGCCGTGGTCTCCTGCACCTTGGGGCGGGCCACCGGCACCTGCAGCTGATCGGCTTGGAGCTGCAGCAACAGGTCCATGGCCGACGCGCCGCCGTCGGCGCGCAGCGCTCGGACCGTGTGCCCCGACGCGGCGGTCATCGCCTCGACGACGTCACGGGTCTGGAACGCCATCGCCTCGACCACGGCGCGGGCCAGGTGGGCCCGGCCGGTGCCACGGGTGATGCCGAGCAGCGTGCCGCGGGCGTACGGATCCCAGTAGGGGCTGCCGAGGCCGGTGAACGCCGGCACCAGCACGACCCCTTCGCTCGAGTCGATCGTGGCGGCGAGCGGGCCGATCTCGGCGGCGTTCTCGATGATGCCGAGCCCGTCGCGCAGCCACTGCACCGCCGCGCCGGTCACGAAGATCGCGCCCTCGTAGGCGTAGTGCGTGACCGTGCGACCCGGCGGGCCGTCCGGGTCGGGGATCTCCCAGGCGACGGTGGTCAGCAGCCCCTCGACGGGCTCGGGGCACGTGGGCCCGACGTTCATGAGCACGAAGGATCCTGTGCCGTAGGTGTTCTTCGTCATGCCCGGCTCGAAGCAGGCCTGGCCGAACAACGCCGCCTGCTGGTCGCCGCCGATGCCGCTCACGGGGATGCCGGCGCCGACGCCCGCGGTGCCCTCGGCGGTCAGCCCGAGGCGCCCGCTCGAGGGGCGCACCTCGGGCAGCACGTGCTCGGGCACCCCGAACAGCTCGCACAGCGCGGGCGACCACTGCTGCGCCCGGATGTCGTAGAGCATCGTGCGGCTGGCGTTGGAGACGTCGGTGGCGTGCACGGCGCCGGCGGCTTCGGTGCCGCCGGTGAGCTTCCACAGCACCCACGAGTCGACGGTGCCGAACGCGACCTCGGGCCCGGGGGAGATGCCTCCCTCGGTGAAGATCCACTCGAGCTTCGTGGCCGAGAAGTACGGATCGAGCACGAGCCCGGTCGTGTCCCGCACGAGCGCGAGGTGCCCCTGCTCGCGCAGCTCGTCGCAGCGGGCCGCGGTGCGGCGGTCCTGCCACACGATCGCCCGGTGGAGCGGGGCGCCCGTGGTCCGGTCCCACACGACGGTGGTCTCGCGCTGATCGGTGATGCCGATCGCGACGACGTCGGCGGGGGTGAGCCCGAGCTGGTCGACCAGCTCGCCGAGCACGACCTGGACGGCGTCCCAGATCTCGTCGGCGTCGTGCTCGACCCAGCCGGGGTGCGGGAAGTGCTGCGGGAACTCCCGGTAGGACGAACCCACGTTGTGGCCCGCATGATCGAAGGCGATCGCACGGACGCCGGTGGTGCCCGCATCGATCGCGAGGACGACGGTCATGGCGGCGGACCCTACCGGAAATCGCTTTCCGCGCCCGGCCTCCCAGGGGTCGGCGCAGTTCACTACCGTGCGACCCGAACCGCACCTGAAGAGCCGAGATGAAGGAGCCCGCAATGCGAGTCGGAATGCTGACCGGTGGAGGAGACTGCCCGGGGCTCAACGCCGTCATGCGGGCCGTCGCTCGCAAGGGGGAGCGCGAGTTCGGCTACGAGCTCGTCGGCTTCATCGACGGGTGGCGCGGGGTGATCGACAACCAGACGCGCCCGCTGTCGGTGGAGGCGCTGCGCGGCACGTTGCCCCGCGGCGGCACGATCCTCGGCACCTCGCGGACGAACCCGTTCAACGTCGACGGCGGCGTCGACAAGGTGATGGAGACGCTCGCCGCGCAGCAGATCGACGCGCTGGTCGCGATCGGCGGCGACGACACCCTCGGCGTCGCCAACAAGCTCTTCGATCTCGGCGTCCACACGATCGGGGTGCCGAAGACGATCGACAACGACCTCTCGGCCACCGAGCTCACCTTCGGCTTCGACACCGCGGTGCAGATCGCCACCGACGCGATCGACCGCCTGCACACCACGGCCGAGTCGCACCACCGCGTGCTCGTGTGCGAGGTGATGGGCCGCCACGCCGGCCACATCGCGCTGTGGTCGGGCATCGCCGGCGGCGCCACCGTGATCCTCATCCCCGAAGAGCCCTTCGACATCGAGGCCGTCTGCGACGCGCTCGTCCGCCGGCACGAGAAGGGCAACTACGCCTCGATCGTGGTCGTCGCCGAGGGCGCCGTGCCCAAGGAGGGCACGATGTCGCTGGTCTCGGGCGAGACCGACCAGTTCGGCCACGTGCGCCTCGGCGGCATCGCGAACACCCTGGCCACCGAGATCGAGGCGCGCACCAGCTACGAGACCCGCGTGACGATCCTCGGGCACATCCAGCGCGGGGGCACGCCCACCGCGTTCGACCGCGTGCTCGCCACGCGGTTCGGCATCGGCGCGATCGACGCGGTCCACGACGGGGACTTCGGCAAGATGGTGGCGCTGCAGGCGGGCGAGATCGTCCGGGTGCCGCTGAGCGCGGGCGTCGGCGCCCCGAAGCTCGTCGATCCGGCCTTCTACCACGGCGTCGCCGAGGTCTTCTTCGCCGGCTGACCCGAACCGAAGGTGGTTGTTCGGACGAGGGGTGAGGTGGACGTGGAGATCCTGACGGCGGAGCAGTCGGAGGCGCAGCAGCGTCGCATCGCGGGCGGCCTCCGTGCGGCGGGGTTGGCGCCCGGCGACCGGGTGGCGCTGACGACGACGTCGTCCGGGGCGATGCTGTCGGCCATCCTCGGATCGCTGCGCGTCGGCATCGTGCCGGTGCTGCTCAACGCCGGGTTGCTCGACCACGAGCGCTCGGCGCTGCTGGCCGACGCCGAGCCGCAGCTGGTCGTCGACGACGCGCGCCTCTCGGCGCTGCTCGAGGCGGCGCCGGCCGAGCTGGCGCCGCACCCGCTGGCCCGCCCGATGCACTTCACGTCGGGCACCACCGGCCACCCGAAGGGCGTGTGGTCGGGGATCCTCGACGACGCCGAGGCGGCCGCGCTGGTGCAGGAGGAGGTCGACCTCTGGCACTTCGACGCCGACGACCGCCACCTGGTCTGCTCGCCGTTCCACCACTCGGTCGCGATCCGGTTCGGGGGTGGCACGCTGCTCGCCGGCGGCACGGTCGTGATCCTCGGCAAGTACGACGCGGCGCAGGCGGCGCGGGCGATCGTCGACCACCGGCCGACGACGACGTTCATGGTGCCGGCGCACCTCCAGCGCTTCTTCGCCCTCGGCGAGCTGCCGTCCCTGGACTCGTTCCGGCTGCTGTGCCACGCCGGTGCGCCCTGCCCCGCCCCGTTGAAGCACCTCGCGATGGAGGCGTTCGGCGACGAGCGCGTCTGGGAGTTCTACGGATCGACCGAGGGCCAGTTCACCGCGTGCTCGTCCGCGGAGTGGCGCACGCACCCCGGCACGGTCGGCCGGGCCCGGGCGCACCGCCACCTCCGCGCCGATCCCGACGGCACGATCTGGTGCGAGGTGCCGACGTACGCGCGCTTCGAGTACTGGCGCGACCCCGACAAGACGGCCGAGAGCTGGCGACCACCCGTGCACGACGGTGCGTTCGGCCAGTTCACCGTCCGCGACCTCGGGCGCATCGACGACGAGGGCTACCTCTACCTGGACGGGCGGCGCGACGACCTGATCATCACCGGCGGGGTCAACGCCTATCCCCTCGAGATCGAGCAGGTGCTCGGGGCGCTCGAGGGCGTGGACCAGATCGCGGTGTTCGGCGTCGAGGACGAGCGATGGGGCCAGCGCATCTGCGCGGCGATCGTGGGAGACGCGACGCCGGAGGCCGTGCTGGCGTTCGCCGGCGAGCGGCTCGCGCCCTACAAGCGGCCGAAGCAGGTCTTCGTGCTCGACGAGCTGCCGCACACCGCGACCGGCAAGGTGCAGCGCACCCGGCTGCCCGAGGTGGTCGGGGAGCCGGGCTCAGGGGCCGGCGACTGACGCGACGGCCGTCGTCTCGGGCGCGGCTCCCGGCTCGACCACCGAGGTGTCGACGGGCGGCTCGGTCGTGGTGGTGCTGCCGCTCGTGGCGGTCGAGCTGAGGGTGGGGAAGTCCGCCCGCCGGATGATCGCGGTCGGGTCCGAGCTCTTCTCGTCGAGGTTCACCGCGCTGGGGGCGCCGTCGACCTTGAACCGCACGCCGTTGACGCCGGGCAGCTCCGTCGCGGTGAAGACCATCTGGGCGACGGCGAGGCGGAGGTGCGTGCCCTCGATGGCCTTGAGGTTGGACAGGTCGATGTCGAGCACGTCACCGTCCTGGATCGCGCTCAGCACCTTGACGGTCGGCGGGATGAACGACACGAGGTCGGCCTGCTCGGAGACCGGCGGGTTGCTCACGAGGCGATCGATCACGGTGCGGGGCAGGTCCCGAGGGTCGCTCGGGCTCGCGATCGCCGCGCTCTGCCCGACGAGGGTCTCGGTCGTGCCCTGCGAGCGCACGATGTAGAGCGTGTGCTGCTGCGTGGTGGAGTCGCTCTTGATCGTCGTCGTCGATGCGGGGTTCTGCTGGTAGAGCACCGTCGGGATCGCTTCCTTCGCGATGGGTCGCGGCGCATCGTCCGAGCGCAGGCTGCACGCCGGGGTGAGCGCGGCGGTCGCGACGAGGACCGTGCCGACGGCGAGGCGGCGGGCCGACGGTCGTGGGGAACGGGCAGGACGGGACATCATTCCTCCACCAGGGGGAGCTCGACGATGAAGCGGGCGCCGGACTTGCCGTCGGTGCGGTCATCGACCCACACGCGGCCGCCGTGCAGCCGGATGTGCTCGGCCACGAGGGCGAGGCCCAGGCCGACACCGCTGTCGCTGGCCCGGTTGCCACCTTCGCTGCCGCGCGAGAAGCGGTCGAAGATGATCTCGCGCTCCTCGGGAGGGACGCCGCTGCCCTCGTCCTCGACGATGATCTGCACGCGCGGCGGGGCGTCGGGGTCCTCGTCGTCAGGGTGCTCGACGATGACCAGCTGCACGCGGGTGGCGCCGCCGGCGTACTTGAGCGCGTTGTCGAGCAGGTTGGCGATGACGCGCCCGAAGCGGCGCTTGTCGACTTCGACGATCGCTTCGCTGACGTTGTCCTCGTAGACGACGGGAACGGCGCCGACCCCCGCCACGGACACGGCCTGGATGACCATCTCCGGGAGCAGCACCTCCTCCTTGTTCAGGCGGACCGCGCCGACGTCGAAGCGCGAGATCTCGAGGAGGTCCTCGACGAGCTGCTGGAAGCGGTCGACGTCCGCGGTCAGCAGGTCGAGCGCCGTCTGCGCGCGGTCGCTCATCTCCTCGCGGGAGTTCTCGAGGACCTCCACCGACGCCGCGAGCGTCATGAGGGGGGAGCGCAGCTCGTGGCTCACCTCGGACGCGAACCGCGCGTCGCGTTCGATCCGGTCCTGCAGGGCCTGGGCCATCTCGTTGAACGAGAGCGTGAGCACGTCGAGCTCGGGGTCACCCCCGACCGCCAGGCGCGTGTCGAGCTGCCCACCGGCGATGGCCTCCGCGGCCTCCCCGACGTCGCGCAGCGGGGCCAGCGCCCGGCGCGACACCCAGAACCCGACGAGCCCTCCTGCGAACGTGGTGAGCGCCGCCGCCCCGAGCAGCGAGATCGCCAGGTTGTCGAGCACCCGCTGGGTCTCCACCAGCGACACGCCCTCGTAGTAGGCCGCGTTCTGCACCTGGATGGGCACCCCGACGGCGAGGTAGGGGTTGCCCTCGAAGTCGTACAGCATGCGGCCGGCCTGGCCGTCCCCGACCTCGGTGCGCAGCGACGCCGGGATCGAGTTGATCGAGAACTCGACGGCGTTCTTCGACTGCGCCTTGCCGTTGTACTCGATGACCGGCTGCGCGCCCTCGCGGATGGGGAGGGACCCGATCAGCTTCTCGAGGTCGACGTTCGGCCCGATGCCGTTGCGCACGGTGACCGCGTTCGCGATCACCTCGTTCACCGCCGAGTCCTCCTTCTGCTTCAGCAGGTTCTCGCGCGTGAGGCCCCACGTGACGATCGACAGCACGATGGACAGCAGTGCGGCGCCCAGCGCGAACGTGATCGTGAGGCGGGCGCGCAGCCCGAGCCGACGGAAGGGGCGGAATCGCACGGGGGCAGTCTCGCAGGTCGCTCCGGCGTCCCGACAGCGGGCCCGTCAGCAGGTGGTGCGCGCGGTCGGAGGGGGCGGTCAGACCTGCAGCTTGTACCCGAGCCCGCGCACGGTGACGACGTGGCGGGGGTTGGCCGGGTCGTGCTCGACCTTGGTGCGCAGGCGCCGCACGTGGACGTCGACCAGGCGACCGTCGCCGAAGTAGCCGTAGCCCCACACCCGTTCGAGCAGCACCTCGCGGCTGAACACGCGGCCCGGGCTGGAGGCCAGCTCGACCAGCAGGCGGAACTCGGTCTTGGTGAGGTGCACCTCTTGGCCCTCGCGGGTGACGACGCCCTCTTCGGGGATGATCTCGAGGTCGCCGAACTTCAGGTGGGCGATCGCGGGATCGGTCGTGCGGGCCCGCCGCAGCAGCGCCCGGATGCGCGCCGACAGCTCCTTGGGCGCGAACGGCTTGGTGAGGTAGTCGTCGGCCCCGGCCTCGAGGCCGGCGACGACGTCGTGCGTGTCGGCCCGGGCGGTGACCATGACGATCGGGACGTCGCTCGCGCGCCGGATCGAGCGGCACACCTCGAACCCGTCGATGCCGGGC
>CAYUOL010000317.1:0-7850 GCA_964446345.1 uncultured Iamiaceae bacterium | reverse complement strand
GATCGTCGACGTCGTCGGCTACTTCGACCCCACCACCGGGTCGCGGTTCCACGCCATCAACCCCACCCGGATCCTCGACGACCGCGTCGGCAAGGGCTTGAGCGGTGCGTGGGGTCCCGGGCAGACCCGATCGTTGCCGGTCGCCGGGGCGACGGGGACCAACGTGCCCGCGGCCGCGACCGCGCTGGTCGCGAACGTCACCGCGACCGCTGGCACCGCGGGGTCGTTCGTCACCGTGTTCCCCGACGGCGTCACCCGGCCCGACAGCTCCAACCTGAACTTCGGGCCCGGTCAGACCATCCCCAACCTCGTCACCGTGAAGCTCGGCGCGAACGGCAACGTCGCGCTCGCCAACACCCTCGGCTCCGTCGACCTCATCGCCGACGCCGTCGGCTACTACGCACCGACCTGAGAGCGGGGCCGCCTCGTCCGGCAGTAGGTTCCCCGCAGCTTGCGGACCACCAATGAGGGAGCACCATGCCCACCGACGCGCTCGGAGACCCCATCGGTCTCATCTGCGAAGACCCGATGTGGCGGATCGACTACGTCACCGCTCGGCGCGACCTCGAGGTCACGCCGATCCACAACGTGCGCGCCGCGGGAGAGCGGTACAAGGAGGCCTCCGTTGTCCTCTGGCGCATCCCTTCGGTGGAGGCGCTCGAGGCCCAGACCGCCGAGGTCATGCGCAACCCCCACCTCGTGGTCATCGGCCTGGTCGACGAGATCACGATCGAGCTCATGCGGGCGGCGATGAACGCCGGCGTCTACGCGGTGCTTGCCGCCGACTCGACCGAGGCCGAGCTCGACCAGGCGGTCGTCGAGGCCGAGGAGCGGGTACGGGCGATCGAGATGCGGCACATCGTCGGCGACGCGGCGACGCGCCCGACGTCGGGTTGGCTCGTCGTCGTCACCTCGGCCAAGGGCGGGCAGGGCGCGTCCACGGTCGCCACCAACCTGGCGCTCGCGCTGCACGAGGATCCGGTTCGCCGGGTGATCCTCGTCGACGCCGACATGCGCTTCGGTGACATCGGCGCCCACCTCGGCTTCGTCGCGGACAAGCACAACCCGTTCGTGCCGGCCGAGCTCGTGCAGGCACCGCAGTGGTTCCAGCCGTTCCTCTGGCGCCACCAACCGAGCGGCCTCGTCGTCGCGATGCCGCCGAAGGGGGTGCGCCACGACCCCGAGCCGCCGGGTGACGCCGCCATGCGCGGCATCGGCGCGGCGCAGGCATTGGCGGAGATCGTCGTGGTCGACATGCCGTTCTCGATCCTCGAGCGCACCCGCGTCGACACGTGGGCCGACTCGATCCTCCTGGTCACCGGTGACCAGCCACGCGAGCTCGAGAACGCTGCGATCGCGGCGTCGGTCTTCCGCGACACGTGCCTGGGCTCGGGCCTCGTCATCTCGGGGTACGTCGACGGGCGCACCCCGAAGCGGCGCACGATGCAGAAGGACACCGGCCTCGAGGTGTACGGCCGCATCCCCGAGCACGACGCGTCCGCCCGTGAGGACGACGGTGTCCCCACGATGCTCGGCGACCCGACCGGCGCGGTCGGCACGGCGTACACCGAGCTCGCCGCCCGCCTCATGGAGACGCTGACCGCGTCCCACTGAGCGCACCACGATCCCGGAGGCTCCGGGACTCGCAGCGGTACCCTCGCCGGATGAGCGATCGCATCGCCCCACCGGTCGCCGGGCCATGGCCCGACGGCATCGCTGCGACGCGCCTCGAGCTGACGCGGTACCTCGACGACATCGGGAGCGGAGCGCTCGACGCCTTGCCGACGAGATGCGTGCCGTGGACCGTGCGCGACATCACCATCCACCTCACCGAGACGTTCCGGCGGTTCGGGAAGATGCTCGACCAGGGCCGGCGTGGGGACTTCACACCGCCCTTCGCGCAGGACGAGCTCGACGCCGAGAACCTGCGTGCCGTCGCGGCATTCCGCGGTGACCCGTCGATCGAGTTGGTCGCGGCGGTGACGGGGTTCCTCGATGCGATCGTCGATCTCGATGAGCCCGTGCCCCACCAGTTCGGCACCCTGCCGGTCGGGCTGCAGGTCCTCTTCGGGCTGATGGACATCGTCATGCACCACGACGACGTGCTTGCCGCCGACGGCCGCTCGTACCGGCCGTCATCCGACGCACTCGACGCGCTCACCGTCGTCGGCGAGCGCCTGTTCGGCATGCCGCCCGACCAGGACGACCCCTGGCTGGTGATGCTGACCGGCGCGGGCCGTCCGCCCAGCTGATCAGCCGGAGGCCAGCAGCACGGCGGCGAACACGCCGACGTTCGCAACGGCGTGGACGGCGATCGGGGCCGCGAGGTCACCGGACCGTCGCCGCAGCGGGATCAGCACGAACGCCGAGACGGCCGCGGTGGCCAGGACCCCAGGGAGCACGCCCAGTCCCAGGGCTCCGGTGCGCGACGCCTCGGCGGCGACGTGCCACAGCCCGAACAGCGCCGAGGTGATCACGGTCGACCACCTCGTCGTGGTGAGCCGGTCCAGCGTGGCGAGCAGCGCGCCGCGGAAGATGATCTCCTCGCACACCGCGGTGCCGATCGGGATCGCAACGAGCACGCGGAACCACACGGCGGGCGTGGGGAGCGCCGCGACGGCGGCATCGGACGGGACCAGTCCCAACGCGGCCGCAACGACGACGAGGACAGCGGTTGTACCGCCCGCAGCGGCCGCGAGCAGCCACCCCTCACGCGACGTGACCAGCCCGACGTCGCCCTGGTCGAGACCCGCGAAGCTTGCGACCGCCACCACCACGAAGGCGAACACCAGGTTCACCATCACGGTCGCCTCTTCGCCGATGCCGGCCGTCACCAGCACCGAGTGCAGGAGCAGGGCGAGCAGCGCGACCTCGACGACCTGCACGCCCGCCGATCGCACGAACGTGGGCGGAGGTCGGGTCGGGAGCAGGTGCACCCGACGACCGTGGACGCTCGTCGACGTCGATGCCATGGTCGGTTGCCCGCAGACCTCGGTGGGTCGACATGCGGGGGAGGGGTAGCTGAGGGCCGCCAGGACATCGTTCCGGTGGAACCGTCCGGACATCGTTCCGTCTCGGGAGGTCGATTCCCGCAGGGACATCGTTCCGCTGTTGGCTCGGTCGGTCTTGTTGACCGATCGAGGAGCGTTGGGTGTCCGAGGATGAGTTGCGGCAGGAAGCAGTGCGGCGCCGGTTGGCGGGCGAGAGTCCGACCGAGATCGCCGACGCGTTGGGGCGCACCACGCGCTGGGTCCGCAAGTGGGTGGCGCGCCATGAGATCGATGGGGACGACGAGGGCTGGGCCCAGTCACGGTCACGAGCGCCGCATCGGTCTCCGACGCGCACCCCCGACGAGCTCGAGGCGCTGATCCTGGCGGCCCGAACCCGGTTGGTCGCGAACCCGCGAGCCCAGTACGGGTCGCTGGCGATCCAGTGGGAACTGCGCCGGGTCGGTGTCGATCAGATCCCCCCGGCGCGCACGATCGAGAGGGTCCTGGCCCGGGCCGGGATGAGCCGGCCCCGGCGCCGCCAGCCGGGCTACGTCTCCAAGGGGGTGCCGTATCCGACGCCGGTTGGTGTCGAGCCGGGCACCACCCACCAGATCGACATGGTCGGGCCCCGTCACCTCTTCGGCGCGGCGCAGTTCCACGCGTTGAACCTGGTCGATGTCGGGTCGCACCGGGCCGGCAATGACATCGTCACCGAACTACGCCCACCGTTGCTCGCAGCCTCGCTAGCGGGGATCTGGACCCAAGTCGGTGTCCCTGCCGTCGCGCAGTTCGACAACCACGCGAACTTCCGGGGCGGGATCCAGCCGGCGTGGCAGTACTTCAGCCCGATCGTCGCGACGTGCCTCGATCTCGGCGTGACCCCGAGGTTCATCCCTGTGCGCGAGCCGTGGCGCAACGGGATCGTCGAGCACTTCAACGACGTGTGGGACAAGTCGTTCTTCCGCACCGAGGTCTTCACCAGCATCGATCACCTCCGCGCCGAGAACGCCGCGTTCATCGCGTTCCACAACACCCATCACCGCTACTCAGCCCACGGCGGCTCAACCCCGAACCAGATCTGGGAAGGCCGACTCCAACGGCCCCTGTCCGACGCGTACCAGCCCCCGACCCGGCTCCCCGCCCAGGGCCGCATCGAGGTCGTGCGCTACATCCGCTCGAACCGCCGAGTCGACCTGTTCGGCAAACGCATCATCGTCGCCGAGGACCAAACCCACCAGTACGTGACCGCCATCATCAAGGTCCGCGCCAAGAAGGTCATCGTCGTCACCCTCAACGGCGAGATCATCCACGACGGCGACTTCAACCTCGCCCGCACCCTCCGCTAACCGGAACGATGTCCCGGCGGAAACCAACCTCCACCAGCGGAACGATGTCCTGACGGCAACCACACCTCCTCCCAAGCGGAACGATGTCCTGGCGAGTGAGAGGTAGCGTCCACCGATGTTCGTCGTGCTCGAAGGGCCGAGCGCGGCCGGGAAGTCGACGTGGGCCGCCCGATGGCCCGCCGGCTCGGTCGTCGCCGAGACCGGCCCGGTCGAGGTGCCGACGACGCTCGACGTCGACGAGATCGCGCAGACGTGGGCCGACCTCGACGCCCGCCGCTGGTCGACGGCGGTGGCGACCGAAGCCGTGACCGGTCTCGCTGTGTGCGACACCGATCCGCTGAAGCTGCACTACTCGTACTGCCTCGCACGGGTGGATGCCGGCGACTGGGCGGTGTTCGACGCCGGCGTCCTCGTTTGCCGGCGGGCGATCGCAGAGCAGCGCCTGGGCATCGCCGACCTCGTCGCGTGCTGGATCCCGGACGACGCGACCCTGGCGGCGCAACGCGAGGCCGACGTCACGAGAGGACGGCGCAACTTCGCATTGCACCGACGCCTGGCCGGACCGTTGCGCGACTGGTACGAGGCGCTGGCGGCGCTCGATCCCGCTCGCGTGGTGTGGCAGTTCCCGGACATCGTCGACGACGTCGCTGTCCGCGATCGCTACGACGTCGACCTGCTCGATGCCTGGATGGCGGCGCTCCCCCGCTGCGCCGGAAAGGGCGGTGGTCGACGCCTGGGGGTCGACCTCGGTCGCCTGCCCGGCCGCGGAGAGCGTCTTTCTCGCTGAACGCGCCGATGCCGACGTGGCCAGATCAGCGAGGAGAGAGGTCCTCTTCGATCGCGGCGAGCTGCGCGAGCGCGTGGCGGCGCACCGTGCGCCAGCACCACTGCGCCTGGGCCTCGTCGACGAAGCCGGCGGCGACGTCTTCGGCGGTCGGCGGGGAGCCGTCGGCGCCCGCGTCGAAGGAGTCGTGGCGCAGCCGGTGACGCACCCAGCGGATCTGCCGGCGCGTTGCCCGCGGCTCGACATGAGCGCACCAGCGAACGATGTCCGCGGCCAGCGCCGCGTGGGCGCGCTCGTCGGCGGCGAGCCGAGCCGTGATCTGGCGGATGCTGGCCGACGAGGCGTTGGCACCGCCGACGCGCAGGCGCTCGGCCGCGAGCGCTTCGCCGATCATCCCGTCGACGATCGACTCGCGCACCAGGATCTCGAGATGCGCCCGGCGGAGGCGCGTCGGGATCGGGCGGTCGACCCGTCGTCGCGACGGCGGGAGCGCACCGAGGGACCCGGGGTGGCCCAACTGCGCCGCCATTGTCAGGCACGCGTCCGTGTGCTGCTGCTCGTCGCGAGCGGCGCGCCGGCCACGGTCGACGAGCTCGGACGGCGCGCCGAGACGGACGAGGTGCGCGGCCAGCTCCTCGAACGCGCCGATCGACGCCTTCTCCTCGGCCGCGCAGTCGAGCCAGCGAGCACCGGCGCGGTCGCGACCGGCGACGGCCGAACCGGCAGACCGCTCGACGCGCGGGAGCACCGGTCGTCGGTGGCGTCGCAGCGGCCGACCGGCGATCCACGTGCCGACGTGGTGCGTGGGCCAAGCCAGCGCCGCGATCGCGCCGGCCACGCTCGCCACCTCGGCCACCACGATCCAGCGCCGTGCGGACGCGCGTCCCTGGCGCCGGGCGGGCATCCGCACGACCTGCACGAGTGCGACCGTCACCAACAGCACCCCGCCCCCGAGCATCGCGATCGACAGGTCGGGGTTGCCCCACACCTCAATGCCGGACCTCGAGGCGCGCTCGGTGAGCCTCGGCGCCCGCGTCACGCCGGACCCGGCGATCACCCACGCCACCCCGACGGTCGCGACGGCGATCATGGTGCCAGGCGTCTTGTCCCGCACCAGCAACAGCGCCACGACCGCGGCGCTGAGCGCGCCCGCGCCGACGACGGGGAGGAACCGCGTCAGGACGTCGGACCCGGCGTGCAGGTAGGTCTGGCCGTTGCCGAGCGTGTGCTCGCCGACGGGGAGCTGGAACGGGAACAGGCGCAGCAGCGCCGCAGCCATCGCCGTGAGCGTCACCACGAGGGCGGTCGTGCCAACCGCTCGGCTGCGTCGTGTGACGACGGGCGAGAGGGCCACCGCGACACCGCCGGCGATCGCGGCCGCGATGAGCACCGCCCAGGCAGCCGCGGCGCGGGGGTACAGCCCTTCGGGACCCGTCCCCGGAACGGGGTCGGGCTGCGTCACGAGTGCGACGACCCCGCCACCCCACAACGCGGTGAGCGATGACGCGATGACGGCGACGAGAACGCGGGGACCGGTTCCGTCGGGTGCCTCCACCGGAGCAGCCGGGTCCTCGTGCACCTCGCCGCTCTCGAAGCGGCGGCGCTGCTCGCGCACGGCGGTGAGCGTCGTCGCCCATCCCTGCTGCTCCACCACTGACCTCCCGCTGGCCGTTCGCCCGACTCTAGGCAACGAGACCGGGCGCCGCCGGCGCGGCGATCGCGGTCGGTCAGCCGAAGCGCTCCCACGCGGCTTGGCGGGAGACGCCGAGGGCCTCGCCGATGCGGGCCCAGCTGACCTCTCGCTCGCGGAGCACGTCGATCAACCCGCGCAGGCCGGCGTCGGCCGATGCGGCGTGGTCAGCGGCGGAGCGCAGGCGCAGCAGCAGGCCGTCGACGTCGGTGTCGGGCATCGCGGGGAAGGGGATGTCCGGGTCCGCGAGGATCCGGTCACATGCGCCGACGCAGGCATCGCAGATGTGGGCGGTGGCCCCGGCGAGGAGGCGGTCCACCTCGTCCGCCGTGCGCAGGCAGAAGCTGCAGCTCAACGCGGTGTCGTCGCTCGGCCCCGTCTTCGTCTTGGTCATCATCATGTGTCAAGGATGTCTTGACAAGGCCGCCTTGTCAAGGAATCCCTGACAGTCGAGCCGGTCGCGTGGCCGCCCCGCCGGTGAACCAGCCCGAGGGGTGGCGTGGTCCGGCATTCGGGTCAGGGTGATCGGCGGAAGACCAGCAGCCGGATGGTGATCTCGCTCGCCACCTCGTCCGGTGCGCCGCCGTACCGGCTCGTCACCGCTTCGATCCCGCGCTCGATCTCGTCGTCGGTCAGGGGGCGCAACGCCGAGTCGGTGTGTCGCAGCCGGCGCACCCGCTCGACCCACGCAGGCACCCGGAACATCCACGGCTCGAGGACGTCATCGACGCGCGCCAGCGCGAAGCCGGCGTCCGCGAAGCACGACGACGTGCGCGACGTCGAGGGGAACGTCGCCGCCGCTCGCTCGTGTCCCGGGAAGTGCGCCAGGAAGCCGGTCACCGGGACATCGCTGAAGAGCCCGCGCACGAGCACGTGGCCCGCGGCCTGATCGTCGAACTGGTGCCACACCGTCGAGAGCCACGCGAGGTCGATCGACGCGGTGGCGAGCGGCAGCGCCTCCGCCCACGCCGCGGCGTACGGGTGACGCTCGGCGACGCCCGTGGCGAGCGCTTCGGCGCGCATGGCGTCCGACGGTTCGA
>CAYUOL010000316.1:0-7856 GCA_964446345.1 uncultured Iamiaceae bacterium | reverse complement strand
CTCGCGGAGCTGCTCGGGCGTCGTGGCGTATATGCCCGAGCGGTACTGGGTGCCGACGCCGGTGCCTTGGCGCATCCCCTGGGTCGGGTCGTGGTTCTCCCAGAACACCTTGAGCAGCTGCGCGTAGGTGACCTTCTCGGGGTCGTAGACGACCAGCACGACCTCGTTGTGGCCGGTGCGGCCCGAGCACACCTCTTCGTAGGTCGGGTTCGGCGTGTAGCCGCCTGCGTAGCCGACAGCGGTGGTGTACACGCCGGGCACCTCCCAGAACTTGCGCTCGGCCCCCCAGAAGCACCCCATCCCGAAGATGGCCCGCTCGAGGCCATCGGGGTACGGGGGCTGCAGCTCGTGGAAGTTCACGAAGTGCTGCGCCGGCACGGGCATCGCGACGTCACGGCCCTTCAGGGCGTCCGCCGGATCGGGCATCTGCGACTTGTTCTTGCCGAACATCATGTCGGTCCTCTCCTCCAGCCGTCCCGTCCGTGCCGACGTGGTGCCGGTGGCGGGCCTCCCGGGGCGGTCTGTGCCTCCCTCAACGATAGGGGGGCCGCTCGCGTTCCGTCCGGCCGAGAGACCGGCCGCCCGGCCCCGGTAGCACCGGGTCAGTTGAGCCCGTCGCGGACGATGGCCGCGACGACCCGGAGCATCAGCACCGAGCCGCACGCGAGCCCGATCGCCCCGAAGATGTGGAGCAGCTGTGTGCCGTCCGCCAGGATCGGCCCCCGATCGGTCGCCATGAGAACGGCGGAGATGAGGCCCAGCACCGCCCCCAGGAAGGCCAGGGTGAACCGGTTGACGAGCTTGGTGACGAGGTGTACGTCGGCGGGGGTGGAGAACAGCGAGACCCGCGTCGTGAGCGTGCCCCGCTCGATCAGGTCGGCGATGCGGTCCGCGTGGCGGGGCAGCTGGCGGAGGGTGGGCAGCTGCTGGATGAGCTCGGCCTTCATCAGCTCGTCCATCGAGCCGGGGTCGAACTTCTCCGCCGCCCACTCCTTGGCGATGCCCTGCACGTGCTCGGAGAGCTTGTAGCCCGGGCACATCGTCGCCAGCGTGCCCTCGAGGATCACGAGCGCGCGCGAGAACGTCGTCAGCTCGGCCGGCACGCGGATGCCGAACGTCGTCAGCATCTGCATCAGGTCGTGCACCGCGGACGCACCGATCGCCGCGCCGGGCGCGACGTGCTCGGCCATGAAGCGCGAGAGCGCCCGCTCGAGGGCGTCGGGGTCGACGTCGGGACCGATCTCGGCCACCTCGCTGACGGCCTGGCGCAGCAGCGCTGCGTCGTGCAGGCTCGTGGCCACGAGCATCTGCTGCAACGACGACATCATCAGCGGGTCGAGCCGACCCGTCGCGCCGAAGTCGATCATCCCGACGGTGCCGTCGTCGAGCACCATCACGTTGCCGGGGTGCAGATCGGCGTGGAAGAACCCATTGGTCATCATCTGGGTGAGCGCGGCCCGCAGCAGCGTGTCGGCCAGCGCCTCCCGATCGAACCCCCGCTCGCGCAGCTCCTCGCTCTCGGCGACGCTGATGCCCTCGAGCCGCTCCTGCACCATCACGCGAGCCGTGGAGTAGGCGTTGTAGATCTTCGCCACGCGGATGCCCGGCTGGGTCTCCATGTTCTCGCGGATGGTCTCGGTGCTGCGGCTCTCGATGCGGAAGTCGAGCTCGAGCGCGAGCCCCTTCGTGAACTCCTCGGCGAGCTCGTAGACGCGGTACTCGGCGCCGAAGGGCGTGTTGTTCTCGACCGACTGCGCCAAGCGGAGGAGCACCTTGCTGTCGCGCCGCACGAGCTCGGCCACGTTCGGCCGCTGCGCCTTGACGATCACGCGCTCCCCCGAGCGCAGGGTCGCCCGGTACACCTGACCGATCGACGCGGCCGCGATCGGCTCCCAGTCGAACTCCGCGAAGACGGTCTCCATCGGTGAGCCCAGCTCTTGCTCGAGCAGCTCCTTCATCACGGCGGGCGGCTCGGGGGTCACTTGGCTCTGCAGGTGGCTCAGCACCTCGATGACGTCGGGCGGGAAGATGTCGGTCCGCGTCGACGCCATCTGGCCCAGCTTGACGAACATGCCGCCGCACTGCTCGAGCGTCGCGCGCAGGCGCACCTCGACCGGCGCCTCGGCGATCGCCTCGCGCTTCTCGCGACGGCTGCGCAGCCCGAGCCGCAGGCCGAAGCCGTTGCGGGTGAGGATCTGGATGATCTCGCGCGTCCGGCGGGCGTCGTCGATCGCGCTGCGCACCTGGGTGATCGGGTGCGGGATGACGAAGAGCCCGGCCTGGTCGCCCTTGGCGAGGCTGCCCGGCTTGGCCAGCAGGTCGGCACCGACCGCCACGACCATGGTCATCACGAACGCCATCGCCATCGAGTTGCGCAGGAAGCCCCGGGCGGCGATGTCCCCGTCGGCGATCACCAGGGCGATCGCGGTGCCCAGCACCGAGCCGAGCACCACGGAGGTGATGTTCGCCACCCACGACCGCCGCACGCCCAACAGGCGCGTCGCCACGAACGTGACGAGGACGAGACCGGGGATGAAGAGGATCAGCTCGAGGAGCACCTTGCCGGCATCGCTCATGGCCGATGTTCTAATCGCGAACCGCGCCCCTCGTCGCGGTCAGCGGTTCGCCCTCGGGCCGGCGTCAGGTCGGTGGGTGCTCCGCCGCCGCCGCTTCGAGGTCGTCCCGGAAGTCGGGGTGTGCGATCGCCGCGAGCGCCGCGGCACGCTGGCGCACCGTGAGCCCGCGCAGCTCGGCGACGCCGTACTCGGTCACCACGGTGTCGAGCTGGTGACGGGGCGTCGTCACGATCGACCCGGCGGGGTGCTGCGAGACCAGCCGCGACATGCGGGTGCCGCCGATCTCGACGCTCGAAGGCAGGCACAGCAACGAGCGGTCCTCGAGCTCGAGCCCCGACGGCATCGTGAAGTCCTCGTGACCCCCGATGCCGGAGTACTGCTTGCCGCCGACGGTGTCCGCGATCACCTGACCGGCGAGGTCGATGCTGACCGCGCCGTTGATCATGACCATCTTGCGGTTCGCGGCGATGACGTGCGGGGCGTTGACCACCGACACCGGCAGGAACCGCACCTCGTCGCCGCCGTCGAGCCACTGGTAGAGCTCGGGCACCCCGGCGGCGAAGGTGGTGATCGACACGCCGTCGAAGATGCCCTTGCGCGCGTTCGACACCTTGCCTGCCTGATGCAACCGCATGAGCCCGCTCGTGAACATCTCCGAGTGCACGCCGTAGTCACCCCCGGGACCATCCGCCAGCATGGTGGCGACGGTGTTGGGGATGGATCCGATGCCGGTCTGCAACGTGCACCCGTCGGTCACGAACGCCGCGGCGAGCTCGGCGATCTTGCGCTCGGCCTCGCCTGCGGGCACGTCGGCGATGTTCACCGGATCCCGATCGCTCTCGACCAGCACGTCGATCTCGTCGAGGTGCAGGCGGTGCTCGTGCTCGCCCAGCCCGAGGGTGCGCGGGAACTTCGGGTTGCTCTCGACGATCAGCAGCCGCTCGGGGTCGGCCCCGGCCTGGTGCAGCGCCTCGACCGAGGCCCCCGCGTGCACCGACAGGCTGAGGTAGCCGTCGGCGTCGGGGGGCGACGCGACCGTGGTCATGATGCGGGGGGCCAGCGCCACCAGGATCGGCTCGAAGCGACGGAAGTCGGCCGGCACGAACTGCACGTCGGCCCCGGAGTCGTGGAGGAACCGCTCGGCCGGCCCGTAGAAGCCGCTGAGGTAGCGCACGCCCGGCCGGGTGAACACCTCGTAGAGGTCCACCAGCAGCGCGCCGAAGATCTGAAGGTCCTCGAACGACTCCCGGCCGCCGAGAGCGTGCAGGAACCCGGTCGGTTGCCCCGGGCCGAGGGGCACCGCCATGGTGTCGACGGGACGGACGAGGTCGGCGGCTTCTTCCAACGTGAGCGTGCGCGGGGCCATGGGGTTCGTTCTCCTCGGGGCGAGTCGTGCGGAACCTTACCGGCGGCAGCGCGCGGCCCCCAGGGCCCTTGGACCCTTCCTGATGCCGCGTCAGATGAGGCGGTAGCGTCGGGCATGGCCGATCCCGAACCGTCCGGCACCGACGAGCTGGTGCTGGTCTCCCATCCCCAACCGCACACCACGCTGCTCACGCTCAACCGCCCCGAGCGGCTGAACGCCATGTCGATCGACCTCGTGATCGCGCTGCACGACGCGCTGGCCGAGGCCAACGACGACAACGACTGCTACGTCGTCGTGCTGACGGGCGAGGGGCGCGCCTTCTGCTCCGGCCTCGATCTCAAGGACTACGGCATCATCCCGAACATCGACGGCCTCCAGGTCGGCCGCATCGCGCAGCGATCGATGCGCTACTACTCACGCCTCATCCCCCAGATCCGCCGGATGCACCAGCCGGTGATCTGCGCCGTCAACGGTCCCGCGTACGGCGGCGGGATGTGCCTCACCCTCGCCGCCGAGCTGCGCTTCGCGTCGGCCAGCGCCACGTTCAACGCCACCGGCATCGTGAACGGCCTCACCTCGACCGAGCTCGGGGTGAGCTGGCTGCTGCCGCGCCTCATCGGGGCGGCGCACAGCAACGACATCCTCTTGACGGGTCGCACCATCGATGCCGACGAGGCGCTGCGCATGGGCCTGGTGTCGCGCGTCCTGCCCGACGCGGACCTGGTGCCGGCCGCGCTCGAGGCGGCGGCGACGATGTGCACGTACAGCCCCTACGGCCTGGCGATGACCAAGGACATCCTCTGGGTGAACCTCGAGAACCCGAGCCTCGAAGCGGCGATCGAGATCGAAGACCGCAACCAGCTCATGCTCGGCTTCACCGACAACCTCCCCGAAGCCATCCGGGCCTTCGACCAGAAGCGCACACCGGTCTACAAGGACGAACCCCGGAAGGACCTCTTCTCGTAGTCGTCCCTGCTCGCTGACGCTCGGTCTGCTGCGCTACCGGGTTGTGCGCTCTCGGCCCACGAGGACGAGGCCGACGCCGATGAGGACGAGGCCGAAGGAGACCGTCGGCCACGGCACGCCGCCGGTGGCGGGGAGCTCGGCCGCGATCGGGGTGCCGTTCGTGATGAACGAGGTCGGGATCGACGTCGTCGGCGCCACCGGCGAGATGACGCTGGCGATCGTGACCTCCATGCTCTGGACGAGCACGGCGCCACCCACGGTCTGGCCGGTGAGCTTGATGGTGTGCACCCCGGCGGCGATCGTGTTCGGGATCTGCACGTTCGATGCCACCGCGCCGGTCGGATCGGCGGTGACGGTGCCCAGCAGCACCGGGGTCGACTCGATGGTGATGTCGACCGAGCTGCCCGGGGCGAAGCCGGCGCCGGTCACGTACAGCGAGTCACCGGGGCGCAGCACGTCCTTGTTCACCGCGATCCCCGGAGGCGCGAGGCCGTCGGCCAGCGTGATCGTGGCCGGCCCGCACGCAGCCTTGCCGTCGGAAGCCGTGTACGCGAACGAGTCGGGCCCGATGTAGTTGGTGAACGGGGTGTAGGTCAGGTTCGGAGCCGTGCCGCTGAGGGTGCCGAACTGCGGTTGCGTGGTGATGGCGTAGGTGAGCACGTCGGCGGTGTTCGGGTCGGTGGCGCCGAGGGTGACCGCTTGCGGCTGGTTCCACAGCACCCCGACGGAGGAAGCCGGGCACACGGGAGGCTCGTTGCTCTGGAAGCTGTCGGCCTGCAGGAAGACGGTCGAGTCGAGCACCTGGTCGCCGGTGTCGGCGATGGCCAGCTTCATGTGGCTGGTCTGCCCGGGCGTGACGGTGGCCTGGCAGTTCAGCACCGTCGTGAGCCCGTCGTACTGCACGTCGATGGGCGAGGCCGGATCGACGCCGGGGTTCGCGGGCGTCGGGTTGTCGCGGTAGAGCTCGGGGTGGCTCGGGGTGAACGACGGGTTGCCGGGGTTGCCGTTGTTGATCGTGTCGACGCTGACCCGCTGACCGCCGACGGTGGCGCAGTTGGTGTTGTTCACGAAGAAGGCGAACACGTCGTCGACGCCCGCGCCGACGAACTCGCTGTACTCCTCGGAGGCGAACACGTACTTGAAGCTCACGACGTTGGAGGTGGGCACGAAGTCGAACTCGAGCACGGCGGCGTCGAAGGTGCTGTTGGCCGAGCTGGACCCACCGACGAGGGCGTCGAGCTGCGCGTCACCGGCGGTGCCGAAGGCGGTGGTCTGCCCCGACGTCTGGTTCGGGCCGACGGCGTTGACCACGTCACCCGAGGACAGGATCACGCCGCTGTCGAACCCGGCCGCGCCCATGCCGCTGAAGGTGCCGATGCCACCGGCGGCGCCCGTGTAGGTCACGTTGGTCACCGTGACGCCGGGGCCGCCCAAGGTCTGCGCCGCGACGTCGGCGGTGGACGGGGTCACGACCTGGCCGGGTGAGGCCTGGGCCGGGATCGTGCCGAGCGCGCTGCCGAGGAGCAGGGCGGCTGCGCCGGCGACCGCCGCCCGACCGGCGCGGCGGCGACGGGAGCGCCGAGCGGGATCCCCCGAGCTCGGTCCCTCCGCCGCTTCCGGTTTCGGTTGCGGTGCCGGTACCTGTTGCCCCCGCCGGACGGGATCGTTCTTGCTCGGTGAGTACACGCCCACGCCTCCAGAATCGCCGTGCCCAGGTCACGCAGCCTAGGTCGCCGTTCCTGCCTGGACAATGGCGCCCACGCGCGGTTACACGTCAGGTCGGGCGAGGTTCGGTGAGCTCCACGACGTTGTCGTACAGGATCCTGCGGCGGGTGGCGTCGTCGAAGTCCTTGACCTCGCGCAGGTAGTCGAGGGGGTGGGGCAACGCCTCGATGTGGGGCCAATCCGACCCGAAGATCACCCGATCGGCCCCCATGAGCTCGACCACCTGGTGCACGTCGTCCTCCCAGAACGGTTTGATCCAGACGTTGTTCCGGAAGAGCTCGACGGGGTCGTCGGCGAAGTAGCCCTGCACGCGGTTCGCGACCGAGCGCAACTTGCGGAAGAGGTCGGGCAGGAACTCGGCGCCGTTCTCGACCGAGGCGATGCGCAGGTTCGGGAACCGGGCGAGGTGGTTCTCGAGCACGAGCGAGGCCATCCACTCCTTGATGGCCTGCTCGATCGCGAAGAACTTGATCGACGGCTTCCAACCGGCGTCGAACGTCGCGGCGAACGGGCCGTCCGGCGTGTAGCCGTTCGACGACACGCCCCCGTCGCTGGCGTGCAGCACGAGCGTGACGCCGCTGTCGTTCAGGAGCGACCAGAAGCCGTCGAACATCGGATCGAACGGCGAGTGCCGACCCGTCTCGGTCGTCGGCGCGGCCGGGCGCATGACGATCGTGCGGGCGCCACGATCGAGGGCCCACGTCAGCTCCTCGACCGCCCAGGCCGGATCGGCGAGCGAGAGGTAGGGCGCGGTGAAGATCGTGTCCTCGTGGACGAAGCCCCAGTCCTCCTCCAGCCAACGGTTGAACGCGCGGAACGTGTGGCACACGGCGCCGGGGTCGTCCTTCAACGGTTCCTCGTAGATCATCCCGAGCGTCGGGAAGAGCCAGACCGCCTCGAGCCCCTGCTCCCGGATCACGGCGACGCGTGCCTCACGGTCGCGGTACTCGGTGCGGATGGGCTCGCGGCTGGAGAGGAACGAGAGCGGGTCCTTCCCGTCGGGGTTGCCGCGGAAGTAGTCGTACATCGCGCCGGGTTCGGCGATCGGATCGAAGGTGGGGTTGGACACCGCCTTGCTGACCCGGCCGCCGAGCACGTGGTACTTCCGCCCATTGATCTCGCACCACTGCACGCACCGGGGGCCGAGCGCCGGATCGAGGTGCCGGGTGAACGCGTCGAACGCCTCGTAGTAGTGGTTGTCGGCGTCGAACACCGGGTGCTCG